>CAXTMQ010000083.1:15329-15758 GCA_964245305.1 uncultured Pyrinomonadaceae bacterium
ATCGCCCTGGACGGCTCTCCGGCCGCGCTGACCGCCGCCCGCTACGCCCGCCACGACTTCGCCGCCGCCAAAGCTGTTAGTTTCTATCACGTCAACGCCCGCATCAAGAAATCCGACGTGGACCTGCTCAATCGCCGACGGTTTCGTATAAAGCAAATTTTCCGAACAATTCTCAAAATTCGCGCCGCCCCAATCTTCAATCGTGAGATTTTGTGACTGCAAATTACTGCCCATCGCGCCGTCGAAAACGACGATTTTTTCTTTTAATAATTCGAGAAATTTATTGCTCATTTATTTATCTTCTGTTTCAATATAAACGCTGATTCTGACAAGTTGCTTATTCTCAAAACGGAAATCCATACCGTCATAAACAATTCGTCGCCAACTTTCATTGTCATCCTTGAAATCATCTTTAGGCTTTCCGTAAAT
>CAXTMQ010000084.1:0-15747 GCA_964245305.1 uncultured Pyrinomonadaceae bacterium
CGGTTCGTTGAGCGGCAGATCAACGATGATCGGACAATGGTCGGAAACGCGGTCTTCGGTGATTTCGTTGACTTCGGTCAGCGTTTGCCCGAAGTGCGGCGCGAAGCGGAACGAGCCTTCGCGGTCAATTGGATTTTTCAAGTCAGCGGGCTTGACGAAAATCCAGTCGAGCTTGTATTTGCCGACGAATTTGATCGGGCGCGTGACCTGAAAAGTCGTCACGAAACCTTTCGTGCCGCGCTCGTTGGAATTGGCGAGCGTTCGTTTTTTGTCGTTAAAAGAATGTTCCGCATCGCCGCGAAAATCGAACGCGCCGCCGTCGGCAAAGCGAAATTCCCGCAAGGTCGAAAAGAATTTATGCTCGGAGTTCGGCATCATAACGGGAATGTTTCGCACGGTCGGGTCGGCTTGTGTGCGCCAGAACGTCAAGCCGTCGAGAACGGTGTTTTCGACGAGTCCGAAACCGAGCATCCAGCTAACGCCCTGTTTGATCCAAAAACCCGGACTGCCGTAGCGTTTGGCGAGTTCGCGCTTCAGGGAAGTCGGCGTAAAATCCGAGCTTGAAGTGTTCATATCACCCGCGACGACGATTGGATTTTTAATCGGTTTGAGAAGCGCGAGCAATTCTTCGAGCTGTTTGACGCGATTTTTCGATTTCGTGCGATTTTCCAGATGCGTCGCGGCGATGGTTACGCGACCGTCGGGAAATTTTTGGTCAACGATGTCGGCGAGCAGCATCGAGCGTCCGCCGCGACGAACTTCGCGCAGAGTTTTCTCCAGGAAGATTTTATCGGCGATTTGCTGTTTGCCTTTTTCCAAAAGGCTCGCGCCGGTTTTCTCGCTTCGATACCAATCATAAGGTTTGGTTTTATATGGAATGAGCCGCACGTTTTCGAGCGGAAAGCGGCTAAGAATGGCGATGCCCTGCAAGCCTTTGTAGCGCGTCGGATCAACTCGAATTAATTCGGCTAACTCTTTTTCCTGAACGGTTTCGCCCTTTAAATTTCGGCTGAGTTCGACCGGGCTGAGTTCGACGAAATTCACGCCGAAAGCGTAATTCATTTTCAAACGCGCGGCTAATTCAGCGGCGACAGCGCGATATTCAGTGCGCTTCATTCCGAGATCGACTTCGTTCAAAACGATGACATCAGCCTCGCGCAATTCGTTTGCTTCTTCGACGATTTCCGCGCGTTTTTTTGAGCCGGCGGGAAGACGGCGCGCGTCGAGCAGTTTTCTGAAAGATTCGTCGCCCTCGAAAATCGCGGCAATCGCTTCAAAACCCAAACCGCGCTCGATATTCCATTCGGCGACGCGCAAATATTCGCCGAGCTGCGGCGACCGCGAAAATCGCGTCGGCTGCTCGTTCGGATAAGAATTATCAACAACCGGCGTGGTAAATAAGTATTCGAGCTTCGCGCTCAAATCCGGCGGCGGCTTATCTTCGGCGTAGAGCGTTTCGAGTTCCGCGTAAGTGAAAAATTCCGGCGCGTTTTGCTGGGCGCGGACGGCGGAAAAACAAACTGCCGAGAGCCACAGCAAAACGATAATCTTCAACGGATTTTTAGCCGCGATTTTTTTCATACGAAGAACTTATACTTTAATTTTCGATGGAGAGATTTAGATTTTAATTGTTGAAATGCATAAATTTTTTCTGTAATTTTTCCGCCGAATCAGCTTAAAGTCAGAAACTTTAATTTGCCTTTTGTCCGCGTCGTTTGTCAAAACTCGGACGAGTATTTATTTTGAAAAGCGGCGCGAAAGTTAATTCTTGACGATTCGTCGAAGGCGGATATATTCTCGAAATTGAAAACTTTGGAGAAGTTTATACGAAAATGAGTTACAAAATCTCTTTGGTCATTGTTTTTACAATATTCTCAGCGGCTTCGATTTTCGCGCAGATCGAGCGCGAAGAAGGCATCAAACTTTACAAGGCAGGCAAAAACAAAGAAGCCGCCGCGGTTTTGGAAAAAGCGGTCAAACAGGCGAAAACCGATGCCGAGCTTTGGAACACGCTCGGTCTGGCATATTTCAAGCTCGAGTCGTTCAAAAAAGCGGTCAAGGCTTTTGAGAATGCGGTCGAGATTGATGAGCAAAATGCCGCTTATCACTCGAATCTGGCGTTCGCTTATCTGCAAAACGGAAAATTCGACAAAGCGAAAGCGGAAAGTTCAAAAGCCGTTACGATCAATCCGAAGTCAGCGGCGGCTTATTATGCGCGCGGCGCGGCAAATTTTTACAAAGGCGACAACGCGGAAACTTTAAGCGATGCCGACCGCGCGATTGAAGCCGACGCGAACTATTCGTCCGCCTTTAGTCTGAAATCCGCCGCGCTCGTCAATATATTCGCCGACCGCATCAACGGCGGCGCGAAAATGATTAACGAAATCGCTCTGCTTCAACAGGCGAAGGAAACTTTGGAAACGTGTCTGAAAAACTGCCGCAATAATTCGGAAACGGAAATTCAACGGAAACGCGCGGAGACATTGACGGTTTTCTACGATTATTTCAACAGAAAGCGCAGCGACACGCTCAGTTTGCTGCCGACCGAAAACGCGCCCGCGCCGCCTGTCTCAACTCCGCCCGACCCGAGCGTTACGCCGCTGAAACTTTTATCGAAGCCGAAGCCCGCTTATACGGATCGAGCGCGGCAGAATTCGATTGAAGGAACTATTAGAATTGCAGTTTTATTTGCGGATAGCGGTAAGGTAACTCACGCGCTGATTTTGAAAGGTTTGGGCGGCGGCTTGGACGAAAACGCTCTTCGCGCCGCTTACGGAATAAAATTTGAACCGGCGAAAAAAGACGGCAAACCGGTTTCGCAAATCCGAATAGTCGAATATGGTTTCAGGATCGGTTAGAAATTATTGAGACTCAGCCTTGTCCGGGACTGATGTTTTGCGCTTTTGTGCCGATGGCGAAAACTTTGATTAACGCCAAACCCGCGACAAATCCGCCGATGTGCGCCGCGTAAGCCACGCCGCCTTCGCCTGCGGGAGACAAATAACCCTGTAAAATTTGATACGCGATCCAGATGCCGAGCGCGATATATGCCGGAACGGTCGTATAAATACTGAAAAGCAGAGCGCGAACGCGCCGCGTCGGGAATAAAAGCAAATACGCGCCGAGAACGCCGGAAATCGCGCCCGACGCGCCCAACATCGGAATAATCGAATCGGTGTTCATCAGGATTTGTCCGAGCGCGGCGGCGAATCCGCAGACGAGATAAAAAATCGCGTAGCGGATATGCCCGATCAGATTTTCGATGTTGTCGCCGAAAATCCACAAAAACAGCATATTGCCGAAAATATGCAATATGTCGCCGTGCATAAACATCGAACTCAGAAAATTAAAATAAACCGGCAGAGGCGTAGCGTAATGCTGAATCTGCGCGGTATGTCCGAGCGAATCGCGGATAATCTGAACGCCCGTAATGTCAATGCCGGTCATAATCTCTTTCGGCACGAGCGAAAAGGCATAACTGAATGCGTCGTTACCGCCCAAGCCCTGCAAAAAAACGAAAACCAGAACATTGATGCCGATGAAAATATAATTAACATACGGCGTAATCACGCGGTCGGAATTGTCGTCGCCGATTGGGAACATAATTTAATTCTCCTTGTCAAAAATTAGGTCGCCACAATCGCTTCCTGTCCGGTAACGGCTTCGAGTTCGGCTTCTTCGCGTTCCCATTCTTCGTTGCGGAACGCGCCTTCCCATTTGGCGATGACGACCGTGGCGAGACAATTTCCGATGACGTTGATGGCGGTGCGCGCCATATCCATCAATTCGTCCACGCCGACGATCAATAACGCGCCTTCGACCGGCAAGCCGAACGAAGCGAGCGTGGCGAGCAGAATCACCAGGGAGGCGCGCGGCACACCGGCAACGCCTTTCGAGGTCAGTATCAAAGTCAAAAGCATTAAAACCTGCTGTTGCCAGTGCGTGGCAAAATCGGCAATCGGCGAACCGGCGGCTTGCGCGACGAAAATCGCGGCGAGCGATAAATAAAGCGTCGTGCCGTCGAGATTGAACGAATAGCCGGTCGGCAGAACGAAACTGACGATACGGCGCGGAACGCCCAGACGCACCATATTCTCCATCGCTTTCGGCAGAGCCGATTCCGAAGAAGTCGTCGCAAAAGCGATGGACGCGGGCGTTTTCACGGCGTTGAAAAAATCTTTAAGCGGAACTCTGAAAAGCAGCGCGATGGGCAGCAAAACGATCAAAACGAAAACGATCAGCGCGCCGTAAAGCGTCAGAATCAGCCAGCCCAAATTATATAAAACTCCGAGTCCTTGGTCGTTGTGCGCGATGGTGTAAGCGATTGCCGCGCCCACGCCGACGGGCGCGAATTTCATTATAAATTCGGTAAAGCGAAACATAATGTCCGCCAGCGATTGACACCATTTAAAGACGGCTTCCGATTTCTCTTTGCCGATGGAAGTTACGGCGAGCGCAAAGATCACCGAGAAAACGACGATTTGCAAAACGTCGCCTTCCGCCATCGCCTTGATGATCGAGGTCGGAGAAAGGTGCGCGATGATGTCGGCGAAACTCTGCGGTTTCGCCGGTTCGGGCGCGGTCAAGCCTTTGGTCAGCGCGTCCAGCGAGGCAGCGGACTTCTGCGCGGCGAGCGCGGCTTGTTCGCTGGCTTCGGCGGCGGCGTTCGGATTCGTCGCCGTCTGCGCCAGCAGTTCGTCGGCTTTGACAGAGGCATCGCCGGCTTCCTTCGACAAATCCTTCGAGCGTTTCGCCCAATCGGCTTTGTCATAATCTTTTTCTTGTTTGACTCCTCCGGCGAGCGATACGCCCACGCCGGGTTTAGTGATGTTAACCGCCGCTAAACCAATAACGAGCGCAAGCGTCGTTACGATCTCAAAGTAAAGCAGGGATTTCGCGCCCATTCGTCCGACCTGTTTGATGTCGCCGGTGCCGGAGATGCCGATAACGAGCGTGGCGAAAATCAGCGGCGCGATGATTGATTTGATAAGGTTCAGAAACAAAACCGAAAGCGAGCGAATAAATGCCAGTAGCGCGTTAAGCTCTATTCCCAACACCAGATGCTTGTTGGTCTGAGCGTCAACGACATCGAGCTGGCGAATCAGCCAGCCGATAATAATGCCTAGCACCAGCCCGATCATAATCTTCCACGTCAGCGAAATCTTCGGTAGTTTCATAAGTTTTTCTAAAAGGTTCGCTTTAAGATATTTAAAGCCGCGTAATGTGTTTTGACTTCTATTAAACTTCAAATTCGATTTTTCGTAAAACGGTTGCCGCTGAATTTAGCGTTCGCGCGCGAAAGCCGGCATCGAAAATCTTTGCGCTCGAAGCCTTCGGCGGTCTATTCTTTTAAACGATGAACGAACTCCAAAAATTTTTCGACGAATGCGCGGCGGCGACGAATGCGACGCTCGACGCGCTTTTGCCGGACGAAAAAATCGCGCCGCAAAATCTCCGCGCCGCGCTGCGCTGGAGCGTTTTCGCGGGCGGCAAACGCTTTCGTCCCGCGCTTGTTTTAGCAGTCGGCGAAATGTTCGGCGCGTCGCCGAAAAAAATTCTACGAACGGCGGCGGCAATCGAAATGATTCATACATATTCTTTGATTCACGACGATCTGCCCGCGATGGACGACGACGATTTGCGGCGCGGGCGATTAACCTGTCATAAAAAATTCGACGAAGCGACGGCGATTTTAGCAGGCGATATTCTGCAATCGCTGGCGTTTCAAACGATTGCCGAAGATGAAAATCTGGCAAACGAAATCAAAATTAAATTGATCGCCGAAATCGCGCGTTCGGCGGCGCGAATGGTTGACGGTCAGCAGCTCGATTTGGAAGCCGAAGGCAAAGTAATTTCCGTCGAGGATCTGAAAATTATTCATCAAAACAAAACCGGCGCGATGATTCGCGTTTCTGCCCGAAGCGGTGCGATTATCGCCGGAGCAAGAGAAAAAGATTTGCAAGCCGTTACCGTTTACGCCGAAAATCTCGGCTTGCTTTTTCAAATCACCGACGATTTGCTCGACGTTACGCAGACGACCGAAATTTTGGGAAAAACGGCGGGCAAAGACGAGAAAGCGGAAAAAGCGACTTATCCGGGCTTTTACGGCATCGAACAGACTCGCGCGTTGGCGGAAAAAGTTTGCAGCGACGCGGTAATGGCATTGAACGACATCGAAAAAGACGCGACAATACTGAAAAATCTGGCGGGTTTTATTCTCAACCGCAGTAAATGAAGATCGAATCATTAACTGTTCACTATTCATTATTAACTGTTAGCTAATAGAATAGGGAAACTCGTTTTAAAGTGAATAGTGAAGGTTTTGTTTCTAACAATTTTCCGTCACGCGAATTTTCTGCGAAGCGACAAACAACGAAAAATTCGCGCTCAAAGATTTTTGCTATAATTTGAGCGGACGGGAAAACGCGCCCGATTCCGTCTTTTTTGCCATTTGTTGATTTGTAACGAATGAATCCGAACGTCATCAATCCGAAAAATCTTTGGAAACCGTTTGCGGTTGCGGCGGCATCGGCGTTTCTTTACGCGGGCGTTTTGGTGAAACTCGGCGCGGATTGGTGGACGGACGAAAATTATTCGCACGGTTTGCTCATGCCGTTTGTCATCGGCTACATCATTTACGCGAATTTCGATGATTTGAAAAACGCGGTCGGCAAAGCCGAATTCGGTTTCGGACTCGCAACGATTTTAGCCGCGCTTTTTCTGCTTCTCGCCGGAACTCTGGGCGCGGAACTTTTTACGCAGCGAATTTCGCTCGTCGTGATGCTCGTCGGAATTATCGTTTATTTTTTCGGCGCGAAAATCCTGAAAATGCTCGCCGCGCCGTTCGCGCTTCTGCTTTTGGCGATTCCGATTCCGCAGATTATTTTCAATAAAATCGCGTTTCCTCTACAGATTTACGCTTCGCAGATGGCGACTTGGGGAATCAGGTTATTTGAAATTCCGTCGGTCAGAAAGGGAAATGTCATCGAGATTTTGCCGTCCGGCGCGACGCAGATCATCGCGCTCGAAGTCGTCGAAGCGTGCAGCGGCATTCGGTCTTTAATGACCTTGATGACGCTCGCGCTCGTTCTTGCTTATTTTACCGGCTCGAAAAAAGAATCGAACGACGGCGCGAGATTACTTGATTTTCTCAAAAACAGAGACTTTTGGCGGGCGATAATTTTGATGCTGTCGGCGATTCCGATTGCGATTTTCACGAACGCGGCGCGTGTGACGGCGACCGGCGTGATGACTTTTTACTACGGCAAACGCGCTACTGAAAGCGTCTGGCACGATTTGTCCGGCTGGCTCGTTTATCTGGCGGCGTTAATTTTACTGCTTTCGGTGAATTTCATCGTCGGAAAATTGCTTGACCGGAAGGCGGAATCTGCCGTCGAAAATCCAAATGCGGATATTCAATCCGCCGATTTTCGTCCGCCGTTTCTCGGCTCTCGACATTTATTGTTCGCGGCTCGTCTTTATCTTTTAATCGGCGTTCTGCTCGCGGGCGGAATTTTCATTAACTGGTTCAACCAGCGCGGCGAAGCGGAAATCGCCAGAAAACCTTTGTCGGAAATTTCATCGCAAATCGGCGATTGGCGGCAGAAAGGCGATGAAATTCGTTTCGGAGCGCAAACCGAAGCGGTTCTTCGCGCGACCGATTACACGATGCGCGAATACGTTTCGCCGGACAATCGTCTGGCGAATTTATACATCGGTTATTATTCTTCGCAGCGAACGGGCGCGACTTACCACAGCCCGCAAAATTGTCTGCCCGGCGCGGGTTGGATTATGACCGAGCCGCAGCTCGTCGAGATTCAAATGCCGAACGGCGCGTCGTTCACGGCGAACAAATTTATCATCGAAAACGGCGTTTATAAAGAAGTTTTAATTTACTGGTATCAAGGGCGCGGGCGTTTTACGGCGAGCGAATATACAGACAAAATCAACACGGTTCGGGACAGCGTTCTGCGCCGCCGCTCGGACGGCGCGATGGTGCGCGTGATGACTTCGGTCGGAAATTCCGAAACGGAAGCGACCGCCGCCGCCAAAGATTTAGCCGCGCGAACGGCGGCGAATTTAGCGGCGTTCGTTCCCGATTAAAAATCGTTTGATTTTCAACGAATTTAGAGTATAATCACAACTTCCTGCAAAAACTTTCAAGCGGAAATTGATGTTTCGGCAGTTTTGGAAACGCAGTTTTTACTCTTCCCCCGGCGACTTTTTTTTAAAAGGGCGCGTCAGATTTTTCTGAAATTCCAAGCCGATTGTCAGTTTTTTCCATAAGCCGATGAAAATCGGCGCGATAAGTTAAAGTCACAGAACGAATAAAGACTTTGACGGCTTTGAAAATAAATTTAGTTTTCCCGAAAATACGCCGCGAAAAAATTGCCCCTTTTTCGAGCGTTACAAAACGGAAAATTTCACATCGAAGAAATCCGCGATCAATGCCCCGATTGTTTGGTTTTTAGCGACGCGAAAGTTTTATTTGCGGGCAAACCAGCTTTTTTAATATGAAAGAGTGCCGAAATTTTCACTTTAAAATCTTCCTAACGACAGTTTTCGCCGTCTGCGTCGCCTTGAGCGCGTGCGGCGGACAATCCAAATCCGCGTATCTCGCCCGCGGCGAGCAAAATTTACAAAAACGACGTTTTCAGGAAGCCTTGATGGATTTCCGCGCCGCCGCCGATATTGACAAAAACGCGGTCGAAGCGCATTGGGGGTTAGCCCGCTCCTTTGAAAATCTCGGACAATTCAATGACGCGATTCTCGAACTGCGTCAAATCACCGAACTCGCGCCCGACAATCTCGAAGCCAAAACGAAACTCGGCAGCTATTATCTGCTCGGACAGCCGCCGCAAATCCCTGAAACCGAAAAAATTCTCGCAGACATTTTCAAACGAGATCCGAATTTTATCGAAGGCTACGTTTTAAAGGCGAGCTTGCTCGCCGCGCAGAAAAAGCCGGAAGCGGAAGTTTTAAGCGTTTTGAACAATGCGGTCGCGCTCAATCCGAACCGCGCCGAAACCTACACGAGTCTGGCGCGTTATCTCGTCAAAATCAACAAAACGGCGGAAGCCGAACAAGCGATCAACAAATCAATCGCGGTCAATCCGAACGCCGCCGGCGGTTATCTCGAATACGGCAGATTTCTGAATTTCGCAAACCGCGGAACGGAAGCCGAAGCGCAATTTAAAAAAGCGATTGAGGTCGAGCCGTCGAACGTCGAAGCCAGGCAGACAATCGCCGGATTTTATCTCGTCGGTCGAAAATTCGAGCAAGCCGAACAAGCCTATAAACAATTAGTCGAAGCGCAGGAAAACAGCGCGGAAAGCCGTCTGGAATTGGCGAATTTTTACGTCGCCGCGCGACGCGAACCGGAAGCGGTTGATACGCTCGAAGCGATTATCGAGGAAAAACCTTCCTACGCGCGGGCGCGTTATCGCCTGGGCGAAATTTATCTCGAACGCAAAGATTACGACAAAGTTTTAGAGCAAACCGGCGAGCTTTTGAAGTTAAACGACGACGACGCGGAAGCCTTAATGCTTCGCGCCCGCGTCAATCTGCAAAAAAATAAAACCGAAGAAGCCGTCAAGGATTTGGAAGACGTTTTGAAAAAACAGCCGAGCCAGAAAGACGCGCTCTTTTTTATGACGCAGGCGCGGCTCGCGCTCGGACAAACGGATCAAGCGAGGGCTTTCATCGGCGATCTGGAAAAATATCATCCGCGTTTTTTGAAAACCAAACTGCTGAAAATCCAGTTGAGCTTTGCGAACGCCGAGCCGGAAAACGCTCTGCGCGGCGCGAACGAACTGCTCGACGCTTTGAAAATCGCGTATCCGGCGGCGCAGACCGAAGCGCAAAATCTCGAAGATTTGCGCGTTCGCGCTCTGACCGCTCGCGGTTTGGCGAATCTCGAACTCGGAAAAACATCCGAAGCGAGAACGGATTTGCAAACCGTCCAGAATTTTTCGCCGAATTCGGCGGGCGCAATGGTTAATCTGGCGAAAGTCGCTCTGGCGGAAAACAACCAGGCGGAAGCGAAAAATTTATACGAACGCGCGTTGGCGGCTGACGCGAGCAATTTCGACGCTCTCAGCGGTTTGATAAATGTTCTGACGCGCCAAAAGCAATTCGACGAAGCGCATCAAAAAATCAATCAAATGATCGAAGGACGCGCCGCGCAAATTGACGTTCTGCCCGCGCTTTATTATCTGAACGCGAATATTTCGACGGCGCAGAAAGACTCGGAATCAGCCGAAACCGCTTTGAAAAAAGCGATTGAACTCGATGAAAATTATCTGCCCGCCTATTCGTCTTACGCCGCGCTGCTGGTCGGGCGCAACCAGGTTGATGAAGCGGTCGCGCAGTATCAAAAAATCGTCGAAAAACGACCTTCGGCGGCGACTTACACGCTGATCGGAATGCTCGAAGAAAGCCGCAATAATTTGCCGGAAGCCGAAAAAAATTATCGCCGCGCTTTGCAGGTTACACCGAACGCGCCGATTGCCGCGAACAATCTGGCGTGGCTGATTGCGAGCAGCGGCGGCAATTTGGACGAAGCCCTGACGCTTTCGCAAAAAGTCGTCAGCGCGTATGCCAATCGTTCGGGCTATGCCGGTTATCACGACACGCTCGGCTGGATTTATTTTAAAAAAGAACTTTATTTACCGGCAGTCGAGCAATTTAAAAAGGCGGTTACGCTCGACGAAACGGACGCGGCGAAAAACGGCGGGCAGACGAGCGGGGCGTATCGTCTGCGGCTCGGAATGGCTTTGGCTTCGGCGGGCGATAAAACGTCGGCGCGGCGCGAAGTCGAAATTTCTCTCCAAAATACAAGGGATTTAAGCGAAAGGGAAGTAACGGATGCGAAAAATTTACTGGCTAATTTATAGGATAAATTTATGTTTATTTGGGCAATGTTATTCGACACGACCGGCAAAAATCTGCTGCTCGGTTTTGTTCCCGAATCGCTCGGATTACTGATTTTCGGCGCGCTTTTAATCGGGTTTGCCGCCAGTCTGCGCTGGTTTTTGAAGCGCGGCGATGAAATGGAAGATTTGAAGGAAAATGTTTTTTCGGCGCAAGCGGAAAAAGTTTCCGAGTAAGTTTAACGAAGAGTTAATAACAACAAAAGAGAAATTAATTTTACGGGATAAAAGAGATGAGCGTTGAATTTAGACAAAGAACAGCGGGCGAATTTATCAAGATGCTGGCGCGGCGCAAATGGCTGATTTTTCTGCCGGTGATTACGATGACGGCGGCGGTCGGCTACGTCGTTTATAAACTGCCGAGCGTTTACGAATCGAAAACGCTTTTGACGGTCAAATCGCCGACCATTTCCGATAAGGTCGTGCAGTCTTTGACCGACGAAGATTTGACACAGCGTCTACAGACGATCAAACAGGAAGTTTTATCACGCTCGTCGCTCGAGCCGATGGTCGTCAAATACAAACTTTTCCAGCTCGAACGCGATGCCGGAATGGATATGGCGTTGATCGTCGAGAAAATGTATAAAAACATCGTCGTCGAAGTCGAGAAAAGCGAAGACGACCGCAAGACGGCGGGATTCAAAATTACCTACCGCGACCGCTCGCCCGAAGCGGCGCGAAATGTCACGGGCGAACTGGCAAGCAAATTCGTCAACGCGCAGATCAGCGCGTCAACGCAGACGGCGGAAGTGACGCGCGAATTTATCGACAATCAGCTTAATCAGGCGAAAACGAGTCTCGACGGTTTGGAAAAACAAAGGCTCGACATTATGACGCAGAATGTTGATACTTTGCCCGATTCGGCGCAGGGCTTGATCGCGCAGCTTTCGGGACTTCGACAGCGCGAAGACACCATCGCCAAAGAAAAAGAAGGTTTGATGATTCGCAAAGGACAGTTGAGCGACGGCATTCGCGCGATGAACAGCCAAGCCCGAATCATCGAAGATTTCGGTCAAAAGGAAACGCAGGATGTCGCTTCGCAGGCGGCGCGGATCGAAGATTCGCCGGCTTACGTTCAGCTTGTCAGCAAACGCGCGGAATTAAGCTCGAAACTGGACAATTTGAAATTGTCGCTCAAGGAAAAACATCCCGACGTAATCAAGGCGCAGAACGATGTCAATAAAATCAACGAAGAAATCGAAGCGTTAAAGAAAAGCACCGATACGCGCGTCAAAGACGCGACTTCGGCAAGTACGCGCAAAGCCGATTTGCAGAGACAGAATCTAGATGTCGAAAAGCAAAAAGCCGAAAGCGAAATCGCGCAGATTGATCAGCAGATGCAGTATAAAGATCAAGAATTGAAACAAAATTCCGGTCAGATTTCCGTTCTCGAATCGAAAATCAATCAAATTCCGAACGTCAAAGTCGCGCTCGAAAGCATTAACAATCAATATCTTTCGGCGAAAACGACTTACGACGATCTTTTGAAAAAACGCAACGAAGCGAGTCTCGGTTACGACCGCGCGAGCAACGCGCAGGGCGAAACCATCGGCGTGCAAGATCCGGCGAATTTGCCGACTTCGCCGGTCGCGCCGAAACGCGCGATTTTGACCGCGCTCGGCGCGGCACTCGGATTCGGACTCGGGTTGTTTTTAGCCGCCGCGTTTGAATTGCCGCGCGTTTTGAAGGTTCAGAATATTCAAGATGCCAAACACTACACGGGTTTGCCCGTGCTGGCTTCGGTTCCGCCGCTTCTTTCGCACAGCGAAAAGGCTTGGCAGGCGCGCGCTCATTGGCTTAAAGTGCTGGCGGGCTTGGCAATCGCCGTCGGCGCGATTCCTTTGATCGTGATGATTTTAACGGCAACGCGCATTTTTGAACGCGCGGTTTCGTAAGAGATTCCAAAATTCAGATTCCAAATTCCGGATTGGAATTCTGAATTTAATTTGGAATCTGGAATTTGAAATCTGGAATTAAAACGAAGAGGTGAAAAATGTATAACGAATTTTTCGGTTTAGAAGACAATCCATTTACGCTCACGCCCGACCCGCGTTTTCTCGTGTTTACGCCGTCGTATAACGAAGTTTTAGCGAGCCTTTATTACGGTTTGGAAAACGCCAAAGGCTTGATCGTTTTGACGGGCGAAGTCGGTACGGGCAAAACGACCGCGCTGCGCTGGATTTTGCGGCGGCTCGATTCGAGCGTTTTGGCGACTTATATTTTCAATCCGCGCCTTTCGATTGACGAATTTTATCATCAGGTTTCGCAGATGATGCATATCAACGATTGGGAAAACAAAGCCGATTTGCTCAATAAAATGGGCAGAATTCTCGAAGACCGGCATCGCCGAGGACTTCGCACGATTTTGATTATTGACGAAGCGCACGAGCTTTCCGATTACGTTCTGGAAGAAATTCGCCTGTTGATGAATTTTGAATCGGACAACGCCAAACATCTGCAAATCGTTTTGACCGGACAGCCGGAATTGCGCGACAAACTGAATCAATCAAACTTGCGCCAGTTAAAACAGCGCGTCGCTCTGCGCTGTAAAATGCACACGCTGCCGAATACAGAGGAAATGGAACGCTACATCACCGAACGACTTTTAATCGCCGGTTCGGACGAGCCGAATATTTTCACGCCCGGCGCGATTGATTTTATTTTTCAATGCTCGGAAGGCATTCCGCGTCTCGTCAATAATATCTGCGACAGCGCGATGCTGGCGGCTTATGCGGCGGGCGACAATATCATCGGTCGCGCCGTCATCGAAGAAGTCGCCGACAATCTCGATTTGCTGCCGCGCAACGAAGTTCTGCCGCCTATTGAAAAACCGCCCGAACAAATCAGCAGCTCCGGCGGAATGTTCACCGCCGACGCGCGCGAAGAACTCTGGCAAAATCAAAGCCGCGCTCAGTCAGTCAAACCGAAAAAATCGGAGGACGCGGCAAAGGCAAAAAAGTTTGAAAGCCGAACGCCGGACGGCAAGGCGAACGGCAACGGAAAGCATTCCAAGCCGCTCGATAATTTGAACGGCGAGACGGACGTTCAAAACGAAGAATCGGGCAGATTTAATTAAAAGTCGGTGAAATAATTTCGGTAAATTTAGATTTTTGCAAACGAAGCCGACGCGCAATCAAAATTTATGAGCATCTTAAAGGCATTACAGAAAAAACAATCGGAGCAGCCGAATCAGGTCGAAACCGTCGCGGCAAATGTCGTCGCGTTTGAAAAAACCGGGAGAAAAGCGAATGCGTCGCCGGAAAATTTCACGGAAACGGAACTGAAAATCGGAACTCCCAAAAGTTCGGCGTTCAATGGGCAGTCGGATTCTTTAATCGGGAAGGCACTCCCTGATTTGGAAACGATCAATTCTGCCGGGGCAACTTTGAACGCCGTTCAAATTTCAAAAAATGCGGAGGAAAAATGCTTGCCCGAATTCGCGTCGTGGAACATCGAAGCCGAGCGCGTCGAGCCGCGTCTCGTGACAATCACGCATCCGCATTCGACTTACTGCGAAGAATATCGCAGTCTGCGAACGCAGGTTCTGCACAAAAGCCAGCGTCAGAAATTGCAGTCAATCGTCGTCGCCAGCGTCAATCCGTCGGAAGGAAAATCCGTCACCGCGCTCAATCTTTCGTGGCTTTTGGCGCAGACCGACGGCGTGAAGGCTTTGATTATTGACAGCGATTTGCGGATGCCGAGCCTGACCGATTATCTCGGCATCGAAACCGACAGAGGCTTGTCGGATATTTTGTCGGGACAGGCGACTTTGCGCGAAGCGATTATCCGTTTAGAGCCTGCCGGACTTCATCTGTTGCCCGGCGGCGATGCCCGCAGCGATGTCGCCGAATTGATTTCCGGTCCGAAATTCAAGGAAATTTTGCGCGAAGCCAAGGAGATTTTCGATTACGTGATTATTGACGCGCCGCCGCTCGGAATTTTCACCGACGCGAGCGTTCTGATCAATCACGCCGACGGCGCGATGATCGTCGTCCGCGCCAACCGCACTCGCTACAGCGAAATTGACCGCATTATGGAAGGTCTGCCGCGCGACAGAATGCTCGGCGTGGTGCTTAATCAAAGCGAAGACGTGATGGACGAATCACATTACAATTACGGCTATTACAATACGAACAGGCAGAAAGATTAATTTTCGGAGACGAATCGCGCTTTAAAATGCGCGGCTTGACACGGTTGGAATGATCGAACAATGGACGGAAGCAGATTTACTACGCGAACATTTTGGCTGATTATTGCCGATTCCGCGATTATTTACGGCGGAATTATGCTCGCGCTGTTTCTGCGTTTGACCGTTGAAGGCGCGGTTTATCAGCTCGATGAACGCAACGGCTGGCTGAAGATCGCGCTGGCGACTTTCGTCTGTCTTTTGATTTTATATTTTTACGATCTTTACGATTTTACCGTCACGAGCCATCGGCGCGAACTTTTTTTACGGCTCGTGCAGGCTCTCGGCATCGCCTGGGCATTGCTCGCGCTGCTTTTTTATTTCGTTCCGCCGCTTTTAATCGGGCGCGGCGTGTCGGTTATCGCCGTGCCGGTCGTGCTGGTTTTGCTTCTGATTTGGCGCAGTCTGATTCATCTTTTAACCGGACACCCGGAAATCGGCGAACGTATTTTGATTGTCGGCACGGGACGCGCGGCGCGGGAAACGGCGGACGCGGTTTGGCGAAGACGCGACGCGGGCTTTCGCATCACGGGTTTTGTCACCGAAAACGGAACAGAGCCGCATACGAAAATCCCCGGCGCGGAAGTTTTAGGCACGGCCGACGACCTCGAAGGAATTATCACATCGGAA
>CAXTMQ010000085.1:0-15713 GCA_964245305.1 uncultured Pyrinomonadaceae bacterium
GAATTATCTGAACGCGACGGTTTTTCGCGCGGTTGGCGTTTGTCGAATTCGGCACGACGGGCAGAGCCGCGCCGTAACCTTTGGCTTCGATGCGATTCTGTGTAACGCCGAACGACATTAATTTATCCGCCAAAGTCTGCGCCCGCGTTTGCGTCAAAGTCTGCAATTCATCGGGCGTTCCGGTGTTGTCGGTGTGCGATTCGACCGTGATTTTATAATCGGCGTTGTTTGCCAGAACTTGTCCGAGCGAAATTAATTTCGATTCGGCGGTCGGCGCGAACGTCGCTTTGCGCGTCGCCGACCAGAAATTTTCGGGCAAAGTCAAAACGATTCCGCGCTCGGTTTGATCAACCGTTCCGAAACGCTTCAAAGACTGCATTAAAATTCCCGCGTTCGCTTGAATCTGCGCCAAACGATTGGCTTCTTCCTGTTTTTGAACTTCGGCTTGCCGTTCGGTTTCGACGCGGGCAAGCTGCGCTTTCGCGCTGTCGGCATCAACTTTCGTTTTGCCTAATTCTTCACGGATTTTACCGAGTTCGTCGCGCAATTCTTTGACTTGCGCGGCATAATTCTGCGCGTCGCGCTCGGCGAGTTCGCGGTTGCGCGTTTCTCTTGCGAGTTCGGCGCGAAGCTCGGTCATTTCGTTTTGAATGTCGGTAACTTTATTTTCCGATTCGCGGATTTCCGCGTCTTGTCTCGTTCGCTCGTTGCGTTTGTCGCGGGCTTGCTTTTGGGCGACGGCGGTATCTTCGGCTTTGACTGCCGCGCTGATCGCTTGTCTGGCTTTGATGTCAATTTCTTCGTCGGCGCGTCCGGCTTGAAAACTGTCTTCCGCGCCTTGCAGAAGCGCTTCGGCTTGCTGTAATTCTTCATTCGCGTCGCGCTGCGCTCCGGCGAATTTAGCTAACGCGACGGCTTGTTTCGCCTGCAAAATCGTCGAAGGCGTTTTTTGGTAATCGAATTCGGCGATTTCCGGCGTTCGCGCGTCGCTGAAATAATCGCTCTGGTTGCCGAGATAACTAACCGTCGCCGTCGTCGCTAAAGTTTTGCCGCTCGGCGAATACGGATTGAGATTCTCCAACATCACGGCGCGGCTCGGACGGCGCACAAGAAAATGCGGTTCAGCCGTAATAATCAGCGCGAAAGTTTGCAGAGGCGTGGTGACGGAAATTTTTGAATCGAATTCAAAAGTTCCGCGCCGTTTGATTTCGCCCAAATTATCAACCTGCCCGTCCGGGGAGATCGCCCACAAAACATACGTCGCGTAACCCGCGCCGAGTTCAAACGGGCGCGGCATTTTCGAGACCGAAAGCTCGATCTGCGTGCCACTTTTGCCCGTGCGTTTAATTTTCGCTTCGCCCTTCATTCGCGGAAAGCGCGTCGTGCCGCGAAACTGCAAAACCACCGGCTCGTCGAGCGGATACGTCACGGCGATAGTTTTTCGGGCGACATCGGTTTGGGCGAAAACGCCTGCTGCCGACAAAAATAAAATAGAAAATACCGCAAAAAATTTGAATGCTATAAATTTTGTCATTTTTCGTTTCTCCGAAGGATTGTCAAATATTGAAGATGCCGCAATCAATTTCGTGGTTGCAAATCTTGATGATTTTGCAAATCATTCAATCATTTAATTTATCACGCTCGCAGCGGTTTCCGCGTGTTCCAAAATTATTGTGAAATTATTTTCACGCGCTTCCTGAAAAAGTTTGCGGACGAGATTTTGTTTTGCAACGTCGAGCGGATTTGTTTGAAAAAATTTCGTCGTTTCTTCGTCGCTCGACGCGGAATTAATCGAGCCTGTAATTTTATTTGAAGTCAGACGCAAAACGGATTTTTCGGCGACCGGCATTTTGCTGACGCGGACGTTTTTGAGATTCGTGTAGATCATCATTTTCAAAAGTCCGTCTTTAATGTCGTTTTCGCTCGGCATCACGCTACGCTGGCTGTGTTTGTCTTCGATTAAGAAAAGTGTTTTTGCTTCGACGCGCGTTTCGTCGCAGGTAAAAAAATATTTACCGCCTGCCAGATTCGTGATCGTTACGCCGCCTTTCGTGTCGGTCGAAAGTGCTTCTTTCGGTTGAATTGATTGCAGTTCGCGGCTTTGACCGCGCCTGGATTTATTTCGGGAAAACTGCGCGAAATTTTCGGGCGTTTCCGCGAGTTTGATTAATTGATTCAACGCCGCGTCGTCGTGCAGATAAGTTTTCGTCTGCTTGGAAATGTCCGCGTAAGACGCTCTCGCTTTCTCGAAAATAATTTTTAATTGTTTGGCTTCGCGCTCGTTCCATTCACGCGCCGTGCCTTTGAAATTGAAAATCTCCGCGAGCCGCTCGTTCGTGTAATTGACATCGAATTTTTGATCGGTGATCCGGTCGGCGCGTTTTTCGTTTTTTACCGCTTCGCCGTAATACGCCGGAACGAAATAAACATCTAAAAGACTTAAAAGCGAAATCGTGTCCCATTGCAAAAAATCGCGCTCGCCGCCCAAGCCTTCGTCTTTGACGACGGGAATGATCGCCGCTTTTTTTCCCGCGAAAGCGAGCGTGTCGTAAACTCTTTCATACGGATAAGAGCGCGTTCGCTTCGGCGAAATCCAGCGACTGACGGCGATTTTTTCTTTGCCGTTACCGAGAACAAACGCGCCCGGCGATTTATTAATGTCGAAATTTTCAAATTTCGTTTCGCGCAAATTATCGTTGATAAATTGTTTATATTTAACCGTTTCGACTTCGCCGGAGATTTCGTTCGACTGATAAAAATGCGGCTCGAAGGAAATATTTTGAAAGACGTTTGAAGCAGAATTATTTTCAAAATTCGTCGAAGAAATCGGCGCGGCTGAATCAATTTTCTTTTGATAAAATCCACGCGAATCATTCGGTTTATTTTCAATTAAATTCAGCGATGAATTTTCTTTGACCTCGACGATTGAGCCTAATTTTATAAAAGCGTTGTCGCGTTTGACTTTGACTTTCAAACGCGGCGACGCGCGATTGCCGGAAACAATCGAATCGTTCGAGCGAAACGTAATCGAATATGCGGTGCGAAGCTGCACGGCGATGTCTTCATACGCTTTTTGCAGCTCGCCGATTTGCGAAATCGGATAATAAACGCCGCCCGAAGATTGCGCGAGCCGCTCGCCTTCGCCCTCAGCTTTCGAGGTCAAACCCATATAACGCGAGCGCAGCGGATCAATGGAAGTTCTCGCTTGATTCGCGGCGGACGCGGCGATTAATTCGGACGGAACGTAAATCGGATAAATCAACGCGCCGCTTTCCTGCAAAGAGCCGAGCAAAGAATCGAACGGCAGAAACGAACGGTTGTCGTCGCCGTCCGACAAAATCACAATCGCCGTGCGGTCGTTTTTGAACGGTCGCAGAATGTCCGCCAGAACATAAGCGAGCGCGTCGTAAAAAGCCGTGCCGCCGACCGCGTCGAACGTGTCGAGGCTTTCGGAAAGTTTGCCTTTGTCGGTCGTGAAAGTCGAAACGATTTTCACGTCTTCGTTGAAAATCACGATGGCGATTCGGTCTTGCGAGCTGACCGTGTTGACGAAATTGCGGGCGGTTTTGCGAATAAAATCAACGTAATTATCCACGCTGCCCGAAACGTCGAGCAGAAGAACTAAATTGAACGGCGCGGTCGTCGGCTCGACCGCTAAAATCTCGCGCGGTTCGCCGCCTTCGGTAATTTCAAAATCTTCTTTTTTCAAATCGCCGATGGCGCGATTGTTGATGTCCGTCACTCTGGCGATGACTCGTTTGACCGGCGAAACGATTGTGTTTGTCGTGTCTCTGCCTTCGGTTAAAACGGGAAAAGTTTTGCGCGGCGGCAGAGTCGCGGCGTAATCGCCGAAATATTTCGGACTCGCGCGGCGAATCGCCTCGGTCAAAACCAGATCGCCGCTGCGGACAATCGCTTTGGCGGCTTCGGTCAGCGGTCGTTCGCGCAAATCCGACGGCACTTCGTTCGGATTGACGTTTAATAAAACGATGCCGCGCGCGGTCGTGAAATTCAGGCGGACGGTTTTTGATTTTTGATTTTTGCTTTTGGCTTTTTGGTTTTTATTTTCGTCAACGTCATCGGAAACCTGCACGGTTTCGTTCGAGGCGATTTTGATTTTCGCGGCGGTTTTGTCTTTCGATTCTTCGTTGATTTTGCCGTTGACGACAAATTTCCCGGCAGCTTTTTCGTTCGCGTCTTCGAGCCGCGCGTCGCTTAAAAATCTGGGGCGCGATTCGGTCCAGACGAAGTTGTAGCGCAGATCGTCGAGCGGCACGTTCGCCGCGATTGTGCCGATTTCGCTTTTGACTTCGGCTGATTCAAAATCGCCTTCGAGTCGGGTTTCGCCGCTTCCGGTTTCGATTTTTATTTTCAAACGCGCGGGAATTTTCAAAGTCAAATCAACGCGCGTTTTCGAGTCTGCAGGCGCGACCGTAATTTCAAAACGCTTGCCGTCGGCGACGATTTTCAAATCCGTTTCGCTTGCGTTTTCCGCCGTCAGAAAAACTTTTTCCGGCGCGGTTTTTTGTTCCGCGTTTTCCGCCGCAACCGCTTCGTTTTGCGAGTCTCCGGCAGTTACGCTGACGCGCCCGTAGAAATTTGTAATTTGAATCGTGACGTTGCCCGCGAGCGGAAAATCGCGCTGAAAGGTTTGAGCGCGAACGCACAGCGCGAAAAAAAGTATCAGCAAAAAACTAAAAAACTTCATAGTCTTATTTTAGATCGAATCGCCGCGCGGAGATATTTTTCGGGCTGTTTCCGAAAACTTCCCGCTTCAGGAAGTTTTGCTCGTCATTCTTCCCGATTGTTCGAGCCGTTCGTGGACGCGCTTTTGCCAATTGGTGCGCGGCTGGTCGGTTTCTTCAAATTGTTTTAGCAAATCCTTCATAGATTCGCCGCCGACCTGTCTGGTTTTCAAATATAGCAAAGCGACGATAATCGAGGAAAACGAGCCAATCAAAATCGAAAACGGCAAAAGCAAAATCTGCGTCAGAGCTTCCTGCACGGTTTCCCTTATTTGCGCGCCCATATTTCCCGCGTCGCCGCCGCGCTCGCCGAAATTTACATCCTTGCCGTTAATAGTGATATTAAAATCTTTATTTTCGTTCGCCTTATCTTCGTTCGCTTTATCTTCTTCGTCGTTGTCGTCGGCGACTTTGGGCGATGTCGCGCCGCGCCTTTCGCGCTGCTCGATAATTTTCCGCGCGGCGGCGATTTTATCGGCATCGGATTCAAAATCCTTAACGGTCGCCTTCGCCATATATGCGATGAGAAAAGAAAAAATCAGCGGCACGAAAAACATTATAAAAACCGCCGCGATAGTCGTCCGCAGAGAGCGTTTGATGAGTTTATAAGAACGTCTGAGCGCGTCGAAACCGCGTAGATTTTCCATCATCACGACCGGCGCGACCAACGCCCAAACGACCGAGAAAATCAATCCGGGCGCGATGCAGAAAACATAGCCGACGACGGTTAAAATCGCCGTCATCATTCCCGTTCCCGCAAAAGTTTTCCTGTGTCGCCACGCCGCATGTAAAGCCGGACGAACTTTCAAAGGTCGCAGAGGCACGGCGAGAATCTGCGAAACGAGCCACGTGCTTGTTCCCAAAACTAAATACCCGCACAACACGCCGAGAAACGTCGAAATTATCCAAATGACGATGTTCAAAGAAATTTTGGTGACATTGCCGATTTGTTCGGTCAGAGCGAGAAAGCCGATGCTGACCTGAATAATCGTAATCGCCGTAATCGGCAAATAAATCAAAATTGACAAGCCTAAAAATTTCGGCAGATGCTCGCTGTAAATGCTCAGAGCGCGGCGATACAACGCGCCGATGCCTTCGGACTGCGCGCGCAGTTCCGCCGCGAACGATTGCGCGTCGGGCGGACGGTCTTCGATGTTTTTCGAGAGCGCGTAAGCGACGACCTCTTTGACCTTTTTCGGAATTTTTTTCGAGTCGAGCGGCGGCGGCGCGAGTTCGCGGTGCGCTTCCATCACTTTTTGATAATCGCCGCTGAACGGCGTTTTGCCCGAAAGCATTTGATACGCGATCACGCCGAGACTGTAAATATCCGAACGTGCCGTCAGACGCTCGCCGCGACATTGTTCGGGCGACATATAAAGCGGCGTTCCGAGAACCGCGCCGACGCGCGTCAATTCGTTCGTCGAAGGCGTATTCGCCGTTCCGTTTGATTCGATTTGCGCGGATTGAAGTTTCGTGCCGAAATTTTTCGAGCCGCCCGAATGACTGACGGGCAAAATCGCCGTTCCCGATTCGAGATCAACTTCTTTTCCCGGCTGAATCAGCGTTCCGGCTTCGGACGAATTGGCAAATTGCGCGATGGTCGCCGCTTCGGAAACGGCGGTAGGATTTTTGTTTTCGGAAACGGTTTCGCTTCGCGGCGCGTCGGCAATCGTCGCCCGCGCGGAAAAATTCGGCGCGATTGAAATATCAATTTCGGACGAAGCGCAATTATCTTCCGCGTGATCTTCGAGCTTGGCGATGCCGAAATCGAGAACTTTGACCGTATAGCCGCCGCGCTGATTCGGTTCCAGCCAGATGTTGTCGGGCTTCAAATCGCGGTGAATGATTCCCTGTTCGTGCGCTTCCTGCACGGCTGAACAAACCTGATCCAAAATATCGAGCGACCACATCAGCGGCAAACGATTTTCTTCTTCGAGAACTTCGCCGAGCGTACAGCCGTCGAGATATTCCATCACGAGATACGCGACGTTTCCCGATTTCGTATCGGCGAAACCGAAATCGGTGACGTTGACGACGTTCGGATGGCGCAAGCGTCCGGCGGCGCGCGCTTCGCGTTTGAAACGCTCGACGAATTCGAGCCGCTGCATATATTGCGGCGCGATAATTTTCAAAGCGACCGGACGCTCCGTGCCGATGTGCGTCGCCAGATAAACCGCGCCCATTCCGCCTTTGCCGATTTCGTTGATAATCTTGTATTTATCGTCGAGCGTCTGCCCGATAACGCTGCCGCTGCTCATAAATTTCTTTTCAAAAACTATTTCTTATCTAACGTCCGGCGCGACCGAATAGTTTGAAAAATTGAAATTTTTATTATATTAGCTTTCCGTCCAATTGAGAATCAGGAAGCGAAATTTTGTTTGCTTCGGGACGCGAAAAATGCCCGTGATTTTCTCAACAAAATTACGGGCATTTTTAATTTTTCGGTTTTGAATTGATTTACTGTTTTTTGATGCGAATCGCGCCGCTGTATGTTTTCAGATTAAGATTCGCTTCGCCGTCGCCGAGCGTTCCCGTCAAGCTCTGCGTTCGCGGATTCGCGTTTTTCCGCACGTCGCGCAGGGGAATTTCCGAATTAAACACGCCGAATCCGTATGAAGCGTTTATTTTGCTTGAACTTTTCTCGGGAATCAAAATTTGAATCGAGCCGTTCAAAGTTCCGAGCGTGTATTGCCCGCCGTTTTGAATTTCGCCGACGAATTTTATCGAGCCGGAACTCGAATTAATTTCCATCTGGCGATGCTCGACTTTTTGGAGAGTAATCGCGCCGCTGTTGGTTCGCGCTTTGAAAATATCGCCGATGTCGCCCGGCGCGACATCGAACGCGACGATGTTGCCCGTCGTGCTGGCAAGCGTAATCGCGCCGCTCGAATTCTGCACCGTTACGCCGCCTTGATAAGTCGTCGCTTCGATGCCGTGCGCGATGTTGTCGAGAAAAATATTGCCGCCGACGTTTTCGATTCGCGCTTTGTTAACCGAATCAATCATCGTTTCGCTCGCCTGACCTTTGATATTAACGGTCGCGCCGCGCGGAACGTCAATTTCTATCTCGTCGCCCGAAAGACATTCGTCGAAATTGCCGTTGCCGTTTTTCGCCGGATCGAATCCGATGAGCATCAGCAGCGCGGCGTTATTCTGCTTGTTTTTTACGCGCACATCAAAGCCGACTTCGCTTCCGTTCTGGATAAAAGCGCGAATTTCATTGCGTTCCCAGCCGTTGATATTTACCTTTCCGTCGGAGACGCAGAGCGAGATATTGACTTTCGGATCAACCGCGATTGATTTTTCGGCAGGTTTCGAGCTTTCGTTGCGATAAACTTTCGTCGTTCTCCAGATTTTGATTTTCGGCAATTTCGGCGAGACGGGCGGCTGAGTTTGTTGAGCGAAAACGGGCGTGAAAATCAAGAGAATGAAAAACGCGCAAGCCAAAGCAGACGAATTTCCCGCAAATATATTTTTACAAATCATCCCTGTCATTTTCACCGTTCGTCTCGCTCACTTTTTTAATCGGCTTTTTTTATTTTTTATTTGACCGCCGCCATCAATTCGTTCTTTTCGGCGACCGAATTGAGCAAATCAATTTTATTTTGATACGAAGCGCGTAAGATTTGTTTCGCCGCTTCGTTGCGCGGATTTTTTCTGATTTCCTCGCGCATATTTTTAATCGCGTCGTTCGTCATCTGCATATCGCGCTCGAACGCGAATCGGGCGGAAGAATTCAAAACTTCGTCCTTGCGATTGTTGACCGTTTCGGACAGAGCGGCAATCGTTTTAATATAGCTTTCTTCGCCCGAAAGATTTTCGTTTCGGTTCGGAATCACAACTTCGAGATTTCCGGGCGGATTAACATTTCTCGAACCGTCCGTGTCTTTGACGATTTCATCTTTCGTATAAATCGCTCTGACAGGGCGCGATTCGGTTTTGTTCGGTTTGACAGCCGCCATCTGCGGATTTATTTCAACCGGCGCGATTGGCGGAGTGTGAACATCCTTTGACGATTGCTCGTTTTGCATCGTTTGCGCGATTGTCGGCTGGCTCGCGCTCGGCTGAATGCGCGACGGATTTTGCGGCGAATAAGACGCAATCGGCTGATTCGGGCGCATCGTCAAAAGCGAAACGACGACGGCGAAAACTAAAATCAAGCTCGCAAAAGCGACGGTCAAAGGCTGAAGCAGAAATGCGAAAATCAATTTCCGGAACGATTTCTTTTCGCGTTCAATCGAATCGTTGATTTTCGTCCACAAACGCTGTGTCGGCACGAGCGTGTTGAATTCCTGTTCGAGCGCGGAAAAAGCGAACGCCGATTCTTCTTCGCTCACGGCGAGCATCGCCGCGCACGTCTCGCAGACGGCGGTGTGCCTGGCAACCGCGTCCGCTCGTCCGAAATCAAGCTCGCCGTCCAAAAAAGCCTGCATTGTGCCGATGTCAAAACATTTTTCCGTCATTGTGTTTTACCCCCGATTTTGCCGTAATGCCTGACAAATTCCTGTCGGGCGCGGGCGATGAAAGTGCCGATGCTCGTCTCCGTCAAATCGAGACTCAGGGCAATTTCCTTGTAAGATAATCCTTGCTGTTTCAAAATTAAACAACTGCGAAGCGGTTCTTTTATCAAACTCAAAGCGCGATGCACTTCCTTTGCCTGTTCGCGCTGCTCAAAATCCTTTTCCGCCGTAAAATTTGTTGTTTCATCCGTATCTTTGACGTAATTTTCTTCGCGCGTGTTTGCTCTGATGTTTCCGCGAATCGTGTTTCTGGCGACGTTCAAAGCCACGCGAATCAGCCAGGGGCGCAGCATTTCTTCGTCTTTGACCGCATCAGGATTATTATAAAGCCGCAGAAAAACTTCCTGCGTCACGTCTTCCGCCAGCATCGCGTCCTGCACGATTGACCGCGCCGCGCGAAAGACAGTTCGATGGTGAAGCGTAAACGCCTCGTCAAAAACTATTTTCCCGTTCGCCGCTGCCGTTCCTTCCTGGGACATCGCGTCCATCAACATATTTACGCTGTCGGTCATTTTGATAAGCATCAACAACTTGCTTTCAACGATAAAACACCGTGAAGTCGGATTTTGTGACAAAAACTTTAATTTGAATTTTCTCGCAACTTTTTAATCTCTGGAATTTCGTCAAAAGCGATAAAACGAATCGGCGAAATTTGTTTTATCTGATTGGCGTTAATTATAAAAGGGCGATTCATCATCTTGCCGTATTCAGACGTATCTTTCTCGATTTCTCCAATAATTTCAACTTTTATAGCGAATACGCCATCTATTCGATTTTTAAAGCTGTCTTTGTTCTTTGCACTAATTTCAATGATGGAAGATTTCAAGTATTCGTCATTATTGATTTGTTCCTTTAATTGATTGGAAATTTTTACAGTTGCACCAGTCAAGCAGTTTTCATCAAAGTCCAAAATGTCAAAATTTGAACTTTCTGCCTCAACTCCCGCAGCATCCAAATATGCTTTGATTTTAATTTGTTTCGACCGGTAATTTTCGCTGTGCCGAGAAATTTCACAAAGCGAAACGGGCATAACCGATGCGCGAAAATTATAAAGCCAGAAACCGATTGAAAAGGTTAAAATCGCAATCAAGATATAAATAAACTTTTTCATACGCTTAAAAATTTATAATCGTCGCTTCCTGTAACAATTCGCTCGATAAATTTCGCTCGCTTTCCGCCGTGATAAAAAATGTGTAAAAATTGCGGCGTTCCATAATAATTTCTTCGAGCGTTTTATTTGAAAACTGCGCCGTTTCGTCAAAATTCGGCTCGACGACGGCGAGGCGTTTCAAGCATTCGTTCAGATGCGTTTTGCCGATGCCGAATTCGCCGATTTCTTCGTTGATAATAAGGCGAATTTCGCCCTGATCTTCGGCGAAATGCGCGAGCAGCGCGACAATTTGACTCACGCCTTTTTCAAAGCGTTCGGAAACGGGCGCGAGCAGATCGCCTTTCTGCTCGGCTTCGATTCGCTCGCGCAGTGAAAGCGTTTTTCCGTCGGTCTGGCGCGGCATTCTCGTATCGAAAACGACGGTCACGCGCCGGTCGTCTTCGGCAGAAAATTCGCGGACGATCAAACGCCGGACGCGCGCCGTCGCTTTCCAATCAACGTGCCGTAAATCGTCCATCGGCTGATATTCGCGCATCGCGTGCAAATCCTGTCCGAGACCTTTTTTCGCGGTTAAAAGTTTGCCTGTTTCAAGCGGCAGATCGAGCAAATCCGCGTCAATTTCGGCGATTTTCGGAAAAACGACGATTTCCGCTTCCTGCGCCGAAAGCCGTCGGCGATGGCGGAAAAATCCGAACGGAAATTTTGTCGAAAGCTCGAAATCTTTGATGATAAAACGCCCGCGCTGCGGAAAGATATGATCGGATTTATTTTCGATTGTCTGGCGGCGCGGAACGTGGACGAAATATTCGAGCGTGTATTTGATAATCGGCGGGCGCGAAACTTTTTCCGCCCATTTTTCGGGCAGAATTTCCTTTATTTCGTCGTATAAAACCGAGCGTTCGCGGTTTTTGCCGCGCACCTGCGCGACGACCGAGAATGTCGGGAAAATTCGTTTACGATTAAGCAGACTGACTTGAATCGGCGTTAATTCGCCCGCGAAAATCGTTTCGGGAAAACGCATTTTCACGTCCAATTTTTTCAAACAAAAATTTCCCGCAACAAACCCGACAAAGAGCGAAGCCGTCATCAAAGACAAAACCAAAAAAAGCAGATTATTGCCCGTACTCCACGCCGAAAACCCGACGATAAAAATCAGCCCGATAATCACCGCGCCGCCCAAGGTAAATTCAAACGGCAGATTCATTTGCGAGGCTTCGCTCGAAGCCGAACGCGCGAGCGGCGGAATCACGAAAACGACAATTAAAAGCACGAAAACCAAAGACGCGCCCGCCGCGATGCCCGCCATCTGCGTCTCGTTTGACCGATGCGCCCAAACGGTAAAAATCGCCAAACCCAAACCGATGACAACTACCGAAAGCCCGAGCAGCGCGTTGCGAATATCGCGGAAACTGAAAAGTTGGGCGAGCTTACGGAGTTTCATTTATCATTTACCATTCATCATTTATCATTTTCAGCTTGCCGAATTCGATTTTTATCAGCAAAAGCGTTTTCCGCTGTGCCTATTAAATGTTCAATGATAAATGCTTCAGATTGGGACGTTAACTTTTAATAAAATTTCCTGCAAAATATTCTCGGCTTGCGTCGCCTGTCGTTTCGTTCCCGATTGGCGGAGATTGACGATGATGCGGTGAGCGAAGACGGGCAGAACGAGGCGTTTGATGTCGTCGGCGATGCAGAAATCGCGTCCTTCGACGAGCGCGAGAGCCTGCGCCGAACGAAACAGCGAAAGCGTTCCGCGCGGACTGATGCCGAGTTCTAGCGCGTCCGTTTCTCTGGTTTGCGCGACGATATTTAAAAGATAATCAATCAAAGATTCGTCCACGCGAACGTCTGCCGCTTTTCTCTGCAAATCCAAAACTTCGGCTTTGGTCATCACGGGCTGCACATAGCGCAGCGGATTTTCACGTTTCCGGTCGCGCAAAATTTCGCGTTCGTCCGCCAGACTCGGATAACCGACGCGCAATCTCAGCATAAAACGGTCGAGCTGTGATTCGGGCAAAGGGTAAGTTCCGTGATGTTCGGTCGGATTTTGCGTGGCGACGACCATAAACGGCAGCGGCAGAGCGCGCGAAACGCCTTCGACCGTGATTTGTTCTTCCGCCATCGCTTCGAGCAGTGCGGATTGGGTTTTCGGCGTGGCGCGATTTATTTCGTCCGCCAGCACGATATTTGAAAAAATCGGACCGGCGTTCCATTCAAAATGCCCGCTGCGCTGATTGAAAATCGAAAGCCCGATCACATCCGACGGCAGTAAATCGCTCGTAAACTGTATGCGCTGAAACGATAAATCGAGCGTGCGTGCGAGCGCGTTGGCGAGCGTCGTTTTGCCGATGCCCGGAACGTCTTCGATCAGCAGATGACCTTTGGCAAGCAAAGCGACGAGCGCGAGCTTAACCGTTTCCGGCTTGCCTTTGATAACGCGCTCGATTTCCTTTTGCAAAAGGCTGATTTTCTCGACCGCATTAAAAAGCGTCGCGGGTTTCGTGATCGTCTCGGTGTCGCTCGTAATCCAATCTCTCATTCGTTTATAATTTTTCGCAATTCTCTCGCAATTTAACGCCGTCTTTATTTTACAAAATTTACACGACTTTCTGCACGAAAAGTTTTTATATCTGCTGTTTTAGATTCAATTTCGGCGAAAATGTTCCGCTTTTTTTGCCACTATTAGAGTTTTCCGCAACATTTGAAAAATTTATTCGTGTGAAAAAGCGTGGAAAATCCGACCCGCAAAAAATCCAATTTCGAGCGAATCGTTTCGGCGTTTTTAATTTTATTTGTTGTTTCGATCATTTATTTGGGCTTTTCAGCTTGGCAAGAAATGACTCGCGCCGGAAACGAATCGAACGCCATAGATTTTGTAAGCTGCATTGCCGAAGCGCAACGCGATTATTCAAATCTTCATCAAGGCGACTTCGCCAAAAACTTTGAGGAACTGCGCGAAACGCTGAATTCTAACAAAAGATGCTGTAGCATAAATTCGGTCGAAAGCTACGTTTTTGAAATGAAAGTTGAAAAATCTAGTGCCACAAATGCATCATTTTTCTCGATTCGCGCCGATCCGAAAATTCCCGAAGGCTTTTTCGCAACCGGAACGATGCGTTTTTATTTCGATTCGACGCTTCGAGCGATTAAATCCACCGAAGAAAATCGGCAGGCAAAAGCCGATGATTCTTCGATGTAGCTTTTCCGCGTCTTTTGAAAATTTTTAATCATTATTCGTTTTGTGATATAAATTCTTTAGCCGAAAAATATTATTGCAACCTTTTATACGCATTTTTCGTGTGAGCATTGCGAAAGGAAATTTATAAGCATTATGAGCAAAAATTTACGCCGAAAATTTAAGAATCAGGAAGGTTTTAACTTGATCGAGCTGATGATCGTGATCGCCATCATCGCGCTTCTGATCGGTGTCGGAATTCCCGCGTGGCAGGCGATGGTCCGAGCCGGAAACGAAACCACCGCCGCGCAAACCGTGCAGACGATTCGCACTTGCCAGAACAGCTATTCGAGTAAACATCAGGGAAAATTCGCGCCGAACTTTCCCGAACTCGTCAAAGGCGGCTGTATTGACGCAGACAAGTTCAAAAACGATCCGCCGGTTATCAACGGTTATATTTTCACGATGAAAGTTGACGAGCCTTCGGGAACGAAACCAGCGTTTTTCGCGCTCAATGTTGATCCGCAGGTCGGCGAAGGCATTCAGGCGACGGGCAACCAGCATTTTTATTTCGATTCGACGCTCGGCGCGGTCAAGACCACGAACGAAAACCGTCCGGCAAAAGCCGATGATCCTTCGATGTAAAAAAGATTTGACAGCCGCGACCATTGATTGTTAGGATTTTCCGTCCGCGAGAAAAATCCGCGCGTTAAAATCAAAATCCGCGCCGACTTAGCTCAGTGGTAGAGCATCCGCTTCACACGCGGGAGGTCACAAGTTCAAATCTTGTAGTCGGCATTTCTAAACTTAGTTAAATAAAGACTTTGCGAATTTTTTAGATTTTCGCAAAGTCTTTATTTTTGAGCGGTAGTGTAATAATCGCGCAAACGCTGTAAGTTTAATGAGTTTTCGGAGACGGAAAACTGTCCATTAAAAGTTTATCGTCGGCGAGCGCGTCAAGACCTTTTCTCAATGAGCTGTCCTGCACCTGCGCGTAAATCTCCGATGTCTTAATCCGGCTGTGTCCCATCGCCGCTTGAATGATTCGCATATCCGCGCCGCTCGATAAAAGATTCGTCGCAAAAACGTGGCGCAAATCTCTGAATTGAAAATTTTCGAGCTTCGCTTTCGTCAAAATCAATTCCCAGCTTTTCTTAAAATTAATCAATCTCTCGCCGGTTCGTGAATTCAAGAATAACCATCCTTGATTATTTACCCGTTCCGAAAGATACGTTAATATTTGCCACGCGAGCGGATTGACCCCGATTTTTCGCGCCGGACTTCTTTTCGAGGCTTTTATTTTAACGGCGGTAAAATCCGCGTCTAAATCTTCGCATTTAAGATGAAGAATCTGATCTTTGCGCCAGCCGGTCAGCAGCGTTAAAATGACGATTGACAATAATTGAATATTATTTTGCAGTTCGTTGAGCAGTCGGATTTTTTCATCTACCGAAAGAAGGCGGTCGCGCGGCGACGGTTCTTTGAATTTGGAAACGAAACGCATCGGATTTTCCTGCGTTTCTCTGTGCATCACCGCGAGCGACATCACCGCCGAATGCGTCGCCAGTTCGCGGTTGACCGCCGATTTTGAAATTATTTCCGGTTCGCATTCGTGTTCGACTTTATGGACGCATTTCTGACAAATCTTAAATTGTTTCACCCGCCACATCTTGAACGCTTCGCAGCGAGCGACCGTTACTTGCCGGATCGGGGTTTTGCCGAAAAATTCCTTCAGCTTGTTCGTTTCGCCGATTTTCGTTTTGTAGGATTCGTTTTTGAGTGCGGCGTGCGGCAAATAGGTTTTATCCACAAAGTCCGAGTAGTTGGTTTTGCGCCGCTCGATGTCGTATTTGCCTTGTCTGATAGAAGCGATGATCAAATCTTCTTCGGCTTCGGCTTCTTCACGTGTTTTGACACCTTTCTTTTTTAAGGATTCGTTGTAGCGAACGCCTTCGACCATTCCCGAAGCCCACCACGCCGCGCGTTTATATTCGGGATGGCTGCGCTCGATGCGTTTTTTCTTATACAGTTTGAAGATTGCCATCGGATTTCAGATTTTACACGAATTGATAATCTGAAATCCAATACGCTTTTATTTCTCCGGCTCTTTTAACCGCTTCCGCCTTATTGAAAATATTTACAATGATTCCCGCGCCGGA
>CAXTMQ010000086.1:0-15591 GCA_964245305.1 uncultured Pyrinomonadaceae bacterium
CGCCGAAAACCGGCACGATGATTAACGAAGTCGGCTCGATTTTGCCCGACGACATCAATCAAGGCGAGAAGGGAAAAATTTATCGAACCGACGCATATTGGAATCTGTCGGGCGCGTTATTCGCTTATCTTTTCGTCGAACTGGCGAAACAGCAAATTGATGTTTTGGGCGAATCGCAGCTTGTCGGATTTCCCGGACAATTTCCAAGCGTCACGATGCTCGATTGGGAAACCGGCAAACCGAATGCGCGGTATCACGTTTTAAAACTGCTGATTGATAATTTTTCGCCGCCCGTGAAAATGATCGAAACGGATTCGAAAAATCCGGCGGTTCACGCGCAGGCTTTTGTTGATGAAAAAGGCGTGAAAAAAATCTTGCTGATTAACAAACGCGATCGCAAGTTTGAAATCGAAATCGCCAAAATCATGAACGGAAATTTGCAGATTATTGACCAAACGACAAACAGCATCACCGTCAAAAAAATCAATCGGGAAACGATTACGCTGAACGAATTCGGCGTAGCGGTTGTTACACTCAATTAAATTGCAGAAGCGATGGCTTGTCCTCGCCCGTCTACGTTGAATAAACCAAACGTCGGGCGACCACAAGGGATTGCCCCCACAATTTTGAATAAAATGATTCGTCATTTACAAAAAATCGCTTTCGCATTTTTAGTTTGCTTTTTCGCAAGCGTTTTTTGCCACGCTCAAAAAGCGGACGGATTTTTTCGCGTCGAACAGCGGAGCGGCGTGTGGTGGTTTATCACGCCCGACGGCGAGCCGTTTTTCTCGAACGGCGTGAACGTCATTACCGAAGGACAAATTCGCAAAAATTACAATCCGAAAAAGCCGGAATACGCCGCGTTTCGATTTTATCCGACGACCGACGCTTGGATGAACGAAACTTTGAAGCGTTTGAAGGATTGGAATTTCAATACCGTCGGCGGCTGGTCGAGCCGCGAACTCGAACGTGGCGGCGCGATGCCTTATACGAAGGTTCTGCATCTCGGCGGCTCGAAATTCGCGCCGTGGGGCGATATGTTCGGCGCGGAAGTCGCCGCGAGAATTGACGCGGAAGCAAAGCGCGAAATTGGGAACTTGAAAACGGATAAAAATCTGATCGGTTATTTTTCCGACAATGAACTCGGCTGGTGGGACGATACGGTTTTTTGGTATTTCCTGAATCAACCGGCGGCGAATAAAACGCGGCGCGTATTGATGAAACTTTTGCGCGAACATTACTCGAACAAATTTGCCGAATTGCGGAAGGATTTCGACACGGGACGCGCCCGTGATTTCGCCGCGCTCGAACTCGATGCGGATTTGACTTTAAAACCCGAAGGGCGCGGCGCGGATGTGATTGATAAATTTATTTTTATCGTCGCCGAAAGATATTATAAGCTCGCGTTCGAGTCGATTCGCCGTTACGATCCGAACCATCTGATTTTGGGCGACCGTTATCCGAGCTGGTATTCGCAATCGGTGGCGCGGGCTTCGATTCCGTATGTTGATGTCGTTTCGACGAATTATATGGCGGATTGGACCGACGGAAACATCTCAAAATTTTATCTCGATTCGCTGCACCGCATCACGAACAAGCCAATTATCATCACCGAATATTATATGTCGGCAACGGAAAACCGCAGCGGCAACAAAAATTCGAGCGCAGGATTTCCGGTCGTTCAGACGCAAAAGCAGCGCGCCGCGAGCTTTCGCCGAAATTTGAATTCTTTCGCCGAATTGCCATATGTCATCGGGGCGCATTGGTTTCAATTTATGGACGAGCCGCCGTTCGGACGCTCGGACGGCGAAGATTACAATATGGGGCTTGTTGATATTAACGACCGACCTTACGAAGAATTAATCGCCGCCGCCAAATCTTTGAATGTCGCGGAAATTCACGCTCAGTCTAAAACCGCAAATAAAAATTCAGGCGAGATTTTAAAAGTGTCGAAGAACACGGATGCAAACTGGCTCGATTGGAACGAAAGATTTTCCTTCGTCGCGCCGCTGCCCATCGTCGAAAACGAATATCCGTTTGCCGATTGTTACGCAGCTTGGAACGCGGACGAACTTTATTTAGTCGTCTACGCGATTGATTTTATCGAGCCGCGAATTTACGCCAGAAGTGTGATTCCCGAATCCGAGCGAATGACTTTGACAATCAATTCAGGCGACAATCAAAAACCTCTGCGGATTCGATTCGGTGCGGACGGCGAGCCGAACGTCGAAGCGGCGAAACTCGAATATAAGTTTCAAAATTCTTCGACGCGCTCGACGCTTTTGATAAGGATTCCCGCATCATTCATCGGCAGGAAAAATTTAAAATCGAGCGATAAAATTCAGTTACAAGCGACGCTTAAAAGCCACAGCCGTTTTGAACAAATGCGCTGGAATCAAACGCTCGTTTTAAGCGAACGCGAAGCGGAGAAAATGTGATATGAAAATCTTCCCGACAAACAATTTCGTGCTTCGCGCCGCGTATTCGTTCGCGCTGATTTTCGTTTTATTCGCGCCGCTCGTCAAAGCGCAAAACATCGGTTTCGTCGGCGACAAACAAGGAATTTATTTCAGCAAAAAATCTTCTGCACCGAAACAGAAAATTTTAAAATTCAGCGAGCTGCGCGAAAAATTGCCCGCGCCGATTTACGACGACAATCCCGAATTCGTCAAACTTTACTGGCGGGCGTGGGAATTGGCAAGCGGAAATTTTTACGAGCCGACCGAAAAAAGCGGTTTTGTTTCCACGTATATTGACGCGACTTTTAACGAAAATATTTTCTTTTGGGACACGGCGTTTATGACGATGTTTCTCAACTATTCGCACAACCTTACGCCGGGAATTTCCTCTTTGGATAATTTCTACGCCAAACAGCACGAAGACGGCGAAATCTGCCGCGAGATTTCGCGCGAAACGGGCGCGGATTATTGGGTTAACAAAGGCGAAAAAGTTCTCTACAGCGATTGGGGCTGGAATTTTAAGGTCGAAGAACTGCCTTCGGACAAAGGCGCGTTGGTCGTTTATAAAAGCAGAGAAATTCCAAAGCCCGCGCCGGTTTTATCTTTGGACGCGCTCAATCATCCGATTGCGGCGTGGGCGGAAATGGAAAGTTATCGAATCACGGGCGACAAACCGCGTCTCAAACAAGTTTATCCGCCGCTCGTCAAATATTACGAAGCGTTGCAAAAATATCTTTTGCAGGGCAACGGGCTTTATATCACTGATTGGGCGAGCCTCGACAATACGCCGCGCAATCCGTTTATGGCGAAAGGCGGCACGGGCATTGATATTTCCGCCGAGATGGTTTTGTTTGCCAAAGATTTGACAGCAATGGCGAAAATTAACGGCAACGAAGCGGACGCTCGAAAATACGAACGCGAAGCGAGCCAATTGACGAAATTAATCAACCGCAAAATGTGGAACGCGGAAAAGCGATTTTATTTCGATTTGACGCTCGCCGAAAAGCAAATCGAAATCCGCTCGATTGCCGGATTTTGGACTCTGCTCGCCGGAGTCGCTTCCAAAGAACAGGCGCGGGCGTTGGCTGATGAATTGAACAACCCTGAAACCTTCAAACGAACGCATCGCGTACCGACTTTGGCGGCAAACGAAAAAAAATACGACGTTTTGGGCGATCAATGGCGCGGCGGCGTTTGGTCGCCGACCAACACGATGGTCGTCAAGGGTCTGGAGCGTTACGGCTACAATGATCTGGCGCGGGAAATCGTTTTCAATCATCTCGAAAATATGGTTGCGGTTTATAAAAAAGACGGCTTCATCTGGGAAAATTATTCGCCCGAAAAAATCAGCGGCGGCAATTCTTCGCAAACCGATTTCGTCGGCTGGAGCGGCGTTTCGCCGATCACTTTATTTATCGAATACGTCATCGGTCTAAAAGCGAACGCGCCGCAGAACGAGCTTGTTTGGAATTTGAAAAAAGGAAACCGAACGGGCTGCGAACGATTCGGATTTAACAACCGCATTGTTTCGCTCGTTGCCGAACCGAATGCAAATGATAAAAATACGATGAAAATTCGCGTCGAATCCGACGGCACATTTAATCTGAAAATCGGCAGAAAAAATTTCGCCGTAAAAAAAGGCGCGCAGGAATTTTTCGTAAAATTGTAAGAAAAAACTATTTGATTCGATAGAAAAGTTTTCAATAGAAAGAGATTTGAGACGAATGATTTTGAAACGCAAAAACGAAACGCCAGTTATCAGAATTTTAATAATTCTGGTTTTGATTTCAGCGATTTGCAGCGTCGAAATTTGTCGGGCGCAGGAAAAAAATCGTTACAAAACTTTTCTGTTCGGCGTAGATTATTATCCCGAGCAATGGTCGGAAACGCTTTGGGAACAAGACGCGCAGAGAATGAAGGAATGCGGCGTGAACACGGCGCGCATCGGCGAATTCGCGTGGGCAGTGTTTGAACCGCAGGAAGGGAAATTCGATTTCGCTTTGTTTGATCGCGCCATCGCGGTTCTGGCGAAACACGACATCAAAATTATCTTCGGAACGCCGACCGCCACGCCGCCGAAATGGTTGACGGAAAAATACCCGGAAGTGTTGTATGCATTTGAAGATAGAACATTGACGAACGATCAAACGCGGCGGCATTACAATTACAACAGTCCGGTTTATCGCAAATTTTCGCGCCGCATTGTCGAAAAGTTGACCGAGCATTACAAAGATAATCCGAACATTATCGGCTGGCAGATTGACAACGAGTTTAACAACGAAAATCCCGAAGCGTGGTCGGAAAGCGATAGAGTCGCGTTTCGCGTGTGGCTGAAAAATAAATATAAAACGCTCGACGATTTGAATGTGCGTTGGGGAACGATTTTCTGGAGTCAGACTTATACGGATTGGGAACAAATTGATTTGCCGTTCAAAGCGACATCTCTGCATAATCCGTCGCTGATGCTCGATTACAAACGGTTCATTTCCGATTCGGTCGAATCGTATATGAACGAGCAGATCGAGATTATCCGCAAAAATCGCCCGAATGATTTCATTACGCAGAACGGCAGTTTTAAAAATATTAATTATTACAAATTCAGTCGTAATTTAGATTTGCATTCGTCGGCGAATTATCCGCTTTTTAACGATAATCCGCAGTATTCGACCGGAACTTCGCTTACATTTCACCGCAGCGTTCTCGGCAAATTTATGATTATGGAACAGCAGACCGGCGCAGGCGGGCAAACTTATATGCTGAGAACACCGCAACCGGGCGAGATGCGTTTGTGGACGATGCAGTCCATCGCGCACGGTGCGGATGGAATTATCCATTTTCGCTGGCGGACTGCTCGCAGAGGAATCGAAGAATACTGGCAGGGCGTTTTGGATCAAGATAATGTGCCGCGTTCGCGTTACGAAGATTTTAAAAAAGAAGGCGCGGAAATCAATCAAATCGCGCCGGAGATTTTCGATTCAAAAATCGTTTCCGACATCGCCGTTGTCAAGGATTTTGAAGACGAATGGGTTTACGACCATCAATATCTAACGAGCGAAGTTCACGCGAGTTGGGCGGCGGGCGATGTTTTTCGCGCCGCTTCCGAACAAAAACTTAATGTCGATTTTATCAGTCCCGAACAGGATTTTAATAAATATAAAATTGTGTTCGCGCCGTTTTCGATTTTGATGGACGAGACGCTCGCGGCGAAAATGAAAAATTTTGTGGTAAACGGCGGAACGCTGATTTTCTCGGCGCATTCAGCGGTTAAAGACCGCGATAATACATACACCGAGCAGACGATTCCGATTATGGGAATGAAGGAGCTTTTCGGCGTGGAAGTTGATTCGTTCAACGTCTATCAGCCGCCTTCAAAAGATAAAAATTCTTTGAAATTTACCGACGGCGCGAATATTTCCGTCAATGTTTTCGCCGATATTTTAAAACCGACGACGGCAAAAGTTCTGGCAACTTGGGACAAAGATTTTTTGAAGGGAAAACCGGCAGTCACAGAAAACAAAAACGGTAAAGGCAAAGCGATTTATTACGGCTCGTTTTTCAACACTGACGCGGCACGTTATCTGTTGAAAAAATATGCCGCCGAGCAAAATTTACAACCGATTTTTGCGGGCTTTCCCGCGAATATCGAAGTCACAAAACGCGCGAAAGGGAAAACGAATTATTATTTTATCTTGAACCATTCGGTCGAATCCGTGCCGCTGAAAATCGGCGCGGGATTTTACGATTTGCTGGAAGGCAAAAACGTGCTGCCGAATTTTACGCTGACGGCTTACGGTTACAAAGTTTTGAGAAAAACGAATTAACCGCAGATTTGCGCGGATGAACGCGGATTAAAATTTATTTCGGTTAAAAGCCGATAAAAAAATCTTAATAATCTGCGTTTATCCGCGCAAATCTGCGGCTAAAAAATCTTTCATAAAGATTAAAATTATGATGACAGAAACACGCATCGCACCGACGAAAACGACCGAAACGAAAACGGGAATGTGGGAAGAACGCTGGCATCCTTTGCGCGAGGAATGGGTTGTTGTCGCCGCGCATCGCCAAAATCGCCCCTGGAGCGGCGAAACGCTCGAACACGAACATAAAAACACGCCGGAATATCTCCCGGACTGTTATCTCTGTCCGGGCAACGAGCGCGTCGGCGGTTCTTTTAATGAAGACTACAAAGGCGTTTACGTGTTCGACAACGATTTGCCGTGCGTCGGCGCGAACGCGCCCGTTGATTTGATCGCGCCCGCCGGAATTTACAAAAATCGTCCGGCAAACGGAACGGCTCGCGTGATTTGCTACAGCCCGAAACATAATCTTTCGCTTGCCGAATTAAGCCGCGTTGAGATCGAAAACGTCATTGCGACGTGGCAAAAGCAATACGTCGAACTCGGCAAGCGCGACGAAGTAAATTACGTTTTGATTTTTGAAAACAAAGGCGAAACCGTCGGCGTTTCCAACCCGCATCCGCACGGGCAGATTTACGCGACGAATTTTGTTTTTAAAACCATCGAAACGGAAGCCAACGCCGCGCGAAAACATTTCAAGGAAACCAAACGAACATTATTTGAAGACATTATTCGCGCCGAGCAAAAAGACAACCGGCGCATCATTTTTGAAAATGAATGCGCCATCGCCTTTGTGCCGTATTTCGCGCGTTACGCCTACGAAGTTTATGTCGCGCCGAAAAGAGCGCGGCGCAGCGTCGCCGAATTAAATGATGTCGAAACGACGGATTTTGCCGAAGCTCTGAAAACGGTTTTGGTCAAATACGACAACCTTTGGAAAATGTCTTTTCCGTATGTGATGCCGCTGCATAACCAACCGACCGACGGCGGCGATTACGACGGATTTCATTTTCACATCCAGTTTCATCCGCCGCTTCGCAAACCGAATTTGTTGAAATATCTCGCCGGACCGGAAATCGGCGGCGGCAATTTTTTGTCGGACACGTCGCCCGAAGAAAAAGCGGTGGAATTGCAGGCGCAATCGGAAATGCATTACAAACACGATCCGGCGGTTAGATAACTTTTTAATGCAAAACATCGAAGATTTTTTACCTTCAATCAAAATTCTGCACGAACGTATTCGAGATGCGGTAGTGGACGCTTGCGAAAAATCAACCGTCGAAATGCTTTCGGGCATTGCCAAAGAAGAGGAAATTGACACGATTTACGCGGTTGATGTCGTCAGCGAAGAATTGATCGTCGAGTTTTTTGAAACGGAAATCGCGCCGCGCACACCGATTATTTTGATAGCTGAAGGCATCGAAGGCGGCGAAATAGTTTTGCCCAGAACTGCTTCTGCCGGAGACGCGAAATGGCGCGTGATCGTTGATCCGATTGACGGGACACGCGGCATTATGTTTCAAAAACGTAGCGCATGGATTTTGACGGGCATCGCGCCGAACAAAGGCGCGGACACGAATTTAGCGGACATCGAACTGGCGATTCAAACCGAAATTCCGCTTGTCAAACAGCATCTTTCCGACACGGTTTGGGCAATTTGCGGCGCGGGCGCAAAAGCGACCAGATATAACCGCATCACTGAAGAAACGAAAAATTTACAGTTTGCGCCGGCGGCGGCGCCGACCATCGCGCACGGCTTCGCCACAATGTCGCGTTTTGTTCCCGGAGTCGGCACGGAAGCGACGGAAATTTACGAAGAAATCGTGCGCGGCGCACTCGGCGAAATGCAGGCGGGAAAAGCGCAGTGTTTTGAAGATCAATATATTTGCACCGGCGGACAGCTTTATGAATTAATCGTCGGTCATGACCGTTTTATCGCCGATCTTCGACCGCTTTTTGAAAAGTCTTTGAATAAGCGCGGGCTGAAATTGGGGCTTTGCTGTCACCCATACGATTTATGCACGGAACTTGTCGCCCGCGAATGCGGCATAATTATCACCGACGAAAACGGCGAACAATTAAGAGCAAAGCTGGCGGTCGAGCCGGATGTCGCGTGGCTCGGCTATGCCAACACGGAAATCAGAAAACAGCTCGAACCGCTTTTGCAAATCGAATTGAAAAAGCGCAATTTAACTTCGTAATCGGACAAATGTTTCAAATTATTCAAGGCTCGACTCATAAACTTTCCGATGTTTCGGCGTTTCTCAAAACGCTCGGAAGTCACGCGAATTTTTTCGAGAAAAAGCCGGATATTTTCGTTTCGCGCGCACCGGGCAGACTGGACGTAATGGGCGGCATCGCCGATTATTCGGGTTCGCTTGTTTTGGAAATGCCGGTCAAAGAAGCCGCGCTCGTCGCTTTGCAAAAACAGGATTCGCGGGATTTGACGATTCAAAGTCTCGGCGCGGAACACAATGACCGCGCTAATTTGTTCGCAATGCCGCTCGACGATTTTTTGAGTGAAGGCAGATTGATTGATTACGCCGAGGCGCAAAAGAAATTTAAAAGCGATCAACAGACGAGTTGGGCGGCTTACGCGGCGGGCGCGTTTCTCGTGCTGATGCGCGAGCGCGGAGTGAAATTTACGACGGGCGCGAAAATTTCAATTGATTCAAAAGTTCCAGAAGGTAAAGGCGTGAGTTCTTCGGCGGCAATCGAAGTTGCCGTGATGCAGGCGATTGCAGCGGCGTATCAAATTTCGCTTTCGCCGCGTGAAACGGCGATTTTGTGCCAGAAAGTTGAAAACTTAGTGGTCGGCGCACCGTGCGGCATTATGGATCAAATGTCGTCGTCGTGCGGCGGAGCAAATCAATTGATGGCAATGCTTTGCCAGCCCGCCGAACTTTTACAGCCGCGTCCGATTCCGCGCGAAATCGCCTTCTGGGGAATTGATTCGGGCATACGCCATTCGGTCGGCGGCGGTGATTACGGCTCGGTCAGAACCGGCGCGTTTATGGGTTATCGAATCATCGCCGAGCTTGCCGGATTTAAAGCTCAAGAAACCGAAAATGCGCGAATCGTCAAAATTTCCGATTCGCGCTGGCGTGGCTATCTGGCGAATATCAAACCGCCGGAATTCGAGAAGAATTTCGCCGAGCATCTGCCGGAAAAAATTTCGGGCAAAAATTTTTTAGAGCGTTTTCAGGGCATCACGGATACGGTCACGCGAGTGGTGGAGAATAAAAATTACGCCGTTCTCAAACCGACCGCCCATCCAGTTTATGAAAATTTTCGCGTGAATAAATTCGCCGGAATTTTGAGCGAGACGATGACCGAAGAAAATTTGCACAAGCTCGGAAATTTAATGTTTGAGTCGCACGAAAGTTATTCCGCCTGCGGTCTGGGAACAAGCGGCACGGATTCGTTAGTCGAACTCGTCAGGCAGTCGAAAAATCTTTACGGCGCGAAAATCACTGGCGGCGGAAGCGGCGGCACAGTCGCCGTTCTCGGCAAAAAAGGTGCAGGCGAGGAAATTGAAAAAATCGCGGCGGAGTACGCGAAACAAACGGGTTATCAGCCGTATATTTTTTCCGGCTCTTCAATCGGCGCGGCGGAATTCGGATTTTTGAAATTGAAGCGGCAAAAATAATTTATGAAAACGACACGACGGGAAATTTTAAAACTTGTCGCGCTTTCGGCGATTGGCGCGGGCGTGTCGAAAATTTCCGCGAAAGAGAAATTAAAAAAATTCGACCGCGAAGACGAGCTTTTGGCGAAAATGACTTTGGAAGAAAAAGTCGGGCAGTTGACGCAGTTTGGCGGCGATTTCGATTCGTGCCGCGTCAAGGATGAACACAAACCTTTCATCAGACAAGGCTTGCTCGGCTCGATTTATTTCGTCAAAGGCGCGGCAGCGTCGAACGAAGCGCAGCGCATCGCGGTCGAAGAATCACGTTTGAAAATTCCTCTAATCGTCGGATTCGATGTCATTCACGGCTACCGCACGATTTTCCCGATTCCTTTGGCTGAATCGTGCAGTTGGAATTTGCAGTTGATCGAAAAATCCGCTGAAATCGCGGCGCGTGAGGCAAGAAGCGCGGGCGTGCATTGGGCGTTTGCGCCGATGGTTGACGTTGCGCGTGATCCGCGTTGGGGACGCATTGCCGAAGGCGCGGGCGAAGACACGTTTCTCGGCGCGAAAATCGCGGCGGCGCGGGTGCGCGGATTTCAAGGCGAATCATTAAATTCGAGCGAAACCGTCGCGGCGTGCGTCAAACATTTCGCCGGTTATGGCGCGGCGGAAGGCGGAAGAGATTACAACACGACCGAGATTTCCGAGCGAACTCTGCGCGAAATTTATCTGCCGACGTTTAAAGCGGCGATTGATGCGGGAAGCGCGAGCGTAATGAGTTCGTTCAACGATATGAACGGTTTGCCGTCGAGCGCTAACGAATTTTTATTAAAGAAAATTCTGCGCGACGAATGGAATTTCGACGGCGTTCTTTTGAGCGATTACGACGCTGTCGGCGAACTCGTCAAACACGGAATTTCCGCCAATCTCGCGGATGCGGCGCGGGAAGCGATTTCTAAAAACCTCGATATGGATATGGAAAGCGGCGCGTATCAAAAAAATCTCGCGCAGCTTGTCAAAGATAAAAAAGTTGACCAAAAAATTTTGGACGAAGCGGTGCGGCGCGTTCTGCGTTTGAAAAATAAGCTCGGACTTTTTGAAAATCCATATGCAAATGTCGAGCGCGAAAAAATCACATTGTTGACCGCTGAAAATCGCCGCCACGCGCTCGACATTGCCCGCCAATCAATCGTGCTTTTAAAAAACGAAAACGACATTTTGCCGCTGGCAAAAAGCGCGAAATCAATCGCCGTTGTCGGCGCGTTGGCAAACGATAAAAACGCGCCGCTCGGCTGCTGGTCGTGCGACGGAAAAGCGGAAAACGTCGTCAGCGTTTTGGAAGGAATCAAACAAAAAGTTTCGGCGGCGACGAAAATAAATTACGCCAAAGGCTGTGAGATCGAAACCGATTCGACTGGCGGATTTGCCGACGCGATTGCGAAAGCGAAAAACTCCGACATCGTGATTTTTGTCGGCGGCGAATCTGCGAAAATGAGCGGCGAAGCGGCTTCACGCGCTTATCTCGATTTGCCGGGAAAACCAAAAGATTTACTGCGCGAGATTTACAAAACGGGCAAGCCGGTAATTTTAATTTTGATGAACGGCAGACCGCTGGCAATTGATTGGGAAGCGGAAAATCTGGCGGCGATTTTGGAAACGTGGCATCTCGGCGTTGAATGCGGCAATGCGATTGCCGACGTTTTGTTCGGCGATTTTAATCCGTGCGGAAAATTGACGACCAGCTTTCCGCGCACGGTCGGGCAAATTCCCGTTTATTATAATCATAAAAACACGGGCAGACCGACGCAGTCGAAATATCTCGATGCGCCTCAAACGCCGCTTTTTCCGTTCGGTTTCGGGCTGAGTTATACGACTTTTCAATATTCAAATTTGCGTTTGAGCAAAAATAAAATTACGAAAGCGGAAAATTTAACGGTCAGCTTTGACGTTCAAAATACTGGAAAAACGGCGGGCGATGAAATCGTCCAGCTTTATATCCGCGATGAAACGGCGAGCGTGACGCGACCAGTTAAAGAGTTGAAAAATTTCGAGAAAATTTCGCTCGGCGCGGGCGAAAAGAAAAAGGTGAATCTAACGATTTCAACCGAGGATTTAAAATTTTATAATCGTGAAATGCAGTTTGTCGTCGAAGCCGGAAAATTCAAAATCTGGGTCGGCAAAAATTCGGCGGAAGGCTTGGAAGCGGAATTTGAACTTGTTTGATAATAAATAATTAGCCGCAGATTCACGCGGACGAACGCAGATAGGAAATCTTTAAAAATATTTTGTCTTAAATCTGCGTTCATCCGCGTTTATCTGCAGCTAAAAAATCACATATGACAATTTTAGTAACAGGCGGAGCAGGATATATCGGAAGCGCGACGGTTGAATTGCTTTGCGGGAAAGGCGAAACAGTTGTCGTGCTGGACAATCTTGTTTACGGGCATCGGGCGGCGGTTGACGCGGAAATTCCTTTTTATCAGGGAAATATCGGCGACGCAGAACTTATTAAAAAAATTGTCGCGGCTCATCAAATTACGGCTTGTGTGCATTTTGCCGCTTATGCTTACGTCGGTGAATCGGTGACGAATCCGGCGAAGTATTTTGAAAACAACACCGTGCAAACGAACCAACTGCTTAACGCTTTGATCGAATCGAACGTAAAAAATATCGTTTTTTCTTCGACTTGCGCGAGCTACGGCGATCCGCATTATATACCGATTGACGAAAAACATCCGCAAAAACCCGTTAATCCATACGGCTGGACGAAGTTTATGACCGAGCGGATTTTGGAATCATACGACACGGCTTACGATTTGAAATTCGTCGCTCTGCGCTATTTTAACGCGGCGGGCGCGACCGAAAAACGCGGCGAACATCACGAACCGGAAACGCATTTGATTCCGAATATTTTAAGCGCGGCGGACGGAAATCTGTCGTTTGTCTCGGTCTACGGCGGCGATTATGAAACCAATGACGGAACTTGCGTCCGCGATTATATACACGTTTCCGACCTCGCCGACGCGCACGTTCGCGCACTCGATTATTTGAAAAACGGCGGCGATTCGACGCATATCAATCTCGGCAACGGACACGGATTTTCAGTTCTGGAAGTCATCGAGGCGGCGCGAAAAGTGACGGGAAAAACAATCGAATTGAAAATCGAACCGCGCCGCGCCGGCGATCCGTCGCATTTAATTGCGAACGCCCGCAAAGCGTCGGAAGTTTTAGGCTGGAAACCGCAATACGCCGAGATCGAAACGATTATCGAAACGGCTTGGGTTTGGAAACAAAAAAATCCGAATGGTTACGCAGAGTAATTTTTTTTAGAATGATTAATCGTCGAAAGTTTCTGGAAACGGGCGGCGCGGCTTTGGCGGCGATTTCTATGCTTGCGGATAAAAAATCGTCCGCGCAAATTAATCGAAATTCAAACGCGCCGCGTCAAATTTTTCTAATGAATCGCGGCTGGCTTTACGGCGGAAAATCGGCGGCAAATTCGATGATGCCGGATTTCGACGATAGAAAATTCGAGCGCGTAACGATTCCGCACACGAATAAAATTTTGCCGTGGCACGGTTTTGACGAAAAGGAATATCAGTTCGTCTCGATTTACCGGCGGCATTTCAGACTGCCGGAAATTTTTAAGAATCAGCGCGTTTTCGTTGATTTTGCGGGCGTGATGACGGCAGCGAAGGTTTATTTTAACGGGCAAAATGTAGGCGAATACTTGGGCGGCTACACGCCTTTTTCGTTCGAGCTGACGGGAAAAATTAATTGGAAAAACAAAGACAATCTGCTTGCCGTCGAAGTTGATTCAACCGAACGAGCCGACGTTCCGCCGTTCGGCGGTTTGATGGATTATTTGACGTTCGGCGGCATTTACCGCGAAGTTTTTTTGCGAATCGTGCCGCCGGTTTTTATCGAAAATGTTTTCGCCAAACCGCAAAATGTTTTGCGGGAAAATCGAAGTTTGAATTTGAAATGTTTTTTGAACGGCAATCCGAACGGCAAACTGAAATTGACCGCCGAACTGCTCGACGGCGAAAAAATTATTGCTTCGCAAAGCGCGGAAATTTCCCGAAACGAGTCGGAAATTGCGCTCGAAAATCTCGGCGCAATCGGGCTTTGGGATTTGGAAAAGCCGAAACTTTACACGGTGCGAACAAGATTGTTCGACGGCGAAAAATTGATTGACGAATACGAAACGCGCATCGGTTTCCGCGACGCTAAATTTACGCCGAAAGGTTTCTTTTTGAACGGCAAACATTTGAAACTGCGCGGTTTGAATCGTCATCAAACCTTTCCGTTTGTCGGCGGCGCGATGCCGGAGAGAGTGCAGAAACGCGATGCTTATATTCTAAAAAAGGAATTGAAATGCAACGTCGTTCGCACTTCGCATTATCCGCAGTCGGCGCATTTTCTCGATGCCTGCGACGAACTCGGATTATTGGTTTTCGAAGAAATTCCCGGCTGGCAGCACATCGGCGACGTGGCTTGGAAAGATTTAGCCGTCAAAAACGTCGAAGCGATGATAAAGCGTGATTGGAATCACCCGAGCATTATTTTGTGGGGCGTTCGCATCAACGAATCGCCGGACGATCACGATTTTTACACGCGCACGAATGCGCTCGCGCATCTGCTCGACGATTCCAGACAAACGGGCGGCGTTCGCAACCGAATTGAGTCGGAGCTTTTGGAAGACGTTTTTACGATGAACGATTTTTATTTTCCGCTGAAAGAGCCGAATCATCCGCTTTTTCTGAACACGGAATTTTCCGGTCATATGTTTCCGACAAAACGAACCGATAATGTCGAGCGGCAAACCGAACACGCGATTCGCCACGCACGAGTTCACAATCAAATCGCCGCCAGCGAAAAATACGCAGGCGGTTTGGCGTGGTGCGCGTTCGATTACAACACGCACGCGAATTTCGGTTCGGGAGACCACGTTTGCTATCACGGCGTTTCGGATATTTTTCGCATTCCGAAGCCCGCCGCCGGATTTTATAAATCGCAGTGCGAGCCGTCGGAGGAAATCGTTTTAGAGTCGGTTTTTCATTGGTCGGAAGGCGACCGCAGCGAAGGCGGCGGACTCAGAAACGCTATGATCGCTTCAAATTGCGAGCGTTTGAAAATTTATCTCAACGACAAATTTCAGAAGGAAATTCAACCGAATCGAAAAGATTTCGGCAGCTTAAAATATCCGCCGTTTTTCGCGGACATTTTTCATCCATACGCCGTCGAGCGCAACGATTTGCGGATTGACGGTTTGATCGGTGAACGAGTGGTGATTTCAAAAACCTTTTCGGGGAAAAGCGTTGACGCGAAATTTGAAGTTTTACCGGACGATTCGGAATTAAAGGGCGACGGCATTGACGCGACCCGAATCGTTTTAAAAGTAACCGACGAGTTCGGAAATTGGCGACCTTTTGCGAGCGGCGCGATTTTATTAAACGTCGAAGGCGCGGGCGAAATCGTCGGCGGAAACTCGTTCGCGCTCGTCGGCGGAGTCGGCGCGATTTGGATTAAAACGAAGGAAACGAACAAAGCCGGAACGGTTAAATTAACGGCGAAACATCTGGTTTTGGGCGTAAAAACCGTTGAAATTAAAGTTCAGCCGTCAACGCCGGAATTTTTGTAA
>CAXTMQ010000087.1:0-15507 GCA_964245305.1 uncultured Pyrinomonadaceae bacterium
TATTTTCAAACTCCGCCGATGAAAATAGCGAAACGATTAAAAATCCTCAGTTCGATAAACAATTTTAATTTAGACAATTCAACCGGGTAAATTTCACACTTAAAAATGAATTATCTTTTGTTAATTGAAAATATATTATTGAAAACTGAAAAATTGCTTGCTGAATGTCAAATTCTAAATAGAAATTACCTTTTTTACAGCGACTGTGTCAACGTAAAGACGATAAAATAAGATTATCTTGAATTAGTCGAGACAATACGAAAACAGAATTCCGGAAATTGCTCATCAAACAGATATTAAGTATAAAAAGCGAATGTATTTATTGCGTCGTTTGTCAGCACAGCCGCTTGTTGTCTAAACTCGAAATATGAAATTGCCTCTGGTCGCCATCATCGGTCGTCCGAATGTCGGAAAATCTACATTATTTAATCGGCTGACGGGAAGCCGCAAATCCATCGTCGGCGACGAGCCGGGAATTACGCGCGACCGAATCTACGGCGAGGTCGAATGGAAAGCGAAAACTTTCGCGCTCGTTGATACGGGCGGCATCGTGCCGGACGATGACGCGATAATCCCGGCGAATATTTTCAAGCAAGCCTCGAACGCCATTTCAGAAGCGCAGGCGATTATCTGGGTCGTTGATTCGCGCGCCGGAGCAACGCCGCTCGATGAAGAAATCGCGGTTTTACTGAGGAACGTCGGCAAGCCGATTTTTATCGCGGCGAACAAAGCCGAGTCGAAACGAGTCGAGGAAGAAGCGGCGGAATTTTATCAGTTCGGTTTTGAACTCGCGCCCGTTTCCGCCGAACACGGCAACAACGTCGGCGATCTGCTCGACGCGGTTTTTGATGTTCTGAGTTTTGAAGAAGAAATCGAAGAAGTCGAACAAAAAGAAATAAAATTAGCGATCATCGGTCGTCCGAACGTCGGGAAATCTTCTTTGCTGAATAAAATTCTCGGCGAGGAACGAGTCATCGTTTCGCCGATTGCCGGCACGACGCGCGACGCGATTGACACGGAACTGACGGTTGACGGGCAGAAATTTTTACTGATTGACACGGCGGGAATTCGGCGCAAAGGCAAGACGACCGAGATGTCGGAAAAACTTTCGATCATTATGGCGCGAAAGGCTCTGGAACGCGCCGATGTCGCAATTCTGGTGATTGATGCCGTCGAAGGTTTCGCCAACACCGACGCGAACATCGCCGGTTACGCGCTCGATTCGGGTTGCAGTTTAATCATCGCCGTCAACAAATGGGACGCGATTGAGGAAAAGGAAACGAACACGGCGAATAAGTTTGAAGAAAACCTGCGCTATAAAATGAAGTTTCTTGATTGGTCGCCGATCATCACGATCTCGGCTCTAACCGGACAGCGCGTAAACAAAATTCTGCCGATTGTGCAAAAGGCGAACGAAGCGCGAAATCTACGAATCACGACCGCGAAACTCAACGACTTTTTCGAGCGAACCGTTTCGCAGCCGCGAGTCGGCGGCGGCACCGCGCCCGGATCGGGCGGCAATGTTCGCCTGCACGTCCAATTCATCACGCAAGCCGGAATTCGTCCGCCGCTGTTCGTCATTTTCACGTCCGGCGGCGCGGGCGGCAAAGGCGGTCTGCATTTTTCTTATCTGCGCTACATCGAAAACCAACTGCGCGAAAATTTCGATTTTTTCGCCACGCCGATTAGAATTAAAGAGAAACACAAGTCGAAGAAAAAATAATTTTAATGAATGAGTTTTTACTTTTAATCAGAATAATTCTTTTCGCAATTTTCGCGCTTGCGGGAATCGGAAAACTGCTCGACTTCAAAGGCTCGGAAAAAGCCGTTAAAGAATTCGGAACGCCCGAAGAGTTTGCGAAGTTTTTTTCGGTCGCGTTGCCGTTTGCGGAGATTGTTTTTGCGGTTTGTTTATTGTTCGTCGAAACTTCCTGGGTCGGCGCGGTCGGCGCGTTGATTTTGCTTTTGTCTTTTATCGGTGGAATGATTTATCAATTGGCGCAAGGCAACACGCCGGATTGCCATTGTTTCGGCGCGATTCACAGCGAGCCGATTTCTCGAAAAAGTTTGATTCGCAACGTCGTGTTTACGGCGTTGGCTTTTGTTTTGATTTTGAGCGGAAAGGCGAATCAAGGCGCGAATCTTTTCGATTCGGACGTTTATAATTCGGAAGGAAATTTTATGTCTTTAATCATCGGTTTGGCGACCGTCGGATTGCTTGCGGCGGTCGTGTTTTATTTAAAGAAAATCTCGGAACAGCAGACGCAAATTATGCGGCGCATCGAGATTTTGGAAGTTACCGCGCTCGACGGCGGACGCGAAATGCACAGGGAAGACGTTCAGCAGCCGGCGACCGGTTTGCCAATCGGTTCGCCCGCGCCGGATTTCGCTCTGCCCGATACGAACGGCAGAGAAGTTTCGCTCGACGCGCTTTTGACGCAGACGAAACCGATTTTATTTTTATTCGTCAGCCCGACCTGTAATCCGTGCGCCGCGCTTTTGCCGGAAATCGAACAATGGCAGACCGAATTGAAAGGAAAATTAAATTTCGTCTTCGTCAGCAACGGCGCGGTCAAAGATAATTTGGATAAATTGGCGGGAACGAAACTCAAGCAGATTCTTTTGCAGAAAGACCGCGAAACGGCTTTGAGTTTCGGCGCGGAATGGACACCGACGGCGATTTTAATCAATAACGACGGCACAATCGGCAGTCGCGCCGCCGTCGGCGATAAAGCGATTCGTGAGTTGGTTGATTCGATCAAAGCGCAGATTAACGACGCGGAACTTTTGTTAATCGGCAAAACGGGCGACAGCACGACCGCCAAACTCGGCAACGAATTGCCCGAATTTTTTGAAAACGATGTCAACGACAAAATCGTCGCGTCGGAAGATTTGCGCGGCAAGCGAACGCTCGTCACATTCTGGAGCTTGACGTGCGGTTATTGCCAGCAAATGCTTGAAGATTTGCGCGATTGGGACAAAACGCGCGGCGCGGATGAACCGAATTTGCTCATCATCTCCGAAGGCGAACCCGAACCGCATCGTCAATTAAATTTGCAGTCGCCGATCATCCTCGACAAAGAACGCAAACTTTCCAATCAACTCGGCATCAACGGAACGCCGTCCGCCGTTCTGATAAACGAAGACGGCAAAATCGTCTCGGAAACGGCAATCGGCGCGGATAATATTTGGACGCTTCTCGGAAAAAGGAAATAAAAGTTATGGCAACAGCGACATTCGAGGAAGAAAAATTAAAGGATTTAATCAAATCGGCATTGATCGAGGTTTTGGAAACGCGGCGCGACTTGATGCAGGACATTATCGAAGACGCAATGGAAGATTTAGCACTTGCGAAAGCGATTAAACATGGAACGGAGAGCGAAAAGGTTTCGCGCGAAGAAGTTTTTGCGATTCTGGAAGATTAAAATATGAACGTGGAATTTCGCAAAAGTTTTACCCGCGATCTCAAAAACATTTCGGACAAATCAATTTTGCGAAAAGTAAAAGAAGCAATTGAAGGCGCGGAACAAGCCGACACTTTAACCGACATTTCCAACATCAAGAAACTAAAGGGCGCGGATAAATATTTTCGCATTAAATTCGGCGATTACCGGCTCGGCTTCGCGCTGGAAAACGAAACAGTTATTTTTGTCAGATTTCTGCATAGAAAAGATATTTATAAATTTTTTCCGTAATGAACAAAGCAGTTGATTGGAAAATCGTCGCGCGGGAAGAAGATGCGCGGGCGGGAATTTTGAGAACGCGGCGTTCGATTATCGAAACGCCGGTTTTTATGCCCGTCGGAACGCAAGGCACGGTCAAAGGCGTACGCTTTGAATGGCTCGAAGACGAGATGGACGCGCGGATAATTTTGGGAAATACTTATCATCTTTTCCTCAGACCGGGCGCGGAGGCGATTCGACGGTTCGGAGGCTTGCATAGATTTTCAACTTGGAAGCGTTCGTATTTGACCGATTCGGGCGGTTTTCAGGTTTTTTCTTTGACCGATTTGCGAAAGCTGAACGAAGACGGCGTGGAGTTTCGCTCGCATCTGAACGGTGATAAAAAATTTCTGTCGCCGGAAATCTCAATGGAAATCCAAGCGGCGTTGGGGTCGGAAATCGTAATGGTTTTCGACGAATGTTTGCCCGGAGAAGAAGGCGTTGAAGCGACGCGCAAAAGTCTGGAGATGACGGCGCGTTGGGCTTTGCGGTCGAAAAATCGTTTCAATGAATTACAGGAAAACGGTGAAGACACGGGATTTTTAGAAGCGGAAAATTTAAGCGGCAAACAAGCGTTGTTTGGAATCATTCAAGGCGCGGGACATTTGGATTTACGAAGGGAAAGTTTAGATAAAACTGTTGAAATCGGTTTTGACGGCTATGCGATTGGCGGTTTGAGCGTCGGCGAGGAAAAATCGGTGATGTATGACGTTTTGGAATTTCTCGCGCCGCGGATGCCCGAAAACGCGCCGCGTTATTTGATGGGCGTGGGAACGCCGGAAGATTTGCTCGAAGCCGTTTCGCGCGGCGTGGATATGTTCGACTGCGTGATGCCGACGCGCAACGGGCGCACGGGCAGCGCGTTTACATCAATCGGAAAAATCAATATTCGCAACGCGAAATATGCCGACGACGATTCGCCGCTCGATTTTGAATGTTCGTGTTCGGTTTGTCGCAGATATTCAAAAGCGTATCTCAGACATTTGTATCTGGCAAAGGAAATGCTGGCGGCGACTTTGATTTCGCACCATAACCTCGCGTTTTACCTTGACTTGATGCGAAAGGTTAGGCAATCTATCAAATCCGGCACTTTTGAAGAGTTTCGACGAGAATTCCTCTACAAAATTAGCGAAGAAAATGCAAACGACGATTTTACAGACGTTTGATAAACGGTTTGTAAATGTATATGATTGTTATTTTCTCGCAAGATTAAAATAATGAACTTATTACTACTTTATTTTCAAGGCGAAGGCGGCGGAAGTATTTTGTCAACAGTCTTTCTCTTTCTGCCGATCATTTTGATTTTCTATTTTATCCTGATTCGCCCGCAGCAGAAACAGCGTAAGGAAACGGAAGCGATGATCGCCGAGTTAAAAATTAACGACGAAGTTGTGACGAACGGCGGCGTGATCGGCAAGATCAAAGAAATGAGAGACACGAGTTTGATTATTCAAAGCGCGGAGAAATCGTTTATCGAAATCGCGCGCACCGCCGTCGTCGGCAAAAGACAGGCGGAAATTAAATAAAAATTATTTTTCGAGAGCATTCATAAACTCTGCATTAAAAACTAATGAGAAACAACAGTTTATTAATTAGAACAGCGATTATTTTGGTCATTACGCTAATCGGACTTTTTTTGGTTTTCGGACCGCGCGGCTCAATTTCGGCAAGCGATTTTACTTTGGACGGCATTAAAAACAATCTCGCCAAAAACATCAATCTCGGTCTCGATTTAAAAGGCGGCTCGCATCTTCTGATGCGCGTTAAAACCGACGACTATTTGAAGGCTTTGACGCAGAACAACGAAGTCGCCGCCCTCAACGCCGCCAAAGAAGCGCAGTTGCCGGTCAGCGACGGTTCTTATGTCGCCGAAAACAATAGTTATTCGGTAACTTTAAATTTGAGCGATGCGTCGCAGGCGCAAGCCGTCGTTGATGCCGTCAAGAAAAAAGTTGATTTTGCGAATTGGACGGAAAACACGAGCGGCAGCACCGTAACGTGGACTTTGCCCGGACAGGCGCAGTCGCGTTTGAAGGAACAGGCGACCGACCAAGCCTTAAAAATCATTGACAGCCGCATTAACGCTTTCGGCGTGAAAGAGCCGACTCTGCAAAGACAGGGGCGCGCCGATTCGGGACAGATTCTTTTACAGATGCCCGGTGTCGAAAATCCCGAACGCATTAAAGAATTGGTGCGCGGCGAATCGAAGCTCGAACTGATGAAAGTCATCAGCACGCCGAATCCGAATCTGCAAACATATCCGACGAAGGAAGCCGCTTTAGCGACTATCGGCGGCAAAGAAACCGATACGCGCAAGGTAATGGTTTACACCGAACGCGAGGACGCGCCGACGCTCAATCAAACGCAGCAAACTCAAAAGCCCGCCAAATACGTCGTCGTCGAAACTCCGGCAGTTGTTGACGGCGGCGAACTGCGCGACGCGAACGCCGTTTCGCGCACCGGCGGCAACAGCGATTATCAAATCGGATTTTCATTCAAACCTTCGGGCGCGCAGAAATTCGGCGATTGGACGGGCAAAAATATCGGCAATTATATGGCGGTCGTTTTAAACGGCGAAGTCAAATCAATCGCTTATATCAAGTCGCAGATTTTCGATTCGGGCGAAATTTCCGGCAGATTTACCAAACAAAATGCCGACGATCTGGCGTTGACTTTGAAATCCGGCGCGCTTCCGGCGGCAATCGAATATCAGGAAGAACGCACGGTCGGACCGAGCCTCGGCGCGGATTCGATCCGTTCGGGCGTTGCCGCGTCAATCGGCGGTTTGGCTCTTGTCGTGTTGTTTATGCTTTTCTATTATCGCGGTTCGGGCGTGAACGCCGTCATCGCGCTGATTTTGAATATGATTTTGACGATGGCTGCGCTCGTCGTGTTCGGCTCGACTTTGACGCTGCCCGGAATTGCCGGTTTGATTCTCGGAATCGGAATGGCGGTTGACTCGAACGTGCTGATTTTCGAGCGCATCCGCGAAGAAATACGGCTCGGCTTTTCCGTCGCCGAATCAATCAGCATCGGTTTCGACCGCGCTTTTGTAACGATTATTGACACGCATATTACAACGATCATCTCGTCAATAATTCTGTATCTTTACGGCTCGGGTCCGATCAAAGGTTTTGCCGTGACGTTGATTCTCGGTTTGTTGATCAATTTATTCACGGCGGTTTTCGTTTCGCGCACTATTTTCAACTGGGTTTTAAGCAGAAATCCGAATATGCAGAAACTTAGTATTTAGTTTTTGAGTTGCCGATAGTTTCAGAAGTTACGGAAAGTTTCAAATGTTTCCGAAGATTTTTAGAAGGCAAAAGTTCCAAAATTCTCTGTAACCAACTGCAACTATCTATAAACTATCCGCAATTTTTATAAAGAAATGTTTAATCTTTTTCAGAATATTCACATTGATTGGCTTGGAAAACGGCGTATTTTTATTGCTATTTCCATTTTTGTAATGCTTGCCGGTTTAGCTTCGACGCTTGCCAGGCAATTTACGCCCGGCGGCACGGAAGCCTTTAATCTGGGCGTAGATTTCAAAGGCGGCACGGTCGTTACCGCGAAATTTAAAGGCGATAGACCGACGGATGACGATATTCGCGGAGCTTTGAACACGGCGGGCGTGAACGATCCGGTTATCCAGACTTCGACCGACAAGCCCGACGAAGTTTTGATAAAAATTCCGTTGATCGAAAACGCCGGTGAAGTCGCGTCCGCGCCGGAAGCGAATGGCGAGCCAAACAATGCGGCGATTCAAGCGCAGGTGCAAGCCGGACGCACGACCGTGAAAAAAGCTCTCGATTCATTCGGCAAAGAAGCCGAGGGCGAAACCGCGCTCGATGCCGCGCCGGATGCTAAATATAAAATTATCGGAACTGATTCGGTCGGCGCGATTGCCGGTTCGCAGTTGAGAAATCAAGCCGTTGCCGCGACGCTTCTGGGTTTGGTCGGAATTCTTCTGTTCATCGCGTTTCGATACGACTGGACGTATGCGGCGGGCGCGGTCATCGCCGTTTTCCACGATGTTCTGATGGTTCTCGCGCTGTTCTCGATTTTTCAATGGGAAATCAATTTGACGGTTATCGCCGCAATCTTAACCATCGTCGGATTTTCCGTCAACGACTCAATCGTTATCTTCGACCGCATCCGCGAAAATTTAGCCGTCAATCGCACCGATTCGCTTTTCAAAATTACGAACGATTCGATCAACCAAACGCTTTCCCGAACGGTTATTACCGCCGGTCTGGTTTTGCTGTCGGTGTTGGCTCTGGTTTTATTCGGCGGCGAAGTTTTAAGAAGTTTCTCGCTCGCTCTGCTCGTCGGAATCGTTTACGGAACATATTCGACGATTGCTATCGCCAGCCCGATTGCGAATTGGTGGCAGGACAAGCTCGGCGCGGCGAAAATCAGACGCACCGAAACGCAGAAAACCGATAGACTCGCCTCCGCGTCGCGTCGTTCGGTTTCGAGAAGACCGGTCGCGCGTTAAAATCCAGTTTAAAGCAAAATATTAAACTGCATAAACTACTGACGATTTTCGCTTTCAGACGCTGTTGAAATTCAATCGAATCAACACGTTTCGGCGAAAATCGTTTTTTAAATTAACGACGCTGAAAAATTTGCGATCTGATATTTTAGCTGTTGAGAATTTAAAAGTTTTATTGGAAAAATCATCTAAATCATAAAAATTTTCTTGACTTTCTCGACGTAAGGTTTTAGACTTCAAATCGTTGCTGGTCAATTAAATATTTCGTATCTGCTTTTTTCCGTATCGTGAGAAGCGTCGGGGAAATTTTGTGGTACTTTTGTGTGTAATACCAGCAAAAGTTCGACACACCCGCATTTGCTATTAAGAATTAAAAAACGGAAAAAGTGACGCTTGATTTTCAGGTTGGATGGTCGAGTATTATCAAAGCGATGACAACTGTTGTTCATAAAATATCATCGCAGGCAATAATAAAATTTCGTAGCCCTTGACCCAATTGGCACCGGAAATACAGGGAGGAAAATAACAATGTTAGATCAATTAGTTGAGTCGAAAAATAATTCGGGCGAAAACAATCGAAAAGGCGGTTTTTTATTAACTACCTTTGTAATAATGATTGCGATTTTGCTGAGTGCTTTGATTTACAGTCTTTTCGCAAAAGACTATGGTCTCGGCGCAGGCGATTTAGAACTTTCGTCTTTGGTCGCGCCGGTTCCGGTCGCCGAAGAAGAACCGCCGCCGCCGCCCGAGAAAGTCGAAGTAAAGGAAGTGAAAGCCGCGCCGAACGTAGATACACGCACGGAAATTATCCAGCGAATGGATCAATCGCCGGTTCAGCCGCCTGATAAAATCAGCACGGTTCAGAATACGGTTAAACCGCCGCGCGAAGGAATTGCGACGAGAATCGGCACGTCTAATAACGATGCCGAAAACGCCGCTTCCAGCGACTATAAGGGCAAAGGCAACACGGAAGGAACGGGGTTAAAAGGCGGAACCGGCGAAGAGAAAACGGGAACAACCGGCGATGCCGCGCCGCCGCCGCCGCCGCCGCCGCCCGCACCGAAACCGGTCGTGCCGAAGAAGATTTCGGGCGGTGTTTTGAACGGTAAAGCGACGAGTCTACCGAAACCGCCGTATCCGCCAGCCGCTAAAGCGGTTCGCGCGAGCGGAACTGTCGTTGTTCAAGTAACGATCAACGAACAGGGAAATGTCGTTTCGGCAAGTGCCGTCAGCGGGCATCCTCTGCTTAAACAAGCGGCTGAACAAGCGGCGCGGCAGGCGAAATTCGCGCCGACAATGCTTTCAGGTCAGCCGGTTTCCGTGACAGGCATTATCAACTATAATTTCACTCCGTGATTTGGAGAATGAGTTATGAGAAAGAAGCTGGAAACGGCTTCTTTCCGCTTGATTAAAGTTTCTGCAATAATTAAAATTTTTGGATTTCTTTGGAGGATAAATTATGACTTTTTTGGGTAGTTTGATATTGACAAAATTCGTGGGCTTTTTCTTTCTATTCACCAACGAAGCCGCGCCTTCGTTTGGTCTTTATGAAATCGCGCAGAGCTTGACGATTCCGGGTTGGGCTGTGATTATCACGCTTCTTTTGATGTCGGTTTATATGATCGCTATCGGAATCGAGCGTTATTTGACTTATAACAAAGCCAAACAACAGTCGCGTCAATACGCGCCGAAAGTTGCTCAGGCATTAAAGAACAGCAATATTGACGAAGCCATCAACATTAGCGACAGACATAAAGATTCGCATCTGGCGATGGTTGTTTCATCAGGTTTGAAAGAATTCGCCGCGCATCAGGGAAATACTGAAATTTCCGGCGAGGAAATGGAAGCCTCGAAACGCGCTTTACAGCGCGCGATTGCCGTCAAAACCGCCGAACTGAAACGTGGTCTCTCCGGTCTTGCAACGGTCGGTTCGACTGCTCCTTTCGTAGGCTTGTTTGGCACGGTCGTCGGTATTATCGGCGCGTTTAATGCTTTAAGAACGAACGAAACAGCCGGTATCGGCGCGGTCGGCGGCTCAATTGCAGAAGCCCTCGTCGCAACGGCTTTCGGTATTTTGGTGGCGGTTCCGGCTGTGTGGCTGTTTAATTATTTTACGAATAAAGTGACGAGCTTCGGTGTCGAAATGGAAAACTCGGCTTCCGAGTTAGTGGATTATTTTATTAAACAGCGCACTAATCAATTAAATGGTTAAATCAAACTTTGACTTTAACCAAAAGGAGAATTTTTTATGGGAATGACAGTCGGTGGTTCCGATGAATACAATTCGGAAATCAACGTGACCCCGATGGTTGACGTGATGCTTGTGTTGCTGATCATTTTTATGATCGTGACACCGCTTCTGCAACAGGGAGTTTCGGTAAATCTTCCGAAAAATATGATTAGTCCTGACGAGGACGGCGATATTGCAAAAGACACTTCTGTTGTCATCGCAATTCCCGATAACAGTAATTTTTATATCGGGAAAGAACAATATCCGCTTACCGCTTTAGGAGATAAAGTCAAGAGATTGATGGAAAATAAAACTCCTGAAAAGCGCATCGTTTATATCAAGAGCGGAGTTGACGTAGATTACGGAAAAGTTGTCGAAGCGATTGATACTATTCGCAAACAGGACATAGACAAAATTGGCTTAGTTGCTGATCGTAAAAAAGGCGATAAAGCAGAAAAATAGTTGAGGGAGTAGATAAACTATGGGAATGTCAACAGGAGGCTCCTCTGGCGGAGCCACTCCATCAATCAATGTAACACCACTGATTGACGTTTTGCTGGTGCTTTTGATTATTTTTATGGTCATTACACCGTTAAAACCGAGCCGTTTTGAAGCGAAAGTTCCGGCAGAACCGAAACCTGATGAAAATCAGGCACCGCCGAAACCAAATCCTTTGACGTTGGTTGTTACCATTAATAAAAGCGATAAAAAAGTTACGCTCAATAACGAAAATGCCGGTGATGTTACTAATACGGAAGATTTGACGAATCGTTTGGCGGCAATTTTCAAAGACCGCGACGCGCAGGGCGTTTTCCGTGAAGGAACGAACGAAGTCGAAAAAACGGTTTTCATCAAATCGCCGCGTTCGGTTAAATACGGTGAAGTCGTTAAAGTAATAGACGCGGTAAAACTCGGCGGAGCGCAGCCAATCGGTCTACAGATTGATGATTTAACTGAATAAATTTGCGGTTTGTCGGCAAAAATTAAAATCACTTTGCCGACAGACTTTTAAATAAAAAGGGAGTCGAAAATGAGATTGTCTCGTTTAGGAATATTTACTTTAGTTTTATTTGCCGTTTCGATGGGAGCAAACTGCTCTTATTACAATAAAATTTTCGCCAGAAAAGACTTGGTTGACGGCGGAAAGGCTTACAAAGACAGAAACTTTCAAAAAGCCGAAGAGCTTTTTCGGAGCGCGATCAGCCGTGATCCGTCTGGACAATTGGACGAATCTAAAACCGCTCAATTGTTCTTAGCAAGAACTCTGCATTCAGAGTTTATCGGAGATCGCCAGAATATACCTAAAGCTGAAGCAGCGATTACGGAATACAAAAAGGTTTTGTCGGAAAACGTAAAAGATCAAAGTTCGTTTAACGCGGTCGCCAATTTACTCGAAAACCTTAATCGTACCGACGAGTGGAATAAATGGGTGAATGATCGCGCGAATAACGAGCAAGTGCCGCCCGAACAGCGAGCGGAAGCTCTGACGAAACTTGCCGGTAAAAAATATTCCTGCGCCAACGATATTTCCGATGTCGAGCCGGTCAAGAAAACGGTTACAAAAGAAGGAAAACAGGTTTTTGAATTCTCAAAACCGCAAGACCCTGCGAAATTTGAAGAATTCAAACAATGCGTTGTGCAGGGCAGCGAACTTATTGACAAAGCGGAAAAGCTCGACACCAACAGCGATGCCGTTTGGTCATATAAGGCTAATTTGCTTGTCCAGCAGATGCGGCTTGCCGAAATGGAAGGCAATACCCAGCAGAAAGAATCCTTAAAGGGCGAAGCTGAAAAAGCAAAAGACAGATTTACCGAACTGGCGAAAATCAGAAAGGATAAAGAAGACGCTTTAGCCGAAGAACAAAAGAAAAAGGAAGAAGCAACAAATAAAAAATAGGGATTTTTCCGAATTTATTTTTAGGAAAGGTGATACTCGATTAAAATAAAATTGAGTATCACCTTTTGTTATCCGTTATTAAGTTAATAATTCTTAACTGGCGGTTGTTTTATGATTCGCATTGAAGATGTCATCGAAAAGGTGGAGAGAAATCGTCCCGACCCGAATATTGATTTGATACGGCGGGCATATCTCTTCTCTGCTATGCATCATCGCGGGCAAAAACGCGCCTCGGGCGAACCGTATCTCGTTCATCCGATAGAAGTTGCCGACATTTTGGCGGATATGCGACTTGATGAAACAAGCGTTTCGACCGGATTACTGCACGATGTTGTCGAAGACACGCTCGTTGACCTCGATACAATTCGTGAATATTTCGGCGATGAAATCACGCGGCTTGTTGACGGACTCACGAAAATCGCTCATATCAGCAATCTTTCCAGAGAAAAACAGCAAGCCGAAAATGTCCGCAAGATGGTTTTGGCGATGATAACGGACGTCCGCGTCGTCCTTATCAAGCTCGCCGACCGTCTGCACAATATGCGGACGATGCAGTTCTTAAAACCCGAGAAACGCGCTCGCATTTCGCAGGAAACGCTCGATATTTACGCGCCGATTGCTCACCGGCTCGGGATGGGAAAAATTCGCAGCGAACTCGAGGATTTATCGTTTCAAAATCTTTATCCCGAAGAATATAAAAAACTCTCGAAAGAGGTCGAATCGCGTCGTCCCGAACTCGAATCGATGATCGAAAAAATTACCGGCACGATTCGGGAAAAATTAGGTGAAAACGATGTGCCGTTCGTCGAAGTGCAAGGGCGCGTCAAACGTCTCTATTCGCTTTGGAAAAAACTGAAAAAGCGCAAATTAACCATTGAAGAAGTTTACGATTTAATTGCCGCACGAATCATTACCCCGAACGATAAAAAGAACTGTTATCTGGCTCTAAGCGTCGTTCACGACATTTGGACACCCGTTCCCGAACGGTTCAAAGATTGGATCGGCAACCCGCGCGACAACCTTTATCAATCGCTGCATACCTCGGTTATCAGCGATAACGGGCAATCGTTTGAAGTGCAGATTCGCACCGAAGAAATGCATCAGGTCGCCGAAGAAGGCGTGGCGGCGCATTGGAAATACAAGGAAAGCAAGCTCGGCAAGCGCGAAGAAGACGCGAGCCTCGACGAGCTTCGCAAAACGGTCGAAAAACTTCTTCTGCCGCTCGTCGAATCAACGCAGGAAACTGAAGATTCGGAAGATTTTATCGAATCATTAAAGCTCGATTTATATCCGAAAGATGTCTACGCTTTTACGCCGATGGGAAAAATCATTCAACTTCCGCGCGGCGCGACACCGATTGATTTCGCCTACGCGATTCACTCGGAAGTCGGCGACAACTGCACCGGCGCGAAAGTTAAAGGGCGTATCGTGCCGCTTAGAACCGAAATCCAAAACGGCGATGTCATCGAAATTTTAACTACGCCGAACTCGAAACCTTCGCGCGATTGGCTTAACTTCGTCGTTACATCGAAAGCGCGTAACCGCATCCGCCATTGGATCGCCGAACAGCAACGCGCCGAATCAATCGAAATCGGTCGCAAACTACTTGAAAAAGAAGCTGATAAATTCCGTCTCGCGCCGAAAAAACTCATTCATAACGACGATGAAATGAAGCGCATCGCCAACGAATACGGATTGGGTCGTCCCGAAGATTTGCTCGTTTCCATCGGTTACGGAAAAACTTTGCCGCGCAACGTGATTGCAAAATTCCTGGGCGCTGAAAAGTTTGCCGAACTCGATCCCGAAAAGAAAAAAGAAACGCGGCTCGAGAGCGGCGTGAAAGCCGTCAAAAAATTTATCGGTTTGGGCGAAGACGCGATTCTGGTCAAAGGCGTGGACAATCTCTTGACGACCCGCGCCCGCTGCTGCAATCCTTTGCGCGGCGAGGACATAATCGGCTACATCTCGCTCGGCAAAGGCATCGTCGTGCATAACAAACGCTGTAAAAACGTCGCGCAGTTAATGATTAACAAAGACCGCATCGTTGATGTCGAATGGGCGAAAGGCGACGGCAAGGAAATTCAATCGGTCAGGCTTCTTGCCACTACCGAAAACCGCACCGGAATGCTTGCCGGAATTACCAACGCGATTGCCGAAATCAAAACCGGCATCCGCGACGCGCGCGCCGAAGTTTCCAAAAACGACCGCGGCTTGATCGAAGTTACAATCGAAGTCTTCGACAAAAAACATCTCGACAAAGTAATCAACTCTGTCGAGCAAGTCCCGGGTGTCATCGCCGTCGAGCGTGTCAATTCTTGAATTCCAAATTCCAGATTTCAAATCCCAAATTATGAACCATTATGATTTTTGATTTTGGTCAGAAGTTTTGTGTTTAGACACAAATAATCCGGAATCTAGAATTTGGAATTTGGAATTCAAAGTTTTATCTGTTAAAATTCGCCTTTTGCTTTAATAAACGAAATCGAGACAAGGTTGGATTATTGTGAAGGAAATTATTTCGACTGAAAACGCGCCGGGCGCGATTGGACCGTATTCGCAGGCGGTGAAAACGGGAAATATGGTTTTTTGTTCGGGTCAGATTCCGATTGATACGGCGACCGGCGAATTCGTTTCAAACGATGTCGCGGAACAAACCAGACAGGTTTTAAAAAATCTAACGGCTGTTTTAAATGAGGCGGGAACGGATTTGAACGCTGTCGTCAAAACGACGGTTTTTCTGGCTGATATGAATGATTTTACGGCGATGAATGAAGTTTACGCCGAATTTTTCAGCAGCAACAAACCGGCGCGGGCAACCGTGCAGGCGGCGCGTCTGCCGCGCGATGCGCGTGTCGAGATCGAATGCATCGCCGTTATTGACTGATAAAAAAGGTCAAAAGAAATTGCCAAACGGCGAGGAAAAATCGCGCGTTTGGCAACTAAATTTACGGGGTTTGTTTCTAAGAAAGTTACGCCGCTTTGACAATTTTTCCGCCTTTGATACAGCGGGTGCAAACTTTCTGACGTTTGTTCGCGCCGCTCGATTGCTGAACGCGAACCGATTGCAGATTCGGATTGAAACGCCGTCGTGTTTTGTTGTTCGCGTGCGAAACATTGTTTCCGAATTGCGGACCTTTTCCGCAGACATCGCATCGTTTTGCCA
>CAXTMQ010000088.1:0-15415 GCA_964245305.1 uncultured Pyrinomonadaceae bacterium
AGCCGGTTTTGCCGCGGCCGACACCGACGATATGTTCTATCGGATAATTGCCGCCGTCGTTGAAAACGCTCAGAGTTTGTTCGGCTTCGCCGTCGAGCGGCGCGCCGAGCAGGGCTTCGAGCGATTGCACCGAAACGGCATGGGCATTGACCGTGCCTAATTTAGCGACATACATCGTTCTGCGAAAATAAGCGACGGCGATGGTGCTTTCGGTCGACATCCCGCTGCCGAGATGACCGGCGATCATCTGCAAACCTCTGGTCAAAGCGTTTTTCGTCGCGTTGCGGTCGTTCGCTTTATTGATAACGCTGCGGTATCTGGCTCCGGTGGTATCATTCGGCATAAAAACTCCTTGAAGCGCGTCGCCTATAACGGAACGCGCCGGTAAAAGAGGACATCCGCCGAGCGAAGCGAAACCGCTTTGGCTTGCGGCGATATATCCGCGCTTTCGACACGCGCTCCCCGTGCTGCCGAACGGTTAAATTGTTTACTGGGAAATTTGAAAGCTAATTTAATTAAATTTTATGCCGCTGTCAAGAAAATTCTCGTCGACGCTAATTTATTCCTCAATTTCATCGGGCATAAATTCCAAAATGGCGTTCGGCAGGCAGCCGAGTAAATGGCAAAGCGTGGCGAGCGTTGATCCCGTAGATTCGATCAGCGCGACGCGATTTTTTTACCCCGTCAGGCACGCGGTAAATTGTCTTTTTGACGATGTAATGAAAATGACGGCGGAACTCGGCGGATTCGAGCGGTTAATGCCGGTTGGCGACGATTGAAATCTGCGCCGAAGTCGTGCGTAGTTGGCACACCAGGGCGAAAGTTTTATGTAGAAATTCTACAGAAATTGAAAATCCGTCCGTGTTCTCAAGAAGTTTAGGCAAAGCGCGACGATTGAATTTTCGGTGCGCTTCGCTTTTAGACGAATTGAAATTTACCGGGCAGCTTGCCTCTTCGCGCAAGCCGCTTCTCCGGTCGCCGCCAATGATTAGAAATCCATTCGTCATTGTGCGTATCTACCCGCATTTCGTCACATTGTCGGGAACGCTTTTGGCGCACAAAGCCGAAATGTGAACTTACGAATCCCCATAAGTGATGAAGACCTCATCATTCGCCTTGAGCTTGAACGAGTGAGTCACGTCGTTTCCGCTGCTTGCTAAATCCGATGGTCTTCAAGAAAAAACCAACGATGCCGCTCAATCCAAAGAATCGAAAGACGAATGAATCGTCTTTGCAAATTATTTGTATCCGGCACTTTCCCACTGATGCCGGATTAATCTAGCGGTGTCGTCGGTTTCTTTAGCAACCCTCGAAAATAAAACTTATTGGCAGCAAATATATGCCTGTTTGAAGCGCGTTGTCAAGAAAAATATTTGTTTGGAGTGCTTTTATTTCTTCCGCAAGAAAATTAGCACTTTTTGTCTGAGATCACTGAGAACTATTTGAATAATTCAAGACGCACCGCCGCAATTTCTTTCTCCGATTCACGACATCATATGCGATTCGGAATTAGAATCTGTTCTGATTTGCAGGTTGGCTATATTAATTCGTCAACCGCCTAAAAAATGTCTTAACTTTTCTCTTGACACACAGCACAAAACAAGTCTATATTTCCGTCCAACAAGTTTTACAACTTAAGATTGCTACTAACTAAAAACCGACGACCGCTAAACCAAGCATCTTTGGGGAAAGATGTTGATAAAAAAGAATCGAGAGATTCTTTGATTTAGCTGCGCGTCGGTTTTTGTTTTTTACAGAGGCTGATTTTCAGCAAATGAAATTATGCGGAGGAGAAATTAATGTCCGAGAATACCGATTACGATTATAAAGTCATCGCCGAAACCGCTTATCAAAATATAAAACTGCGCTTCGATCCGGCGATCCGAACCGATTCTTACTGGGATCTCGGCAACGCGCTCGATACGGCGACCGACTATCTTTTATACGCTCGCGGGCAGGTCGATCCGGCGTTTATAGAAACGGCTTACAAGAAATACCTGGCACTCGTCGGCGGCAGCGGCGTTCCGGGGCAGGATGCCGGCTGCTGGTACGACGATTTCGCGTGGTGGGGCAACGCGAGCGCGAAAGCCTTCGATAAAAATTTCGACGCTGTTTTCGGGAACGGCAAGAAGGTTTTCCAAAACATCGCGCGGGAATGCTGGCGGCAAATGACCGTCGGGATGACCAAGGGGCAGTGGGTTTACCGGGGCGCGTCGAACGTCTGGGACAACCGCGACAACGGAACCCCAGATAACGATTATTGGAACAAAAAAGAAAACTGGGCGACACCCCGTTTTGATAACGGTGTCGGCAGCGGCTGCCACGGCGTTTGGCAGTACGATATTTTTCACGAGAAGCGAGAGCAAGGCGAATGCAGCAGCTCCAACCCGTCCGACCCGAATTTCTTTAATTTGGGACCCTGGCAGGATACGGTCGTCAACGCTTTGTTTTTCCTGCTCGCGCTCAAACTGAACGCCGCCCGCGCGACGAATCCGCAACCGCCGATAGACCCGTCGCCGTACCAGCCAGTGCGGGACGAATACGGATTCTTAAACGCCTGGTTCGATGCCGCGCTCGAAGAGCAGTCCTTGCTGCTCAGATTTCCGGGCGGCGAATTGCTCGTCAAGGAACGGGTAACGTCTTACGCCGAAATTGACGGCGCGTTTCCGCCGGTTAAACTTTGGAACGACGAGGCGGACAGCTGCTGGGCGGGCGATCAGGGATTAGTTATCAGCGGGCTGCTCAGATATTATTCGACGTTCAACCAGTCGAATGAAATAGCGTCGCAAGTCAGACAGATTCTATACGGTGTCGCGCGTTATATGACCGAAGATAACGTCATTCAATACCACCATGGCGCGATGGGCGATCCGGGCGATTACGAGTGCGGTGTCGGCGTGTTTATGCGTAATTTTTTAGATGCCTATGTTCTACAGCCCAACATCGTCAAACCGGTCATCAACGATTTGAGGGATGTAATTTTGGCAACGACGAACAGCTTATGCGGAACTGCGCCGTCCAGCTTATTCGACAATCTCAATTTGCTTTCGACATTAACGACGGCGCGGTATTTCGGAGTCATTCAGTTTTAGAAAATCTTTTTTAATTTTGTGTAAATATAACCCTATATGAACACTTACTTTAAATTTTCGGTGTATTTATAAAAACCTTTGCTTAACTCTTGACAATTAATCTTCAGATGTCTATTATCATCTTCAAATTGCTACATTCTGAAGGAAGAACCGACGCATAAAATCTAAGGGTGCAACCCCCCGCCGACCGACGAGGACGGCGAAGCAAAAAGAGTCATTAGTTGATACGAATCGTGTCAGCTTGTTATTGAATCTATCATCAAGGATAGATGTCATAAGATAATTGACTTCTTATTTTTAGATTTGAGATGATGGTCGGTTTTTTGTTTGGAAGCAAGTTTTGAAATTTTAATTTAGACTTATCAGACGATAAATAAAAATCCGAAAAGCATTTGGAAGATGCCTCTCGGACTTTTTGATAGAAATCTTTGAAGCGCGATTTCAGGCGCGTCTCCGATGCTATCCGTAGACCTTGCATCGTATCGCACATCGCTCTCAAAGACAAACACCGAAAGAATGTTTATTAACTATTCAGGAGTGAGTTGTCTTTTCCGCATAATTCATTCCTGTTCAATAAGCAAGAAATCGACATCATCAAATAAAAGCTGACTTTTGTTTGTCGGATGAACGTGTGTTTGTTTAGAAGTAAATTCAAAGCAGATGGAAAAAGGTGATTGTTCGGTCAGCCAGAACCTTTGAGCATTAGTTAAAAATTATGAAAAAGTCGAAGAAAAGAAATTTATCCGCATTAATTATTGAGCCGAAACTGACGGAGATCACGAATGACGAATTGTCGGAACAAGGAAAAAGATTCTGGTCGAACTGGAGTGGCGGCGAGAGAATCGCGGCGGTTGCCGTTTGTTTGTTGCTGGTTGTTAGCGCGCTCGGCGGCACTCTCAAATACTTGGAGGAATCCGCCCGTGAGCAGAAATTACAGGCGAGGAATTCCCCGCTCAATCAGCCGTCAAGTTTGCTGAACAGCGTCAACCCGTTCGTTGAGCCGCCCTTGCCGACTTCCACGCCGCAATTATCGAAGGAATATATCTATGCCGGTTCAAGAATGCTCGCCGTCGAAGATGCGAACGCCTCGGCATCTCCGCCGTCTGATTTGGCGGTCTGGCGACCTTCGACCGGCTACTGGTATGTGATGGGCGGGCAAGGCTCGCAGGCGACCAGCGTTCAGTGGGGACAGTCGGGCGACGAGACCGTTCCCGGCGATTACGACGGCGACGGAAAAACCGACTTCTCCGTGTTTCGCGCCTCCGCCAATGCGTGGTATATCCAGAGAAGCAGCGACAGCGCGTTTCTCGCATACAGTTTCGGGCAGTCGGGCGACGAACCGGCAGCCGCCGATTACGACGGCGACGGCAAGACCGACGCGGCGGTCGTGCGCTCCAACTATCAGAACAGCGGGCATTTGATTTTTCTCATTCAGTTCAGCTCGACCGGCACTTTCAACGGTTACATCTACGGCAACGACTCGGATGTGCCGAAACCGGCGGATTTCGACGGCGACGGGAAAGCCGATCTCGCCGTCTGGCGCAGTTCGGACGCGACATTTTACTACGCCAAAAGCAGCGCGAACTATAACGGCTTCGGTTCGGTTGCTTGCGGCTCATCCGGCGATACCCCGATTCCGGCGGATTACGACGGCGACGGCAAGGCGGACGCGGCGGTCAGAAGCGGCACCGACTGGAAGATCAGGGAAAGCTCGACCAACACGATTGTTACCGTTCCGTGGTATGCGGGCGACAAGGAAGTTCAGAACGACTACGACGGCGACGGGAAAGTGGACATCGCGACGTGGACGGCATCGGGCGGCGTGTGGAAGATCAGACAGAGCAGTAACTTATCAACGCGCACCGAGAATTGGGGACAAACGGGCGACATTCCCGTTCCCGCTTTTTACAGAAGATAGGCTCGTGCAATAGAAATTACGATACAAGGTCATTGAATTTTATACGAACAACTTCAATCCGATAAAGAAAACGAAAATGAAACAGATTAAAAAAGCAGAAATACCAAATGAAACGAAGGAAACTCCAAACAATTTCCAATCTTCAATCTATCAATCAAATAAAAGGCTTTTATCCAAACTGATATTTGTGACTGCCGTTCTTCTTTTACTGACAACTGTCACACCCGCTCAAGATGACCAATCCAACGCAAGAAACACTCAGGGCAACGTCAACGAAAATGCGAAGGTTTCTTTCGGCGTTCCGCTTGCCAATTATCCGGGACGCGGTTTAGATCTGCCGGTCTCATTGAGTTATTCATCCGATGTTTGGCGCATCACCAATTACAGAACGGCGATCAGCTATCCGTATTCCAATTTTCCCAACCAATCCGTCAAACAGAGCGTTGCTAAGGCGATGTATGCCGAATATTCGCGGGCTGGATGGAAGAGCAGTATGGATCTACCGGTTATTGAATTTGCCGATGAAACATATAACAGTTTCGGCGGACCTCTGGGCAGTTACGGAGGGGTTAGTGAAAACGGATGCACCACTACCCGAATGCCGAGAATCTATGTTCATATGCCGGACGGCTCGACTTCCGAGTTGAGAAACGGCGATACGGCTTACCAGACGACGGGCGCGATCACAACGACGGGGACTTTCTACTCGGTTGATAATTCACGCCTGCGTTATGACAGTTACGGAGCGAATATGGGAACGCTCTATCTGCCGAACGGCACTCGTTATGAACTGGGATTTACGAACTATCAGACCGAACAAACCGAATCGCGTATCATTGATCGTAACGGCAACACGCAAATTTATAATCATAATTCGAGAACGTGGACGGATACGCTTGGCAGGGTCATCGATAATCCGATTCCCGCTAATCCGCAAGCCGGACAGATTCAGCAATACACCGTTTACGGAATAAACGCCGTCCCGATTATTTATACGCTAAAGTGGAAAAAGCTCGGCGATGCCTTGACTCCGGTAGATGGAACGACACCTGCGCTACGAGTGATGACGAGTCATTATATTCCGTATCCGGGCGACGAATTGACCGATTCGAGAGGCTACAATTTTCCGCAGATTCAATCCTCAAGCTACCAGAGTTTGTTTAAAGCCATCCAGCCGCCGCCGGACGATGATAACCCGAATCGGCTGATGATGCCGACAATAGTTGTCGGGTTAGATCAACAAGGAAACACTCCGTTTAATCCGGTGGTTTTGGCGGAAATAGATTTGCCGAACGGCACGAATTATAAATTCAGCTACAACGTATACGGCGAACTGGACAAAATTATCTATCCGACCGGAGCTTACGAAAAATATGAATTTCCGGTTTCTTATCAAGCGCAGCCGCATATTGTAGAAGGCGGCAGCGATGCCTATCTACAGGCGGAACGAAGTATTTATTCGCGCAAATTGAGCGTTAACGGAACGGGCAGCGACGCTCTGGAATGGAAATACATCAATAGCACCAATTCAATTACCGGCGGCGGCTTTATTAAAATCATCGCGCCGGATAACACTCGAACTGATATTTATAAATACGGCGCAACGCCTTCATCCAGCAGCCAAGGAGTACCGTTCAATCGCTTCGGCATCGCCGATGCCCGAAGAGGAATGGTGACTCAGAAAGATTTTTTTGCCAACTCGGCGGCGGACGGTACGGGCGGGACTCTTTTAAGACGCACTCTGACCGATTATGAGCAATCTTCTTATTCCTATACCGCGACGGTCAGTTGTCAGCAACAATTCGGAAATTACAACTGGGTAAACTACAGTAAAACCATTCCCGTCTATCGAATGCCGCGACCGGCGAGAACGACGAACATTATTTTTGAAGGCAACGGCTCGGCTCTGGCGCAAACGCAGACTTATACGTATGACGCGAGTCATTACATGGACACCGGCGTTGACCAAACATCGGTGACCAATTACCAATTTGTCGCGGTTGACAACGCGACGGCGAAGGCGGCGGTCAATAATTCAACGGAGAATACAATCAGCACGATTCCGCCGGGTGATGTAATAAGATATACAGAAACCACTCATCTTGATGATGCGGATTACCGTGACAAAAACATTTTAGGATTGGCGACCAAAGTGGTGATTAAGGCTAATGCTTCGGGAACGCCGCTTTCGCAAAGCGAGACGATTTATGACGAGGATACTTATTCGCCGGCATCGAACAGCAAATTGGGCAACGCGACTTCGGTAAAATCTTGGGACAGCACGAAAGGAAATTACAATAATCCAGCCGCTTATTTAATTACGCACACTAAGTTCGACGCTTACGGCAACCGGATCGAGTCAACCGATCCGAAAGGCTACAAAACTCTTACCGAATATGATGCGACGCATCACGCTTATCCGACAAAAGTCACGACACCGATTCCCGATTTGAACGGCGGCGCAAACGGTTCGGCGACGGCATTTGAATCAACGATTTCCTACGATTTCACGACCGGTTTGCTGATGACGAAAACCGATGCCGACGGGCAGACGACGACGCTCGAATATGACGCTTATCTGCGTCCGAAAAAGGTTACGCCGCCAACGGGCGGTAGCGTCGCTGAGACCGATTATAATGACACGCCTGGTAACGTCTGGGTAAAAACCAGAACGCAGATTGACCAAACGAATTGGGCGGAAAGCTATGTTTATTATGACGGCATCGGGCGCGTCGTGAAAACGAAAAAGATTGATTTGCAGGGCAATATAATGACGCAGACCCAATACGATTCGATGGGACGCGTCAAACAGACGACGAACCCGTATCGGGCGGACGCTTCGGACAATCCGACTGAGACGATTTATTGGACAGTCAGCAATTACGACGATTTAGGGCGCGTCATCAACGTCACCGCGCCGGGCGGCGCGATTTCGTATGCCGCCTACGGGCTTTCGACGAGCGGCGCAATCGGCGCGACGAAAACGCTGACCGATCAGGCGGGAAAAAAGCGCAAGGGCATTACGGATAGTTTGGGCAGAATGATTCGCGTCGTCGAAGACCCGGACGGGCAGAATCTGGAAACTAATTATACGTTCGACACGCTCGGAAATTTGAGAAAAACGGCGCAGGGCGAGCAGAGCAGGTATTTTATGTTTAGCTCGCTAAACCGGCTTGTCCGCGCGAGGCAAGTCGAGCAATCCGCAAACGCGGCGATTTCGGGAACGAACTGCGCGAATTTACCGCTGACGAACTGCACCGATCCGGTCACGGGCAACAATCAATGGTCGGTCAGCTATGTTTATGACGACAACGGCAATATTCAAACGACGGTTGACGCGCGGAACAATGCGGTAACGGGAACATACGACCGTTTCGACCGGCTGATTCTCAGGGATTATTTGGACCCGAACACGCCGGATGTAAGTTTTTATTACGACGGCGCGGGATTGGGAACGATTCCAGCTTACTCGAAAGGCAAGCTGACGGAAATTTCGTCGAGCGTATCGGAAATCAGAAATACGTCGTTCGATAATTTAGGAAGATTATTGGCGAGCCAGCAAATCACCGATGGACAGACTTACAATTTCGGTTACTCGTATAACTTGTCGGGCGCGTTGATGGAAGAAACTTACCCGTCGGGCAGAGTCGTCAAAAATGTTCTGAACGCGGACGGCGAACTTTCCATCGTGCAGTCGAAGAAGAACGCTAATGCCGGTTTCTGGAATTACGCGCAGAATTTCAGCTATAACGCGGCGGGCGCGGCAGTGAAGATGCGGCTCGGCAACGGGCGTTGGGAAACGGCGCAATTTAACAGCCGTCTGGAAGTAACGCAGATCGGTTTGGGAGTAACCGACACGGCGCAGGATTTACTGAAGATTCAGTTTGGTTACGGCGCGGATGCGGAGAATAACGGCTCGATGCGGTCGCAGACGCTGACCGTGCCGACTGTCGGGCAGAATCAAGGTTTCGTCGCCGTTCAGACTTACGCTTACGACAATTTGAACCGTCTGCAATCGGCGGCGGAAACCGTTTCGGGAACGCAAAGCTGGAAACAGACTTTTACTTATGACCGTTACGGCAATCGAACATTCAATACCGCGAATAACAACACGACGACGCTCAATCAGTTGGTCGGCGCGAATGTCTCCAATCCGCAGATCAATACTTCTGACAACCGCCTCTCAGCCGGACAAGGCTATGCTTACGATGCGGCGGGCAACATCGCGCAGGACGCGACGAATCAGCGGTTCGGCTATGATGCGGAGAACCGCCAGACGCAGTTTTTCAATTCGGCGAACACGACGCAGGCACCCGACGCGATTTATCAATACGACGGCGCGGGTAGACGAGTCAAGAAAACATCGGGCGGGCAGACGACCGTTTTCGTTTATGACGCGTCGGGACAGTTGGCGGCTGAATATACGACGCAAGCACCGACGACGGCGCAAGTGAATTACTTGACCGCCGATCATTTGGGCAGTCCGAGAATCATCACCGACCAAAATGGAAATGTCATCTCCAGACGAGACTATGCGGCGTTCGGCGATGAAATCACGACAACGCAACGAACAACGGGTTTGGGTTATCAGCCAGCCAACATTCGACAGGATTACACGGGTTATCAAAAGGACAATGAATCGGGATTGGAATATGCACAGGCTCGTTACTACGATTCGTCGCACGGCAGATTTACATCCATTGACCCGTTGACCTCATCAGCCAATATCAAAGACCCGCAATCGTTCAACCGCTACTCGTATGTCTCGAACTCGCCGTATAAATTCACCGACCCGCTCGGACTGATGCCGTATGACGCATCAAACGGTTGGGCGAGCGCGAGCAATGGCTTCTGGGGCAGCGATTTCAGCGCGACGGCACGAGAAACGGGCAGAGACATCATCAACGCGACGCAACTGATGTTTGACCAGCAGATCGAGAGCCGGTTGAAGGACATCAGCGATACACACCGGGCGAATCGGTTGGCAGCGCAGGGACAGATGCAGGAAGCCGAAGCGATAGACGAGGCGAATGATAATATCTACAAGGTCGAAGCGGCTGAAGCTAGTTATACAGTAACTGTTACTGTAGTTGATGATGTAGAAAACACTCCTATAGGACAGCAAGATGTAACATTGGAGTCAATATTTTACAGTATCCAGCAAAATTTCGGTCTTGGTGGAAGTCAGCCTCATAATACCAGTGGAGTTATTGTAGAAGAGATTAATGGACTAGTGTCTGATCTAGCTAGGGTCGTTACTGAGTTTTATCGTGTGGGTATAAAAATTGAAAAGAATTCTTTCGTTGACCCAAAGAAGGCTGAAAAAATTCTTGAAAACTTGATAAAATCATTAAATAGACAGGCAGAATACATAGGAGAGAAGTACAACTCTGGTGGCAAGGGAAGAAGATATATGAGGGTGTATGAAAAAGGGGAGACTAAAAAGATGACTTATGATAAAATTAGTCTTCAAGTTTATGCTTCAACTATTTTTCAGCTTGCTATTGAGGCTGGAATATCCGAGCAGAGAAGAAAAATGAATGGTAAAGGTTATACAACTGCTGAATAGGCATAAGAGTATTGCCATATTAAATAATTAAAAATATGAAATTTATTTTGTTTCTAACCATAATTTGTTTAAGTGGTTTTGTATTATTTATCGTATCAAACAACATGAGGTATTCGGAGGTTTCTGCCAGTGCCAAAACTTATTTTCCAGCGTTCACTGATAATTTATCAAGCCCAGAAAATACTGTCTCGAACTATTGCTCATTATCAAAAAAGAGTAAGTCCTCTGATATAAAAGAGCTTGTTACCGCTCTGCCAGATACTTATTTGCGTTATCTTTTTGTGTCTAAACAAGACGGAAAAAACAAATATGACAATTCAGAGACTTCAGTGACTGAAAATGGTAAGAAAACTATCTTAACAGCGGACGATGAAATAAAAGGTTTAAGAAATTCAACAGGAGACTTGAATTACCGAATGGTGACAGCAAATTATACTGAAACCATCAGGACTATGAATCTTGAATTTAGAGAAGTAACGGATAAAAAAATAAAAGGAGACGACGCACGTCTTCGCGTAAGACTCCATAGCACCAAAAAACAGTTCCGCGATGTAAAACTTGTATTTTATTTACATAAGGAATATGAGAAATGGAGGATTTTTAAGATTACAGAGGATTTCTTAATTGAGGACTTTCCCAATTGATTGTTGCTCCTCACAATAACTGTAAAATTATGCGTCACGTATCTTTTGTCCTCCCACAATCGGTCAATTGCTACGCTAACATCTTAAACTCGGCGTATGAGAAATTTCAGTTAACTGAATTGGTTAATCTATGATTAAGGTAAATGTTGAGTCTTAGAGCCACATTGTTCGCCGTCTCCAAAGTTATGTTCAAATAGCGCAAGAAAGTTTTAATCTGCGAATGTCCCGTAATCTTCATTACTTCCGTATGCGGCGAACCGGAAGCGATCATTCTTGTTGTCGCGGTATGACGACAATCGTGAAAACGAAAATCTGCAACACTCGCTAATTTGCAAGCCGTTTTCCAAGCAGTTTTTATGGATTCCCCGACTCCAAAAACGGAGCTCTCCAAATTCTTCGGTGATGATTCCCAAAGATTTATTAATTCCGTCATTAAACGCGGCGTGATGCCAACCGTGCGGGCTTCTTCGGTTTTGGTATTGGTCTTCGGAATATAAATCTCATTCGTTTCGAAACTGACATCTTTCCAAGTCATCTTAAACATTTCGCCGCGCCGCATCGCCGTATCAAGCGCACAGACTAGAAGGGGACGCAAATGCTGGCGCAGTCCCGTGCAAACCGCAAGCAGACGGCTTTCTTCATCGAAACTCAAAACGCGGTCGCGCTCGACTTCGGCGGAAATAGCAATGATTCCCTGACAGGCAACGAACGGATTCTTCAATAGCCAATCGTTTTGCACGGCGAAATTCAGAATCGTCCGCAAAATGGAAAGCTCGCGGTTGACGCTGGCAATTTTTCTCGTCCTGCCGTGCATCGTTACAGAATCAAGTCGTTTCCGTTTGAAATTTTCAAGGTCGCTCGGTTTGATCGAACGGATTTGTTTATGACCGAAATGATCGGTTAAGGTCGGCAGGATATAGCTGAAGTATTCGAGCGACCGTTTGCCAGAAATCTTCACGCCGTTTTGGTAGGAAGCCGGAACGACTTTTGCTTCGCGGTAGCGTTCGACGAGTTCGCGGAAAAGCATTTTGTCGGAAGTCAAAGTTTCCTGTCCGTGCATTTCCAACTCACGGCGCATCTCTTCAACAATGCGGAAAGCGGTGCGTTTATCCGAGATCGGTTTTAGCTTTTCCTTCCACTTTCCTGCATCGTCCTGATATTGCAGTCTTGCGTAAAGATGACCTTTGATTTCGCGCCAGTATCTTTTCTGCGCCCGTTTTTTATCGTTCAATGCGCCCGCTTCCTTCACAACATTTTCCATAAAGCCTCCGTTGAGTTTCCTAGAAAGTTTCCTAGAATTTTGATGATAATCTATGTTACAGGGTGAAAACAAACCAAGTGGCAACAGAGCCGGAAATGCTGTAAATACTATATTTAGCAACGGGTTCTGAGGTTAATTTGAAAACGTAAGATATGCAATTTTACTAAATCGTATTGACTGGCAGTCATGAGGTCAGGGGTTCGATCCCCCTCGACTCCACCAATAAAATAAAGGCTTTTGCGAATATTCGCAAAAGCCTTTTTAATTTCATTTACCTTAGCGTTTCCCTTATCCAACTAAAATTCGACAAAATTCTCCGTTTTTGATGAAAAAAGCCTCGGGTTATGTCGGGACGAAATTTCAATTCCGGGTAATGCCCGGAATTTCCTTTTGGAAGATTCAAATTTTTTCTTCGATCAATCATTCGAGCGCGATTCCGTCTTTTATCGATAATCAAAATACAAAAGCTAAGTAGTTCCCCAGTAATTTTTCTGCTCGTTTTCAATCGCAGATCGCTCATCACCGGTGATTGCGCCGTCGAGTATAATAAGTTCATAAAAATTTCCGACGAAGTTCGCGCCGGAATATCCGGCATAACTTCCCAAACTGAATTTTTGATTTACAAGCGGATTATCAGTTCCCGTTGCCGACGAATTCGTTTTTTCCACTCCGTCAATAAATAGCTTATCCGCGCCGGTCGGAAATAATGCCGTGAGTTGGTGCTGTCCCGAAGGAAAGACACCAAAATCAGACCACACATCGTTAGTAATGGTTACTATATCGCCGCCGGAGGCTCTCAAACAGTAATTTCCGCCGCCGCCGAAATCCCACAAAAAGTTATTACTGGTAATTGTTGCCGATGCTACGGCGAATATGCTCGGTGTCGTTAAACTGAAATTATTTCCCCACCAAAAACAAGAACCGGGAAATTGAGCATAGGGACGATTCGAGCTGTCGAATTTTAACGTCGGATAATTCAACGAGTATTCGTTCAAACTTAGTGCCGAATTACCTAAGAGATCATAAAAATTGACGATTGATAGATTAGTCCCGAAGACATCGGCGGTCGCTTTGGTAAATCCGACGTTCAAATCCTGTTGCGTCTAACCGTTCGAGACCCGAATCGCCTTGCCGGAATAACCGGAGATAATTTTACGGAAACCATATGCCGCCTTTTTCGTTCCCGAATACGCGCCGACTGTTCCATATTGAGGCAAACCGCCGTTGGCAACGATGTCCAAAACGGTCGAAACGAAGTTTTTAAGATTGACTCCGCCGACCAGCACATCGCCGTTCGGCATAATTTTGATAATATCCACGCCGTTCGACTTCTTATATTGCAGTAAAGCCGACGTATCATCCGTTCCGGCTTGAATGATTTTTCCCACAACTATACTCCTTAGATCGCGCTTAAACTGAATTCCGAGCAATCTTCCATTTCAATCATCGCCTTACCGTCGTGCTTGATCGGGTGATTTAGATTACTTCCGACTGAAGGTTCGCCTTAACGGAAACCGTTAATTTTCACCTGTTTGCAATTAGTCAGCCAAAATGACGGAACATTATTGACGTAACCTGCCCTCGCGCAATACTCGATGATTATATTTTTGACGTTATTGAGTTTGATGCCTTTTCCGTCCGTCTGTCGCATCGTGTTGTAATTGCAACCGCTCATTTTCAGAAACGCGGCGTTATCAACTTCAAACGTCGCTTGAATCGCACCCTCGTCATACTGACAATCCTGCATATAAATCTGCCGCTGCCCGTAAACTTGCGTCGGTAGCGGGTCGTGGAAATATATAAAACGATTAGGATTGCCCAAACCGAATTTGTTGTATTCCATTTCGTTGATGTAACCGAGATCAATAATTCGCAAATTTCTGCCCGAAAAGCCCTGCCAATTCGTATTCTCAATCAAGTTGGGAGCGCGTGAACCGCCAATCTCCACATTAGTAAAATTTAGATCGGAATGATTCGCGTAAATAATGCTGGCTGAACCGATCATTCCCATAATGCGGCAGTTAAGAATTTCGGCGCGGCAGTAACCGAGAACCATTGCGTTATCTACGTCTGCGGCGGTGGCGGTTTGGTCGTCGCTGCTGACCAGCGTGAGGCCGTTGAGGATCACCTGCGATAAATTTCCTAACCAGAATTTGCCGCCGTCCCTGAATCTGAGGCGTGTGCTAACATCGCTGACAATCTGCAAACTGCCGCCGACTTTGTTGAAGGTCATTTGATCCGAAAAGCGTATTTTGCCTTTCTTTTTAGGGATGACGACTGTGCCGATGCCGTTATTATTATTAAGAATTTCATTGAAGGCGGCTTGCATCACGGGTGAATTATTGGTCGTGCCGTCGTCAACGACCGCGCCGAAATCTTCGAGCAGATAATGAGTGTTATAGATGATCGAAGTGTCACCTTTTTTGACGGCGGCTTTTAAGGCTTGGCTGGCACTTTGAGTGCTATCAGTAAGCGGCTGATATAAGACGCGCAACTCTGCCAAATCAATTTCGCTGCCATTGCCATATTCCAAAACGAAAGTTCATTCAAAACCGTCGGGATCCAAAACGTGATATTTAGAACCCGTATGACCGGCGGCGTTGCACCACAGCGATAGCTTGCCTGCGCTGGCACTATTTGTATCAGTAAAAGCCCCGTTTTCGTCTAAGGTGAATTTACTCGCTTCTTTGGAGACTGCCGGGTAGATGGTTTTCGGCGAAGTCGTCACATCGTAATCGTTTTTATCAAGCCAAATCGCCACCACCGCCGGCTGACCGTAGTTTATGTCGTTGTAGAATTTTTTATAGTTCGCCTTGATTAATCTGTGTGCCATTGTTTACTTTTCCTTAAACGCAAATTCGTAATCGAAATTATTCACCGCGCCGCTCAACTGATACGGAGAATCAATATAGCCTTCGATGTCGCGCGGCG
>CAXTMQ010000089.1:0-15099 GCA_964245305.1 uncultured Pyrinomonadaceae bacterium
ATCTTTTGACCGGCCTTCCGCCGGCTGACGCGCTGACGCGGGCGATGAATGTTTTAAACAAAAAAAGCGATCCGCTGATTCCGGCGAATTTAATTAACAAAGAAGTTCCGAAAGGCGTGGCGGAAGTCCTGCGGCAGGCGATGGCGTTAAATGCCGACGAGCGTCCCGAATCGGCGGAAGCGATGCGCGAAATGCTCGACGCGAGCGATAAATTCGTTGATCCGAACGCTTCCGATTTAATCATCGAAAAATCTCTGACCGAAGAATTTCTTTCGCAGGACACGAAGATCATCGGCGCGAAAACGAATGTTTCGCCTGAAGACAAATCTGAAGTCGAGACAAAAATCGCTTCCGTCAGATCGGCTGAAAAAAGTCCGTATAAGACGCAAATCACGAACGGCGACAACGAGTTAAGACAAACTCTCGTTCAAAAATCCGCGAACACCGAAAGTCCGAAACGCACGAAAGCCGTCGGCGCGGCAATCGTCGGCAGTCTGGTTCTGCTCGGCAGCGTTTTCTCCGCCGGATATTTTTTGAATTCCAATTCGTCGCAATCAAATGCAAATTGGGAAAATGCGAACGCGACGGTTACGACTAATCTGCCGGTCGCTGAAAATGTTAATAAAAACGAAACAGCCAATATCGCGGAAGCAAATACGACTTTGACCGAAGAAAAAAGCCAGAATCAAGGCGAAACGGCGATTGCTCTGCCGCCGCAACAAACTGAAACCGCCAAAAAAGATTCGAAGAAACAAACGTCGGCGGTCGCGCCGAAAGCGGCGACGAAAACAGATGACGATGATTCCGATGCCGAAAATGTTGTCGTGAACGGCGAAAAGGTTGAAATGGGCGACGTGGTAATTGACGAAAAAGGTATCAGGGACAAAAAAACGGGCAAATGGCTTGTTCAGCCGCCGCCGGTTCCGTCAAATCCGGCAATTCCGAACTCGACATACGTTCAGCCTAACTATATGACACCCGAACAATTGCGAAAATTGGAGATGCTCAAACAAAGAATCGAAAACAGCAAAAAGCGGGTGATTATCTTGAAAACCCCGACTCCGAAGCCGACACCTTGATTTAAGGGCGCGAAAATCTATCCCGGAATTTTGTTTTTAGAAGGGCAAAGGAAAGTCGTAGATTGCGACCTTTGCCCTTTCCCCGTTTTTTGCTTAACATCGAAATTATGGACGAAATTGAAGACTTCTCCGATAAACTCGCCGAAACCGAATTTAATGATCCGCAAATGAATATTCCGCCGGAACTGCCGGTTCTGCCTCTGCGCGACATCGTGATTTATCCGTTTATGATTGTGCCGCTCTTTATCTCGCGCGATAAATCAATCCGCGCGGTTGACGAGGCGTTGAGCCAAAACCGGATGATTTTCCTTGTTTCGCAGAAGGATTTGGACAAGGAAGAACCGACGCAGGAAGATTTATACAAAGTCGGCACGGTCGCCGTCATTATGCGAATGTTAAAGCTGCCCGACGGCAGAATTCGCATTTTAATTCAAGGTTTAAGCCGCGCCCGCGTCGAATCAATCAACGCCGGACACGATTACGTAAAAGGCAATCTCGTGCCGATTCCGGAGCCTTTGCCGCCGACCAATTCTTTGGAAGTCGAAGCCCTAATTCGCAACGTCCGCGCTTCGATGGAGCGCGCCGCTAATTTGGGTAAAAACATTTCGCCCGAAGTTTTGGCTATTATTGCGAATTTGGACGACGCTGGCAGGTTGGCTGATTTATCGGCTTCAAATCTCGAATTAAAAGTCGAAGACGCGCAGAGCGTTTTGGATATTTTCGATCCGACGCTTCGTCTGCGCCGCGTCAACGACCTTTTGAGCAAGGAAATTGACGTTTTAACCGTTCAGCAGGAAATCAACACGCAAGCCCGCGCCGACATTGACCGTTCGCAGCGCGAATATTTTCTGCGCCAGCAGTTAAAAGCGATTCAGTCGGAACTCGGCGAAGGCAATGAGCTTTTCGAGGAAATCGAGCAATACCGCGACAAAATCTTGAAAGCGAAAATGCCCGCGCACGCCGAAGAAGAGTCGCTTCGACAGCTTAAAAAATTGGAGCGAATGCATCCCGACACGGCGGAAACGGCGACTTTGCGAAACTGGCTCGATATTATGACCGATTTGCCGTGGTCGAAATCTTCCAAAGACAATCTGAATCTGAAAAAAGCCGAACGGATTCTGGACGAAGATCATTATGGCTTGGAGCGCGTCAAGGAAAGAATCGTCGAAGCACTCGCGGTTCGCAAATTGATGGAAAAGCCGAAAGGTTCGATTTTGTGTCTCGTCGGACCGCCGGGCGTTGGTAAAACATCTCTGGGGCGTTCGATTGCCCGCGCTTTGAATCGAAAATTCGTGCGTCTTTCTTTAGGAGGTTTACACGACGAAGCCGAAATTCGCGGGCATCGCCGAACTTACGTCGGCGCGATGCCGGGCAGAATTATTCAGGCGATTCAACAGGCGGAAACGATCAATCCGCTGATTATGCTCGACGAAATTGATAAAGTCGGCGCGGATTTTCGCGGCGATCCGTCGTCCGCGCTTTTGGAGGTTCTCGATCCCGAACAAAATTCGACGTTCCGCGACAATTATTTGAATTTAACATTCGATTTGTCGAACGTGATGTTTATGACGACGGCGAATGTTTTGGACACGATTCAGCCTCCGCTGCGCGACCGGATGGAAATTATTTCGCTTTCCGGCTACACCGAAGAAGAAAAACTGGAAATTGCCAAACGGCATCTCGTCCCGAAGCAGATCGGAGAAAACGGTCTGGACAAAATGGATGTCAAATTCGACCGCAAAGCCTTGCAAAAAATCATCGGCGAATACACGCAGGAAGCCGGTTTGCGCCAACTCGAAAGAGAAATCGGCAAAGTCTGCCGCAAAGTCGCCCGCAAAAAAGCCGAACTCGAAGCGGATTTCGAGGAAGTTAAAGTAACGGCGAACAACGTCGCAGATTTCCTGCGCGCGCCGAAAATTTTCCCCGAAACCGCGCTTAAAAAAGACGAAATCGGCACGGCGACCGGTTTGGCTTGGACGGCGGTCGGCGGCGATATTTTGTTTATCGAAGCCTTGAAAACAAAAGGCAAAGGCAAATTGCAGTTGACCGGACAGCTCGGTGAAGTGATGCAGGAATCGGCGCAGGCGGCATTTTCTTTCGCTAAAGCCAGAGCAACGGAACTCGGCATCGAGGAAGATGTGTTCGAGAAATACGACATTCACATCCATCTGCCCGAAGGCGCGATTCCGAAAGACGGACCTTCCGCCGGAATTACTTTAGCGACCGCGATTGTCTCGGTTTTAGCGCAGCGCGCCATTCGCAAAGACGTGGCGATGACCGGCGAAATCACTTTAAGAGGCAACGTGCTGCCCGTCGGCGGAGTCAAAGAAAAGCTTCTGGCAGCCAGACGAGCGCATATTAAAACGGTGATTTTGCCCGCGCCGAATCGCCGCGATTTAGAAGATTTACCGCAGGAAGTTCGGAACGATTTGAACTTTATATTCGTGGAAAACGTGCGCGAAGTTTTTCGAGAGGCTTTGCGCGATAAATCGCCAAGCGCGGTGAAAGCCAAAGCGCGGACGGCAAAGTAGGGAAAGTCCTTTATTTTGCGCCTTTTCGCTTTAAATGATATTTTAAGAATGGCATTCCGCATCGGGAAAATTAATCAAGGGACAATTTAAGCAACTTTTTCTATCGCGCGGGCGTTAGAAATTTTAATAATTTTTATATCAATTAGGTCGTTTTTGACGATTCGCCCTAACCCCGAAATTTTAACAGGAGTATAGACGAAGTTAATGAAAACACGCCTTTACAAGGTTTTTAGCTTTACCGCATTTTTATTTTTAATCGCAAATTCGATTGCGTTCGGGCAAGTTACCGATTCGGTTTCGAGCGGCAGAACCGACGCGAAAACGCCGGAAACCGCGCAAGCCGAAGCGCGTCTTAATCAAATAACGCAGGATGCGGGCAAATTTTTCAAACAGGGTTTGTTTAATATGCAGGACAATCGCCGCTCGCAAGCCGGCGACGATTTCGACAAAGCGGTCGAAGTTTTTTTAATGTCCGGCGTAAACGTCAGCCGCAGTCCGAAACTGCAAAGCTGTTACAGCCAACTGATCGAAACCGTTTATCGAATGGAATTTCCGTCAACCGCGCAACAACCGCAAATCAGAAGTCTTTCGGCGACGTGCGGTTGGGCGATTGACAATGATTTAGCGGATAAAATTGCCAAATCGGTTTTGACTGCGCCGGTCGAAACAAACAGCGGCGCGCCCGTTTCAACCGTCGGTGGAACAGTCGCGCAGGTTGTTATTCCGCAAGGTTTTAACGAGCAGAAATTCGAACCGTCGCCGCTCGACGAGTTGGCGAAACTGGAACTTACGCCGGAAGAACAGCAGGTTGACAGCAATCCGGTCGCCCAACAGCAATATCAATACATCCAATACGCCGTCGCCAACAAATCGCTCGGATTCAGCTTCCAAGTTCATCCGATGATTCAGCAATTCGTCAACTATTATCGCGGACGCGGGCGAGCGACGATGGAAACCGGGCTTTACCGTTCGGGAATGTTTATGCGAATGGCGCGGCGCATTTTCCGCGAAGAAGGCATTCCCGAAAACGTCGCGTGGCTCGGACAAGTCGAAAGCGCGTGGAAACCGCAGGCAATGTCCTGGGCGGCGGCTTCGGGACTTTGGCAGTTTATTCCGGGAACGGGAAGCCGGTTCGGACTTCGCAAAACAGCTCAGATTGACGAGCGCAACAGTTTTGAAAAAGCGACGAAGGCTTCGGCGCAGTATTTGAAATTCCTGGCGAATCGCTACGGCGGAAACTGGGAACTGGCGATGGCGGCATACAATTCCGGCGAAGGAAACGTTGACCGCGCCATTCGCCGCGCCGGTGTCGCCAATTTCTGGGTCGCTTATCCGTATCTGCCGCAGGAAACACGCAATTATGTGCCGAATATCTTAGCGACGATTTTGATTGCCAACAACCCGAATCAATACGGTTTCGGACACGTTCGCCCCGCGCCGCAATTGATGTATGACCAGATTCGCGTTCCGGCTTCGACCAACTTGAGCATTCTCGCGCAGGCTTCGGACACGACGGTCGAATATCTGCGATATTTAAATCCAGAGCTTCGCACCAATATGTCGCCGAACGAACCGTATATCATTCGCGTTCCGCCGGGCAAAGCGAACGAAGTCGTCGCGGTTTTCAGAAAACTGCCGAAGGCAAACGTCAACACGGCGAGCATTACTAACACGGCAGCTGGCGAAAGCTGGCAGAATATCTCGAACCGTACCGGCGTTTCGGTTGAAGAATTACAGGCGGCAAACGCCGGAAAAACGCTGCCCGTCGGTAAAATAATCGTGCCGCAGGGTAACCGCGTGCAGAACACGAGCTATACGCGCCCAACAGCGCCGACAACCGCGCCGACAAGAACTGCGGGCGTTCGCGTCGTCAAAGCCAAAACCGGCGACACGGTGGCGAAATTAGCTTCGCGTGAAGGCATTTCGGCGGTTGAGCTCGCTAAATACAACGGGCTTCTGCCAACTTCGATTTTAGCCGCCGGGCGCGAAATTAAAATTCCGCAATAATCGAAGTTCAATTTAGAAAACAAAAAAAGGCTGACGATTAAAAATCGTCAGCCTTTTTTATATTTTTCGGCGATTTAATTTTTCGTCAATTCCACGCCCGTTGCGACAAAAGCGACTTCCGTGACCGTGCCGTCTTTGTTGATATTGTCAAACTTCGCGCCGTCTTCGTTCAATAAATGGTCAACTTCTTCCTTGCTCAAAATTTTGACCGAAACCGTGCCTTCGGCTTTCGCGTTCAAACCAGCCGCGTCGAGCGGAATAAAAAAGGCGTGATCCTTAAATTTGACGCGCACCGATTTCGCTTCTTTCGACGGCGCGAGTTCCATCCAACAGCCTTCCATTTTGCATGAACGCACGATCACGCCCGAAACTTGAACTGTTTTTCCGCTATATTTGTCGGGATTTTCCAAAATCTTCGCCAGCGAAACTTTCTCGCCTTTCGATGATAAAGCCGCGCCGCGCGTCAATTTGCCGCTCGCGTCAAAATTTGCCGTTTTATCGGCATCGGTCGGCTTCATTTCGTTCATTTTTTCCTGCCCGAAACCCGCGCCCGCCAACGCCAAAGTCAAAATCCCCAAACCTAAAATTTTTTTCATAATAAAATTAGTCTCCGTAAAAAAATTGTAATCAAGAAATTATAGCAAAAAACGATTCGAATGAAATCTACCAACCCGTAACCAGCAAATTGCGGGCGGATTTCAAGCTGATTTTTTGATATTTGCTGTAAGCATTGGCGGCGCGGTCGCGGATTTGTTCGTTCGATTCGCCGCCGATCCAGCCGTCGAGCGCGTCGTACAAAATATACGCTTCGGGAGCCATTAAATTCGATGTCCAAAGCAAAGGAGTCGCGCCGGTTTTTTTAAGCGGTTTGAAGAAATAACCGCGGCTCGCGCAAGCTAAAATTATCGCCTCGCGTTTGTCGTCATCTTTTTTCGTCGGCTGATTTTCCAGATTGAAATCCATCAAACCGTTGTGTCCGACGAACGCGATGAGATTCGCGCCGCCCAAAATTTGCAAATTTGTGTTTGGCGCGTCGAGCGTTATGTCTTCTAATTTTTCGCCGGAAGCGGCAGAGAAAAAATCATTGATTGTTTCCTTCATTTTATCGCCGCGATAAGCGTCGGCGACGAGATAAACATTGGCGGTTTTGTGTTTGAAAACGATTCGCTGTAAAACATTCGGCTTCGGATTTTCGATCTGCGCGATTTTTCGCCAATTCGCGCTTTTCTCAAAAAAAGTTTTTACGCCGAACGCCGCGCCCCAATAAAGATTTTTTGCCGTGTCTTCGCCGTTGCCCAAAAATGCCGGAACAGGCACGATGCCTTGATTTTCGTTATCGCAGAGCGCGACCAGAACGTGGACGACTTTTCCCGCATTCGGTTTTTTGGAAACGATTTCAGTTTTCGGCGCGGCAGGCAATCCGACGTTCGCATCCGACGTTTGCGCTTTCGAGCAACCGGCAAGACCGAAAATCGAAACTAAGAAAACAGCGTAAAGTAATTTGTTTGACATCGCAAAATTCATCTTCCAAACTAATTTCAGGCGAATTATAACAATGAACGAAAATCGAATCCAGATAATCGGAATTTTCTTAACGCTCGTCTACACGGTTTTTATCGCGTGGCTTTACATCGCCGCGCCGAAATCTTTAGGTGAATTGCCGACCAAGGCACAGACGACGATTGAAAACGTCACGACGAAAACGCAAATCGCCATCGGAACTTACGAAGTTGACCGCGCGAAATTTGATGACGGATTAAAGGCGTTTCGCGCCGATAATTTTGTCGCGGCGCGCGATTTTTTTCAACGCGCCGATCCTGAAAACCGCGACGCGAAAACGCAGTTTTATATCGCTTACAGCTTTTACCGGCAAGGTTTCGGCAAAGTTTATAATGACGACGCGCTGTTCAAGCAAGGTCTGGAACAAACGAATAAAGTCATCGCGCTCGACAAAAATTTCAAATCCGACGACGCGAATCTGCAAATGAAAACGCCCGCCGAATTAAAAAATGAATTTGAAGAAGGCTTAAAAGTTACCGCGAGCGATTTTAACCCGTTCAAAGTTTTGCGCGAAAGAAAATAATTTATGGCGACGGCTGAAAATTTAAAAGTCGAAAACGAAACGCGCGAATCCGTCGAAACGGATTTTATTGACGGCGATTTTCTGGAAATTCCGTCGAGTGAAAACGTCGCGCTCGCCAACGAAGAATCAACCAAACTCGCGCCAAAATCCGAACCAAAAAACAAAACCCAAAACCAAATTCTTTATCTGCAATACATCGCTCTGCCAGTGGTTTTTCTGACCGTCGCGCTGCTCGGCGGCTTGCGTCTCAGTCAAACGGACGACGCTTTTATTTTTCTTAAACCCGCGCTGATTTGCTTGATTTTCGCGGTGGTTTTGCTCGTTTTGTTTTTTCGTTCGGGTTTGATAAAAATCGAAGGCTGGTTTTCGGAAAATTTTTCGACTTTGCGAAACATCGCCAACGCTTCGATATTGTTGACGCTTTTTTTCGCTTCGGCGCAGATTTTCAATTCGCTTCTGCCGGAAAAAGGCTTGCCGTTCTGGATTTTCGCGTTTTGTTTTTTCTGGACGTTCTGGAACAATCTGTTCGCCGAATTTCAAGGCAAGCGGCTTTTGCAAAGTCTCGGCAGCGTTTTCGCGCTTGCCTTTGTTGCCAAATATTTGATTTTAAGTTATTTGATCGCGCCGACGAGCGAGAGTTGGTGGCGCGGAATTTTAGAAAATCCGACGCAGGAATTTTTCACATATTTATTCGATTTGCCGCGTTTTGCGGAAGGAACGGGTTATATCCAATTTTTCGCCGTGATTTTATATCTGTTCGGATTGTTTTTGCTGCCAAGCAAACCGTCGAAAGGTTAAGTTTTCGATTTTAAACGAACAAATCATCGTCGAGTTTTTCTTCCGAAAGAATTTCATAGAGATTTGCCGCCGCTTCTTTGGCGACTTGTTTTTTGTCGGGAACTTCCAAAACTTTCACGCGCGTTCGCCGACTGCCTTTCTTGATTTCGATTTCGTCGCCTGTTTTGATTTCACGTGAGGATTTGGCTTTTAAGTCGTTGACTTTCACTTGGTTTGCATCGCAAAATTGCTGCGCCAAACTGCGGCGCGGAATCAAACGGCTGACTTTTAAGAATAAATCGAGGCGCATTTTTTTAGTTAAAATCGAAAAACGAATAGTGAAAATCAATCGTTCACTATTCGTTTTTCGATTTTGGTTTTTCACTTATTTTTCGCTTTTCTTGACTTCGGCTTTGCGGTCGTCGGCGTAAAGAATCGGCGACACGAGCGGACGATAAGCGTCGTTGATTTTAATATAGGCATCGGCGCGAAGCGTTGACATATATTTCTTGCGCTCGTCGGGAATTCGCTCGATGGTGATCGCTTTTCTGATTTCCTGCTCGTCGAAAAACGATTCGCTGCTGGCGTTTGTTCGTTCGTCAACGCGCAGAATTTCGATTCCTTCGGGCAGCTCAATCGGTTCGGAGATGCCGCCGACTTTGACATTTTTCAGAGGCTCGGCGAAGGTTTTGTCCAAATCTTTGGCGTTCAATGTCGGAACTTTGCCTTTGTTTTGTTTCGCGTCGGGGCGGTCGGAATTTTCTTCGGCGAGCTTGCCGAAATCCGCGCCGCCGCGAGCCTGCGTAACGATTTGTTTGGCTTTGTCGCGCACCGCCGATTCGTCGCGTCCGGCGAAATTGAGGAAAATTTCGCTGATGGTGATGGTTTCCGGCTTGGTAAATTTAGCTTTGTTGGCTTCGTAGTAAGACTTGATTTCCTTGCTCGTCAAGCCGTTATAAATTTTTCCGTCAACTTCGCGCTGCATAACCAGATCGCGGGTGATTTGTTTGCGCCAGCCTTCGCGGATCGTCTGCGGGTCAACATTGCTCGCTTCCATCGCTTTATACAGCGCGTCGAGCGTTTTGACGTTTTGCTGTTTCATAATTTCGAGAAACCTTTGGTTGACCTGCGCTTCGACTTCCGACTCGAGACCGTTGATTTCCTTGCCTTTTTGGAGAATCAATTCTTCGTTGATAATGCTGGCAATCAATTCGCCCTGTTTGCTTTCGATCAGCGATTTAGCTTCTTCGGGTGTTTTGCCTTCTTTAACAAACGAGTCAGTCGCTTCGTTCATCTCACGCTTAACCTGCGAAAGCGTAATCACGCTGTCGTTGACCTGCGCGACGACCTCATCAATGACACGCGCTTCGCTTTCCTGGGCGAACGCTGCCGGAACCGTAAAAATTAAAACGGCAATTATAAAAAATGCAAAGCGAATATGTCTCACTTTTTTACTCCTTAAATTCTAATAAAATTACAAATGGAAATAGTAAATTCAATGAATGATTTGTGCAACTTGCGAAATTTGATGCCGAAAAATCAGTCCGCGTTTGTCGCGCGTTTTAAATCGGGAATAAAAACCGATTCAAACTTTTAAATTAATAACGGTTTTTTCTCGAAAAAGACCGTTTTTATTGCGCCGATGAAGAAAATCTGTCCAAACTGCCGTCTCGTCAATTTTTCGCATTCGCCCGAATGCTCGCGCTGTCAATTTCGCCTTATCGAAGTATCGAATTTACCCGAAAGCGATGGAAAAACGACAACTAAGTCGAAATTTTGGCGACGCTCTCTCGTCTGCGCGGCGGTTTGCGTTTTAACGCTCGTCGGTTTTTATCTTTCGATGCTTTTAACCGCTTCAAAACTCAAATACGAAGAAAAACAGAAGATTTGGGCAGCCGTTAAACTATTGGAAGATAAAGACTTCGACCGCGAAGCGTTCCTGCTGAATTATTTAACGAGTTATCGCGCCAACGATAACTGGCTGAACGCTTCGACCAGACTCGAAAACGCTTACGCGGCGACGAATTTTCCGTTCGAGATAATGACCGTCTACCCGGATTTTTTCACATACACGCTCGACGACACCGAACGCGCCGCGATTCTTCTGCACGAAGCTCAACATTTGAAAGGCGCGGACGAACAGGAAGCCTATGAATTCGTCTGGCGCAATCGCCGAAAGCTCGGCTGGACGCGCGACAAATACGCCAATTCCAACGTTTGGCGCAACGTCCGCCGCCAAACCAGAGAATACGCGCCCAACCTTTTCGTCTGCGTCGAGAAAGAAGCTGCCGACTGCACGGAGCAATAAAGGGAAATAGCTGGCAATAATAAAGGAAAATTCTTTCACTTTTCCACATTTTTCAGCGTTTCCCGAAATTTCTTTTCATCCTCGAAAATCATTTCGCTTTCCGCGACAAAACACGGCGTTTCGATTTTCAAACCGATTAGTTTAACGGCATCTTTCGCCGTTGTCAGCAAAGCATCCGCGCCGGATTTGACGGCGATTTGTTTAAGATTTTCGAGGTCGCGCACGGTGTAAAAATGATGATCGGGAAAGGCTTTTTCAGCCGCGATTTGGAAATTTTCCTGTTTCAACTGCGCGAAAAAATTATTCGGATTGCCGAGCGCGCAGAACGCTAAAAAATTCTTTTCGATTTTTATTTCTAAATTATTATTTGCGTTGCGCGCGCTCGATTGAAATTCTTCCAAACGAACGATATTTTGAATTCGATTTTCCGTAACAAAAACCGAGCAATGCGGATTATATTTTGAAATCCGCGATTTCAGATTTGCAATATTTTCCGCCGCCAGATTCGCGCGGCTGATGACAATCGCGTCGGCGCGTTTTAAGTTTTCGAGCGGTTCGCGCAAAATCCCGAACGGCAGAGTTTTTTCGTTGCCGAACGGGTTAGTCGCGTCAATTAAAACGATGTCCAGATCGCGGCGCGCTTTTTGATGCTGAAAAGCGTCGTCCAGAACAAACGCGGTGATTGCGAAATTTTCACGCGCCCATTCGCCTGCCGCGACGCGATTCGCGTCGGCGATGACGACGGCTTTGCCGATCAAATGCCGCGCGAGTTCTAAAGGTTCGTCGCCCGCTTTTTTGGCATTCGTCAAAATTTGTTCGCCGTCGGAAACGAGAATTCTTTTTTTGGGATTTTCGCGCCCGTAACCGCGCGTTAAAATACAAACTCGCTCGCCACCGTCCGCCAAAATCTCTGAAATCAGCCGGACGAGCGGCGTTTTTCCAGTTCCGCCGACGGTGATATTGCCGACGCTGACGACGGGAACGCCGAGCGAAACGGATTTAAAAATCCCTCTTTCGTAAAGCGCGTTGCGAAAGTTCGTCATCGCGCCGTAAATGGCGGAAAACATTTGTTAATGGTAAATGGTAAATGGTAAATGGTAAATCTAAAATCTTTTTATTAACCATTAATCACCAACCATTTACCGTTAACAAATCAGCGTTTATTCGTTGCCTGAATCACTCGTTCGAGTTTGACTTGCGCCGAATGGCTGTCGAGACTTTTTTCGGCGAGACGGGCGGCTTGAATCGGTTCTTTGGCGAATCCGCCGACGAGCAGCGCGGCGGCGGCGTTTAAGATGATCAGCGAACGCGCTTCGTCGCGGCGACTGCTGGCGAGAACTTCGCTGATGATTTTCGCGCTCGCTTCGGGCGTGTCGGCTTTTAGATGTTCGATTTTGGCGCGTTTTAAACCGAAATCTTCGGGCGCGACCTTGAAAAAGCGGATTTTGTCGGCGTAAACTTCGGCGATCAAAGTTTCGCCCGTTAAAGTCAGTTCGTCCAAGCCGTCCGTGCCGTGAACGACCCAGGCGGTTTCCGTTCCGAGCAAAGCCAACGCCCGCGCCATCGGCTCGATTAAGGATTTATGCCACACGCCGACGATTTGTTTCGGCGCGTTTGCCGGATTCGACAAAACGCCCAAAAGATTCAGGCAGCTGCGAATGCCGAGATTGCTGCGAATCGTGCCGACGCGCCTGAGTGCGGGATGAAACTTCGGCGCGAACATAAATCCGATTCCCGCGCCGTCCAGACAAGTCTGCGCCGTTTCCGGCTCGCCCGACGTTTTAACGCCGAGCTTGGCAAGCACTTCCGCGCTTCCCGAATTGCTCGAAACGGCGCGGCTGACGTGCTTGGCGACCGGCAAACCCGCGCCCGCGATGACGAACGCGGCGGCGGTCGAGACGTTAAAAGTTTTCGCCGGACTCGAACCCGTTCCGGCGGTATCAATAAAATTGCGGTGGCGTGTAAAGATTTTAACGGATTTTTCGCGCAAAATTTTTGTCATTCCGGCGAGTTCCTCGAAAGTCTCGCCTTTGGCGGTCAAAGCGGCTAACGCGCCCGCGATTTGCTGCGGATAAGTTTCCGCGTCGGTCATAATGCGGAAAAAGTCCGCCGCTTCTTCAAACGACAAATCTTCGCCGCGCACGAGGCGAATCAGAAATCGGTAAAGCAGCGTGTCGGCTTTCGCGTTGGTCGCGGCAATCGGCGCGTCGAGCAGCCATTTTGTTTTCGGTGTCAGCATAATTTTTTCGGAAAATGAGCGTGAAGCGGCAATCTTAAATCGGCGGAAGAATTTCAAGCGATACGGCGCGGATTTTTAGCTTTGAATTGCGTAAAAGCGTTTGAAATGCGGAATTTGAAAATCGAATTCCCGTATCAAATATCTCAAATATCGAGAAAGTTTTGCAAGAGTTTTTTCCCCGTCGGCGTGAGAATTGATTCGGGGTGAAACTGCACGCCCTCGATTTTATGAGTTTTATGACGCATCGCCATAATCAATCCGTCGGGCGACGCGGCGGAAATTTCGAGACATTCGGGCAAAGATTCGCGCTCGACGACCAGCGAATGATAGCGTCCGGCTTGGAAATTGTTTTCGACCGCTTTGAAAATCGTTTTGCCGTCGTGCTTGATTTCGACCGGCTTGCCGTGAACCGGAAACGGCGCGCGGACGACCTTTCCGCCGAAAAACTGTCCGATTGACTGATGTCCGAGACAAACGCCTAAAATCGGCAGTTTTTCGCCGAATCTTTCCAAAACCGCGAGCGAAATTCCCGCGTCGTCGGGCGTTCCGGGTCCGGGGGAAATTAAAATTTTAGCGGGTTTGATGTCGTTTTCGATTTCGCCGAGCGTGATTTCGTCGTTGCGCCGCACGAGCATTTCCGCGCCGAGTTCGCCCAGATACTGCACGAGGTTATAAGTGAACGAATCGTAATTGTCTATGACGAGAAGCATTTTTAATTCCGTATTTCAAATTCCAGATTCCAAATTGAAAGCCAAGTGTTATAATCTAATTTGTCCAAGTCTTTTATATGAACTTGGACTTTCAGATTTTAAACTAACAGATTTTTCGACGCGCGGCATACAATCGAAGTAAAATCTGGGATTTGGAATCCGGGATTCGGAATCTTTTTATGAGCAAACGCGATTATTACGAAATTTTAGAAATTACGAAAACCGCCACCGATACGGAAATCAAGACGGCTTACCGTAAACTGGCGATCAAATATCATCCCGACAAAAACCCCGACGATCACGCGGCGGAAGAAAAATTCAAGGAAGCGGCGGAAGCCTACGCGGTTTTGTCCGACGCGCAGAAACGCGCTTCTTACGACCGTTTCGGTCATCAGGGAGTCGGCGCGGGTGCGGGCGGCGCGGGCTTCGGCGGCGCGGGCTTTTCCAACATCGAAGACATTTTCGATCTTTTCAACTTCGGCGATATGTTCGGCGGACAGCGCGGCGCGTCGAGCCGCACGTCGGCGCAGCGCGGCGCGGATTTGCGTTACGATCTGGAAATAACTTTAGAAGATGCCGCGCTCGGCAAAGAAGAAAAATTAACGATCCTGCGACTGGAGAAATGCGACGAATGCAGCGGCACGGGCGCGGAAAAGGGAACGAAGGCGGAAACGTGCGAAACCTGCAAAGGCAGCGGGCAGACTAGGTATCAGCAGGGCTTTTTCTCGGTGATGCGAACCTGCCCGACGTGCGGCGGGCGCGGGCAGATCATCAAAAATCCGTGCAAAAAGTGCCGCGGCGCGGGACGCATCGAAAAAGAAAAACAGCTCGAAATAAAAATTCCGGCGGGCGTTGAAACCGGCTCGCGCCTGAGAGTCAACGGCGAAGGCGAAGGCGGAACGCAGGGCGGCGCGTCGGGCGATTTGTTCGTCGTGATTCACGTTGCCGAACACGAAATTTTTGAACGGCAGGGCGCGAATCTGTATTCCGCCGCGCCCGTTACCTTCGCGCAAGCCGCATTGGGAGCGGAGATCAAAGTCAAAACGCTCGACGGCGAAGAAGATTTAAAAATTCCCGCCGGAACGCAGACCGGAACGGTTTTCCGCGTCAGATCAAAAGGAATGCCCGCGCTCGGCGGTCGCGGGCGCGGCGATCTATTCGTCGCCGTCACTTTAATCACGCCGAAAACTTTAACCAAAGAACAGCGCAAATTATTAGAACAACTCGCTGAAATCGAAGACGTAGATTTTCAGGACGAAAGTTTTATGGACAAAGTGAGAAATATTTTCGGTTAGATTTTATTTCAAAAAAAGAGAAGGCGGGGGGGGGTATAAATATAACAAAACAAGAGATATATTGGGTTTT
>CAXTMQ010000090.1:0-15065 GCA_964245305.1 uncultured Pyrinomonadaceae bacterium
GAGGAATCGAGCAACGGCAGCAATTTCAGCTTGTGTTGCGGTTAAGTCTGAAGCCGCCAAATTTAAAAAGAGTTGATGGTTTTCCTAAAAACCATCAACTCTTTTTTTCTGTTTGCTTATAAGAAACGCCGCGTTTATTCGGGTTTTCCGTTTTCGGTGAGCGCGGCTTTGAACTGCGCTTCAAAAACGGTCGTGTAATTTAAATACTGAGGCTGGTCTTTAAATTTCGCCTTCGCCAGATCGAACGCTTCCTGACCGCGCGGATCTGCTAGTAAAATTATCGCGCCCAAGTCGTTGAAAATCTCTTGAATATCGTTTTCGGCGAGCGCGGCTTTGAATGCATTCAAGACTGTCGGATACGCCCGCGCATCGCCTTTGCCCGAAGCGGCGACGACTTCCAACGCCGCTGCTCGCACGCCGTTCGGCTGTGTTTTATCGCCGGTAAGTTTCAGAGCCGAATCCAGCGCGCGTTTGTCGCCGAGCGCGGCGAGTCCGCGCAAACCGGCGGCTTGCAGCCGTCCGTGCCAGGATTTCTGCGCGGTCAATTTGGAAAGCGCGTCGAAGGCTTTCGCATTCTTCGTCGTTCCCAAACCGATTGCCGCATTGTCAACGACCGAATAGCTCGGATCGTTCAAAGCCGCCAGATATAAATCGGCGTATTTCGGATCGCGGCTCGCGCTCAAAAATCCGAGCGCGTCGGCGCGAACGAGAGATTTTTCATCTTTCGCGGCTTTGAGCATCGTTTGTTCGGTTGCCGCGTCGAGTTTAATTTGCAGAGCGGCGTTTGGATTTTGGGGCGCGAGAAGCTGCGCGATTGCGCCGATTGCCGAGCGGCGCAGTATCCACGAAGAATCGTTCGCGGCAATGCGATTGTAAGCCGCTAAAATCTTCGTCGTATCGCCCGCCGTTTTTTTGGAAAGCTCGGACATCGCCCATTGCCTGCCGATTACATCTTTGTCGTTCGTCGCCTGATAAACGAGTTCGTCAACGGATTTGTCGAACTTCATTTCCTTCAAAAGTGTTCCTTCGTAATCGAAATTGACGAGCTTCGGTTCGCTTGCGGAATCGAACGTAAAAATATTTTCGGCTTGCGGTTTGAGCCAGACTCTGTTTACTTTGCCGTCAATTTCAACATCAACGAAAGTCTGGAAAAATTCGGTTTGCGGAAATTCGTTGTTCGCGTCAATTTTCTGCGTTTGTTTGACGTTTAAGATCAACTGCTTTTTCGCCGCGTCGTAGTTTTTCGTGATTTCAAAAATCGGATGTCCCATTTTGTAAAGCCATTCGTCGAAAAACCAATCCATAGATTGCCCGCTCGTTTCTTCAATCGCAATTCGCAGTTCTTCGGTCGAAACCGGCTGATGCGCGTTGTGCGTCAGATAACGATTCAGCGATTTGAAAAACATTTCGTCGCCGAGATGTTTGCGTAACATATGCAGAACCGAGCCGCCGCCGGGATAAGCGTAGTTGTCGAACATCGCGTCTTTGTTGGCGTAATATTTCGTCACAATCGGACGGCGATTGCCTTGATTCCAGGTGTTTAAGGTCGTCTGCTGATTTTTATGAACGTCGTCGAGCAGAAAGAAATCGTGACCTTTAAATTCTTCGTCCCAGAGAGCCTGAAAATAGGTGGCGAACGATTCGTTGAGCCAGATTTGTCCCCAATCGCGCGTCGTGACATAATCGCCGAACCATTGATGCGCGAGTTCGTGCGACTGCAAAGATTCGCTGTCTTCGTCGAGCAGTTCGCGCTCGTCGTGAATCATTTCTTCGATCTGCGTCGTCGCGGATATATTTTCCATTCCGCCGCCGAAATCTTCGACAAAAGTTTGCGAATATTTCGGATAAGCGTATTTAACGCCGGTTTTTTCCGAGAAAAACTTAATCGTCGCGGGCAGATTTTTCGTCGTCGCGGCGACTTCTTTCGCTTCGGACGGATAACCGTAGGCATAGATCGGAACGCCTTCGTATTCGCCGTTTTTGATTTCTGCGTAATCGCCGACGACGATCGAGGTCAGATAATTTGAATAAGGCGTGTCCATTTTCCAATGAAACGTGCGCGTGTTGTCGCCGTTGTCTTTAACTTCGAGCAACTTGCCGTTCGAGACGACCGTGTAAGGTTTTTCGATTGTCGCCGTTAATTCGGAAGTGCGAAAATCGTTCGGCGTGTCATATGACGGAAACCAATAACGGTTAAATTCGGTTTCGCCCTGCGACCAGATTTGGCGCGGTTTATTCGGTTCGTTCGCCGTCGGTTTGATAAAACGCAGACCGCGACCGAAACTGCCGATGGCGGTTTCCGCGTCAGCCGTGTTGACGTAGTTCGTTCGATAATCAACTTTCACCGCCAGATCTTCGCCGGTTTTATAAACGCGGTCGAGCGTAACGGTCAAATTATCGTTGTCTTTTTTGCCGTCGTATGTAAATTTCAGAGGCGTTCCGTTTGCCAGCGTCACCGAATTAATCGTCATCGCCGCCGCGTCTAAATTGAAAGTCTGCAAATCCTTGAAAGGCGCGAGCGTGACAATCGTGCTGCCGAAAGCCTGTTCTTTTTCCCAATCGAAACGTAAATCAATCGAGACATTTTTCACGTCAATTTCACGACTGCGAATAAAATTGGCGGGCGGAAGTTTTTTGACTCGGGAATCGTCTTGCGGAATGACTGGCAAAAACGAAAGCGGTCTGGCGGCGTTGGCGATTTGCGCCAGCGACAGCAGAAACATCAATAAAAAAGCCGTAAATTTAACCCTTGTTGATTTTGTATTCATAAATATTCTTGAAAAATTTAACGCGAAAAATTTTAAGCGTGATGTGTTGATACGTTTGAAAGTCGAATCGGTTTCAAACAAGCGGCGCGGCGAAATCAAAATCGGTCGTTTGGAAGATGTCGCTTTGTTTGCTACTTTTTTAAATAAATTCGAGATTTTTCAGGAGAAAATAATTTATGCCAGTTGAACTAGATGATCGCGGACGCGCTTTGGAAAACGAATATTTCCGCCGCCGCGAACAGGAATTAATCGAAAAAATGCGCGCCAAAGTCGGCGATACCGTACCGGTGAACGCTTTGAATTGTCCGAAATGCGACGGCAAATTGGTCGAAACGGATTTTGAAACGATCAAAATTGATGCCTGCAACAAATGCGGCGGCGTATTTCTCGACGCGGGCGAACTCGCGCAAATCGTCCATCACGACGAAGACAAAGGCTGGTTCGGACGGGTTTTCGGGTAATTTAAAAATCATTTCAAACGTATGAAATCAAACAATCGCCGATTTTTAATTTATATTTTCGCGCTGTTTTTGAGTTTTGCCGTTGCCGTTCGAGCGCAGCAAACTCAAATGATAACGACCGTTTCGACGGTTGAAAATTTAAAGCTGAACAGCAAGTTGATGGCGCGTGAGATGCCTTATCGCATTGTTTTGCCGACGGATTACAATTCGCCGACCGCGAAAAAAACTTATCCGGTAATTTATCTGCTGCACGGTTTGACGGGACATTTCGATAATTGGACGGACAAAACCAAACTCGCCGAATATGCCGCGAAATACAATTACATCATCGTTACGCCCGAAGGCAACGACGGTTGGTATACCGACAGCGCGAGCCTGCCGAACGACAAATACGAATCATACATCGTGCAGGAATTGATTCCCGAAGTCGAGCGAAAATTCCGAACAATTTCCGACCGCGAACATCGAGCAATTGCCGGACTTTCGATGGGCGGTTACGGCTCGCTCAAATTCGGTTTGAAATATCCCGAAAAATTCGTTCTCGTCGGCTCATTCAGCGGCGCGTTGATGGCGGCGACTTTGACGCAGAAACAAGCAGAAGCGAGCAAATGGCAGGCGTTGATTGATTCAATTAAAAACACCTACAGCGCGGACGATTCGCCGACGCGCAAGACAAACGACGTTTTCGGCATCGTGCGCGAAATGCCCGCCGATAAAATGAAAACGCTGCCGTTTATGTATATTTCCTGCGGCACGGAAGACGGTCTGATCGCCGCCAACCGTGATTTCTCCGCGCTGTTGCTGGAAAAGAAAATTCCGCACGAATTCCGCGAACTGCCCGGCATTCACGATTGGAAATTCTGGGACGCGCAGGTTCAGGAATTTTTGAGAACGAGCGAGAGATTTATCAAATAAAAATGCTTAACTTCGCCATCGAAATCGCGCGTGACGCGGGACAAATTCTGCTCGAAAAATTCGGGCGCAAAATAGAAATTTCCAAAAAAGGCGACATCAATCTCGTCACCGAAGCCGATCTCGCTTCTGAAAAATTTATCATCGAACGCATTCGTTCGCGCTTTCCGAAACATTCGATTTTAGCCGAAGAATCGGGCGAATCAAATAATTCCGGTGCGGACGCGAGTTGGAAATGGATTATTGATCCGCTCGACGGCACGACGAATTTCGCGCACGGTTATCCGTGTTTCGCCGTCAATCTCGCGCTCGAACACAACGGCGAAATCGTCGTCGGCGTAACCTTCGATCCGACGCGCGATGAACTTTTCGCGGCGGAAAAAAACGGCGGCGCGACGCTCAACAACAAACCGATTCGCGTTTCGGAAACGGAAAAATTGAGCGAAGCCCTGCTCATTACCGGCTTTCCATACAGCGCAAGAGAACGCGAAGATTTTGCGAGACATTTCACCGCTTTTACATATAAATCGCGCGGCATCCGACGCGACGGTTCGGCGGCGATTGATATGGCTTACGTCGCCTGCGGGCGGTTCGACGGATTTTGGGAAGAAGGGTTAAATCCCTGGGACATCGCGCCCGGTGTGCTTTTGATCGAAGAAGCGGGCGGTCGCGTTTCGTATTACGACGATTCAAAATTCAGCATCTACGCGCCGCCGATCTGCGCGAGCAATAATTTAATTCACCAAGAAATGATCGAAGTTTTGAAATAACGAAACGGCGCGTCTTTTTCAATGTTTTTACGCTTGTGCTAATCTTGAAAACATTCAAAAACGCGAAAAAAAGAACTTCTGAAAAATTATGGCTTGGTTCAGCAGAAAAGACCCGAAACTCGAAGAGCAGAATAACGACGAAGAGCGGCGCGTAAAAACCGAAGGCATTTTCGTCAAATGCCCGGAATGCGAAAATCATCTCTACAAACGCGAACTGCGCGAATCCTTACAAGTCTGCACGCATTGCGCGTATCATTTCCGAATGCCTGCCCGCGAACGACTCGACGTTTTGTTTGACGAGAGCAATTACGAAAAACTTGATGAAGAAGTAACCAGCGGCGATCCGCTCAAATTCGTAGACACGAAACCTTACATCGAACGCATCAAACAGGCAAAAGAAGCATCCGGTTTGCCCGAAGCGATTGTTTCCGGGAAAGGTAAAGTCGGCGGACATTTAACTTATGCGGGCGCGATGGATATGTCGTTTATCGGCGGCTCGATGGGTTCGGCGGTCGGCGAAAAAATCACGAGATTAATCGAACGCGCGCTGGAAACGAAAGGCGCGGTCATTATCTTCGCCGCGTCGGGCGGCGCGCGGATGCAGGAAGGAACTTATTCTTTGATGCAGATGGCGAAAATTTCCGCTTCTTTAGCAAAACTAAACGACGCGCGTTTGCCGTTCATTTCGGTTCTGACCGATCCGACGACCGGCGGCGTAACGGCGAGCTTTGCGATGCTCGGCGATGTTATCGTCGCCGAACCGAAGGCGTTGATCGGTTTCGCCGGACCGCGCGTAATCGAACAAACGATTCGCCAAAAGCTCCCGAAAGGTTTCCAAAGAAGCGAATTTCTACTCGAACACGGAATGGTTGATATGGTCGTGGATAGAAGGGAAATGCGTTCGACGCTCGTTCGTTTGCTCGATTTTATGATGAACGAAAAAGTCTTCGACGAAAAACTATGAAGCTCTGGGGCATAGATTTGGGCGGCACAAAAATCGAATGCGCCGTGATTGATACGGAAAAAACTTTTGCCCGCCGCCGTATTCCGACCGAAGCCGACAAGGGCTATTCGCACATTATTTCCCAAATTAAAAAACTCGTCGAAACAGTTTCCGCCGAAGTCGGCGAAAAACCCCGACAAATCGGTTTCGCCACACCCGGAGTTCTCGACCCCGAAACGCAGTTGATGAAAAACTGCAATACGGTTGTGATGAACGGACAGCCGATGCGGAAAGACCTCGAAGAAGCTTTGCAAATCAATATTAGACTCGCCAACGACGCGAATTGTTTTGCGCTTGCCGAAGCATTGATGGGCGCGGGAAAAACGTATCCGCAGCGCGATTTGATTTTCGGCGTGATTATGGGAACGGGCGTTGGCGGCGGCTTAGTCGCGCACGATAAAATTATCGAAGGCGTTCACGGCATCGCGGGCGAATGGGGACACAACATTTTAGAAGAAAACGGCGAATTATGTTACTGCGGAAAGCGCGGCTGCGTCGAAACGGTAATTTCGGGAACGGGACTCGAAAAATTTTACGCGCGAATCAGCGGAAAATTTTTGACGCTTACAGAAATTTCGGCAAATTATCAAACAGGGAAAGACAGATTTGCCGCAGAAACAATCGAAAGACTGCTGGAATTTTACGGACGCGCGATTTCGACTTTGATCAATGTTCTCGACCCTAATTTAATCGTCATCGGCGGCGGTGTCGGCAATATCGATCCGCTTTATACCGAAGGTTACGAGCGCGTCAAAAAATACGTTTTTAATAATCGAACTTTAAAAACGCCAATCGTCAAACCCGCTCTCGGCGACAGCGCGGGTGTGTTCGGCGCGGCGTTGTTACAATAAAAAATCGAGGTGGAATTCTTATGTTAAAAGATACTTTGCAAATGATTTTCGAGCGCGATTTGAATAAATTGAAAGACGAGATAAATCTTTACGCGGACGAAACGGATTTATGGAAAACGGAAAATCAAATCAGCAACTGCGCCGGAAATCTGTGTCAGCATTTAATCGGCAATTTGAATCATTTCATCGGCGCGACGCTCGGCGAAACCGGCTATGTCAGAAACCGCGATGAAGAATTCGCGGCGCGAAACGCTTCGCGCGAAACGCTGATTCAAGATATTGATCGAACAATCGAAGCGGTCAAAACGGGCTTGCAAAAAATTTCAGACGAAGACTTAGCAAACAAAAATTTTCCAATCGAAAAACACGGCGAAACAAAGCGGATGGATTTTATGCTGCTGCATCTTTTGACGCATTTTAATTATCATCTCGGACAAATCAATTATCACCGCCGCCTGATTTCAAAGTGAATTTTGAAGAATCGGTCAATTATTTATACAGTCTCGGCAACGAAGTCGCGGCGATGAAATTCGGTCTGGAAGCGACCGAAAAACTCTTTGTCGCGCTCGGCAATCCCGAACGGAATTTCCTCAAAATTCAAGTCGCCGGAACGAACGGCAAAGGTTCGACCTGCGCTTTTTTAGAGGCGATCTGCCGCGCCGCCGGTATCGAAACAGGGCTTTACATATCTCCGCATTTAATCTCGATCTGCGAACGAATCCGCATCAACGGCGCGAAAATCAGTGAAGAAAAATTCGCCGAACACGCAACGCTTGTCAGAAAAATTTCCGAAAATTTAGTCGTGCAAAACGAACTCGAAAGCGTTCCGACGTTTTTTGAACAGATGACGGCGATTGCCGTTTCCGCATTTGGCGAGACCAAAATCGAACTGGCGATTTTGGAAACGGGTTTGGGCGGACGCTTCGATTCGGTTACGGCGGCGCGAGCCGAAATCGCCGCAATCACGCCGATTGATTTTGATCATCAGCAAATTTTGGGCGACACGCTCGCAAAAATTGCGGCGGAAAAAGCGGCGATTATTCACGAAAATTCAAAGGTCGTTCTGGCGAATCAAAAAAGCAGCGCGCTCAAGCAAATTCTCAAACGCTGCAAAGAAAAAAAAGTCGCGCCGATTTTCGCCGCGTGTCAGATTTTTATTGAGGATTCGCTCGAAATCAGCATTAAGACAAAGAAAGATTTTTATCCGAATATTAGTTTGAGTTTGGCGGGCGAGCATCAAAGAGAAAATGCCTGCGTCGCCGTCGCTTTGGCGGAAATTTTAATTTCGGATTTCAAATTTGAAATTTCGAATCAGGATATTGTCGAAGGACTCGAAACTGCTGAACACGCCGGACGGCTTGAATGGCGCGAATATCGAAAAACGAAATTTTTGTTCGACGGAGCGCATAATGTCGCGGGCGCGAAGGCTTTGGGAAAATATCTGCGCGAAAATTTTGCGAGTGAAAATATAACGATGATTTTTGGCGTGATGAAAGATAAGGATTTAGATGAAATCGCCAAAATCTTATTTCCGCTCGCCGAAAATTTAATTTTGACCGAGCCTGAAAATTCGCGTTCGGAAACAGTGGCAAATTTGCGGCGAATCGCGGAAAAATTTGTCGAAAAATCAAAACTGTTTTCAGTCGAAAATGTTTCCGGCGCGCTTGATGCGGCAAAGCGAATTAATGAAAAATACAACGAGAACAATCATTCGTTCATTTGCGTTACAGGCTCGCTTTATTTGATCGGCGAAGCGCAAAGCATTTTGAAAAAGTCGTTCTAACAAGCGGAGATTTTTGTAAATTTATGAAACGAACTTTTATCTTTTCATTTTTTTGGGCGACGTTTTTCGGGTTTTCCGCAATCGCCTTCGCCCAGACTTCGCCGATTGCTTCGTTCAACATCGAAAGCGAAATGGGCAGCGGTTTTTCGGGCAAACTTTTTATCAAGGTCAACGGAAAAAAGAAAAAAATCGCCGACGGCGCGATTGACGCTTGGATCGTCAGCGGCGGCAAGGAAATAGTTTATTCGGGCGCGGACGGCGCGGGCGGTTTTGAGAACGAAGGACAATCTTTGCGAATTTACGACGCGAAAACCGGTAAAGCGCGAAAAATTTTGTCCGAATATACAGGCATCACAGGCTTGACCGAAGCAAAATTGAGCAGCGGCGCGACCGTTCTTTTAGTCGCTTTAGCCGACGGCGGACTCGGCGCGTCGTATTTCGCCGTCGTTGATCCGAAACGCGGAGAAATTTTTTACGAAAGGTTCAGCGAATTGACCGAAATCAAAGGCGACAAGATTAAGCTCGCGTTTTATAGCGAAGAAAAATGGGAACGGATAATCGAAAAACGAGATTGGAACGCGCAAAACAAATCGGCGATTGCCAAGCCGACGACAATCGCGCCCGATAAAACTCGAACTTACGATTTAAAGGAAATTCTCAAAAACAAAGTTATTTATAACAAAACCAACGAAGAAATAGCGCGGGAATATGAAAGCGAATACAAAGATGTCGTCGTTTACGAATGGCTGCCGAACGAGAAGCCGCCCGAAGGCAAAAATTATTTTTTGATGGCGGTCGGCAAAACGATCAAACGTCAGGAAGCGATTGCGCCGCTGCGTCCGACGCTCGAATTATTATTTGCCGGCGCGGACGAATCATCAAAACAAAGCGGTTTTACCGGCGCGACCTTCGGAATGAAATTTGAAGGCGTGAATTTAATAAACGGCACGGCAATCGTCAGATTTTCACAGCCGCCGAACCAAACCAATTACGGCTCGCTCGCGCCGTATATTTTTCAGGAAGCGATTGAGCGAACCGCCAAACAATTTCCGACCGTCAAAAAAGTCGTCATCTGCGCCGTCGGCGAAACTTTGTTTGATTCACAGTTGGAAAATCCTTTTCCGAGATGTGCGAAATGACGAGAAATTTCTTTTTCGCTTACCGGAAGCCAAACTTAACAAAACTTCTGCGCTAAATTAAACTATTAGAATTGAAGTGAAATTTTGAATCTTGAACGTATTAAAATATGCACAAATTAGTTTTAATCAGACACGGCGAAAGCGAATGGAACAAGGAAAACCGTTTTACGGGCTGGAAGGATGTTGATTTGTCGGAGAAAGGGCGCAGCGAAGCGAAAGCCGCCGGGCAGCTTTTAAAAGCCGAAGGTTTCGTGTTTGACGAGGCTTATACATCGGTTTTGAAACGCGCCATCAGAACGCTCTGGATCGTTTTGGACGAGATGGATTTGATGTGGATTCCCGAAACGAAATCCTGGCTTTTGAATGAGCGGCATTACGGCGCGCTGCAAGGTTTGAACAAGATGGAAACCGCCGCACAATACGGCGAAGAACAGGTTTTAGTCTGGCGCAGAAGTTACGACACTTTGCCGACTCTTTTGGAAGAATCGGACGAACGCTGGCTCGGCAAAGACGCGCGATATGCGGGAATCGAAGCGGGAAAATTTCCGAAAGCCGAAGCGTTAAAGGAAACGGTCGAGCGCGTCGTGCCTTTTTATCAAACGGAAATCGCGCCGAAAATAAAAGCCGGAAAGCGTTTGATAATCGCCGCGCACGGCAACTCTCTGCGCGCGCTCGTCAAATATCTCGACACGATTTCCGACGAAGACATCGTGCATCGCAACATTCCGACCGGCATTCCGCTCGTTTATGAATTGGACGAAGATTTGAAGCCGACGAAAAGCCATTATCTCGGTGATCAGGAAGCGATCAAAGCCGCGCAGGAAGCGGTCGCCAGTCAAGGAAAGGCGAAATAAGAGTGAAAGAGTGAATAAGTTGGAAATGTTTTTAGGAGAAGAGTTAAATATTTTTCTCCTTTTTCTTTGCGACAACTCTCAAATAATTTTATGCTCTGGCGAAAAATTATTTTTATCCTTTGCATCATCGCGTGTCTCACGCCTTTCGCGTCACCGCCGATTGCTCTGATTTTAGGTTTGATTTTGGCGTTGACCGTCGGCAATCCGTTTCCTGAGCAGACAAAAAACGCGACGAACATTTTACTGCAATCGTCGGTCGTTCTGCTCGGATTCGGGATGAATCTCGGCGCGATTTGGGAAGCGGGCAAGCAGGGAATTTTGTTCACGCTGGCGACGATTTTCGGCACGATTTTGATCGGCTATTTCTTGGGCAAATTTTTGAAAATCGAAGAAAAAACTTCGGCTCTGATTTCTTCCGGCACGGCGATTTGCGGCGGCAGCGCGATTGCGGCGGTCGCGCCTGCAATTTCCGCCGAAAGCGAGCAGATTTCCGTTTCTCTCGGCACGATTTTTATCTTGAATTCAATCGCGCTTTTTGTTTTTCCGGCAATCGGACATTATTTTAACTTGTCGCAAAATCAATTCGGCATTTGGTCGGCGATTGCGATTCACGATACGAGTTCGGTAGTCGGCGCGGCGCAGAGTTACGGCGCGCAGGCGTTGGCGATTGCGACGACCGTCAAACTCGCCCGCGCTTTGTGGATCGCGCCCGTCGCGCTTTTATTCTCGATTTTTTATCGTTCGGAGAAAACCAAAATCGTCATTCCGTATTTTATCTTTTTCTTTCTGCTTGCCGCCGTTCTCAGAACTTATCTGCCCGCGATTGTGCCGAAAAGTTTATATGAATCGCTTGTCAATCTCGCCAAAGCCGGATTGACGGTAACGCTTTTTTTAATCGGCGCGAGCCTTTCGAGAGAAACGCTAAAAGCGGTCGGCATCAAACCGCTCGCGCAAGGCGTTTTGCTCTGGATTTTGATTTCGATTGTTTCGCTATGGGCGGTTCTGCATTTGTTATAATTGAAAAAAGGCGATGACGGCAAACGTGGAACAAAAAATTTATTTTCAAGTCGAACCGCATTTTCACAGGCAAAGGCTCGATTATTTTCTATTTGATAAATTTCACAGCCTGAGCAAGATGTATCTGCGAAATGTGATTAAAGACGGGAAATGCGAGGTCAACGGGTTTTCGATTAATTCCGGCACGATTTTGAAACAAAACGATTTCGTCGAAATCGAAGTTGATCTGGCGCGTGAAACGGCGATGCGCCCCGAAGCGGTTGCGCTCGACATCGTTTATGAAGAAGCGGAATTTCTCATCGTCAACAAGCCCGCCGAAATGCTCGTTCACCCGACGCACCGCGAAAAAAACGGCACGATTTTAAATGCGCTTTCGTTTTATTTGAACGAAGAAACTCTTCAAAAAAGAACTGCAAAACAGGAAAATCCAAGCTCCAAAATCATTCGTCCCGGCTTGATTCATCGTCTCGATAAGAAAACTTCCGGCTTGCTTCTGATTGCGAAAACGGCTCGCGCTCACAGGGTTTTGTCGGATCATTTCGAGCGCAAACGAGTCGAGAAAACTTATCTCGCGCTGGTCGAAGGCGTTTTGAAAAAAGACGCGGGCGAAATCGTCGCGCCGATTGGACGTTTTGCGGAAACGAAACATTGGAACGTCAAAGCCGACGGCAAATATGCCGAAACGCGCTTTCGCGTTTTGCAGAGATTTGCCGACACAACCTTACTCGAAATGAAGCCGGTAACGGGCAGAACCAATCAACTACGGATTCATTGCGAATTCATCGGACATCCGATCATCGGCGATAAAAAACGCGGCGGGCGCGATTATTCGCGGCTTTGTCTGCACGCTTACAAACTCGCTTTCAATCATCCGGCAACCAATCAAAGACTTGAATTTGCAGCAGAAATGCCGCAAGATTTTTTGATCGTACAATAATTATAATTAGATTTTTACATCGGCTTCGTTCGTGTCGCCGCTGTCGGTGTATGAGTCGCGCAGGTGAACGGGTTCGTCTTTATTTTTTCTGAGGCGCATATTCAAAACTTCGACGAGAACCGAAAACGCCATCGCAAAATAAATGTAGCCTTTCGGAATGTGCTGATCGAAGCCTTCCGCGATTAAAGTTACGCCTATTAAAAGCAGAAACGACAGGGCGAGCATTTTCACGGTCGGGTGTTTCTGGACGAACGCGCCGATGGGCGCGGCGAACGCCATCATAAACAAAATCGTAACGACGACCGCCGCGATCATTATCTCGATGCGGTCAACCATTCCGACTGCCGTAATCACCGAGTCGAGCGAAAACACGATGTCGAGCAGCGCGATTTGCACGAGAACACCCGCGAACGAAGCATAAATTTTCGCGGTTTTGTGTCCGTCTGCGCCTTCGAGCGAGCCGTGAATTTCGTGCGTGCTTTTGCCGATGAGAAACAAACCGCCGACGAGCAAAACCAAATCGCGTCCCGAAATTTCCTGTCCGAAAACCGTGAACAAAGGCGCGGTCAAGCCGATCACCCAAGTCAACGAAAACAGCAGAATGACGCGCATCACCAAAGCTAGACCAAGCCCGATGTAACGCGCCCTCGATTGTTGTTCGGGCGGCAGTTTGCCCGCCAAAATCGAGATAAAAACGATGTTGTCAATGCCGAGAACCAATTCTAAAACCGTCAAAGTCGCAAACGCGATCCAGACTGACGGGTCGGATAACCATTCCATTAAAATTTCCTCGATAAAAATTATAAAATCACTTTGAATTCTAACAAGCGAAAAGTTGTTGCGACTATTCAAAGTTCATTTTTTTCATTAAATTGACAAACCGCGCATCGTCGCGCAAATTGCTCCATTTCGGTTCGACTTTTAGAAAAGCCATTCGCGCGTCGCGCTCTTCAAATCCGCGTTCCAGCCAACTTAACGCTTCCTCGCGTTCGCCTAATCCGTTATAAATCATTGCGATATTATAAGACGGAACGTAGCGCGTTTTTGATAAATCCAACAGCTCTTCGAGCATTGACCGGGCTTCCGATGTCTTGCCGGATTTGGCTAAAGCGTAACCGGCGAAAGCGATTGGATGAGTGCTGATGCCGGAAAACTGCCGCGCTTTTCCGGCGGACTCGACGGCTTCCGCGAACATTCCTTTTTCGATATAAACGCTTGCCGTGAATAAATGCGCGAGCCAGAAAAACGGCAGCAATTCGAGAGCTTTTCGCAGTGGTTCGAGGGCTTCGTCAATTTTTCCGGCGTGCAGCAGAAATTGTCCTTCGAGCGCGTTGATTCGCAAGTGAAGCGGGTCGAGTTCGCGGGCGCGTTTGATTTCGGCGAGTGCTTCCGCGTGTCGCCCGACGTTTGATAATAAATGCGCGTAGGCTTCGTGAGCGTCGCCGCTATTCGGGCTGAGTTTAATGGCTTGCAGACATTGTTCTTCGGCGGTTTTCCAATCCCGGTCATACCAGAAAGTCGCCCAAAAAAGCGCGGAATAAGTTTCGGACAGTGTATCGTCAATCTCGATTGCCTTGTGCGCCGCCGCTTTCGCTTTTGGGAAAAACTCCGCCGACGGCGAATCGCAGGTCATCGGAAAAGTGACATACGCGGCGGTCAGTCCGGCGTAGGCGGGCGCGTAAGAATGATCTATTTCAATCGCCTGCCGAAAATACGCAATTCCTTTTTCGGTTTCTTCGGGCGTTAATTTGAGAAAATGGAAACGACCTTTCAGATAAAGCTGATAAGCCTCCACGTTATCGGCGTAACGATGACGAATTGCGGTTTTTTCGCCGCTCAAAAACTGTACTTTCAATTCGTCAATGACCGCTAAAGTTATTTCGTCCTGCAAATCGAAAATCTCTTTAAGTTCGCCGTCGTAGCGTTTCGACCATATTTGATAGCCGTCTGCCGAATTGATGAGCTGGACGGAGATTCGTAGACGATTGCCCGATTTTCTGACGCTGCCTTCGAGAATCGTATTGACTTTCAAAGTTTTGCCGATTTCGCCGACCTCAACGCTGCGGTTTTTAAATGAGAAAGCTGAAGTTCGTGCCGCGACTTTCAGATTTTTAATTTTCGCCAGCGCGTTCAGTAATTCTTCCGCCAAACCGTCGCAGAAATATTCGTTTTCCGCATCCGCGCTCATATTGGCAAACGGCAGAACGGCGATTGATTTTTGCGTCGCGTCCGCCGAAGTTTTGGCGGACGCGGGCGGCAAAATATCCGTTGCCGGTTCATATGCCTTTGTTTTCCGGTCTGCGTCGTTCGCCGGTTTTTCCGTTTGACCGAACTTGTCGAGTTCGCTTTCAAATTCGATTCGTTTTTGCAGAATTTTTAAATCCGCATATAAATCCTTCATCGTTTGATAACGCTCGGCTTTATTTTTGCGGAGCGTTTTGGCAACGATTCTTTGCAGTTCATCCGGCACGGAGGCAAATCTCGAAAGCGGCGGCGGCTCGCTGTTGATTAAATTGGCGAAAGTTTCCGACATCGAATTTCCGGCAAACGGAGTTTGCGCGGCAATCATT
>CAXTMQ010000091.1:0-14828 GCA_964245305.1 uncultured Pyrinomonadaceae bacterium
AATCAGATTTTGATTCGCTGCGACCGACCGCAAATTTTAGCCGCGCGTCTGTTTGAACATGAATCAACGGTCGAAGCCCGCATCCACGACGACCGCAACGGCTTGTTCGTCAAAACGCGCCGACCGGATGATTTTTATCTTTTGCTTAACAAAATTATCACCGAGCAGAATCTGCAAGTCGAATCAGTCGCGCCCGTTGACGACGATTTGAACGCCGTCTATCAATACTTAATCACGTCTGACGGAGGGCAAATTTGATGAATTCAACCGCAGAAATCAAAGAACAATCAGCCGTATCCGAGATGCATCAACCGAATGCGCGAGCGTCTTCGCGGTCACTGCGGGCGCGGCAGGCATTGGCGATTTTAAGTATCGAGATCAGGAAAAACTTTTTGAGCCGCCGCGCTTTTCTGCTTTATCTGATTGCCGGACTGCCGCTCGTCCTGCTGTCAATGCTCGCGCTTTTTCCGCCGCCAACCGACGAAATGGAAAACTTCAACGAACTGAGTCAGGTTTATGCGGCAATCTACGGCGGGCTGATTCTTCGCACCCTCGTTTTTTTCGGCTGCGCGTGGGTTTTTATGAACCTCTTTCGCGGCGAGGTAATTGACCGGAGTTTGCATTATTATTTTCTCGCGCCTGTTCGCCGTGAAATTCTCGTCGTCGGAAAATATCTGTCAGGGCTGATCGCCGCCATCGTATTATTCAGCATCACGACCGTCGGCTCGATGTTGATTTTATATTTTTGGCTTTTTCCGTCGGAATCCGCCAGATATTTTTCGGGCGGCGCGGGCTTCGGTCAAATGCTCGCTTACCTCGGCGTAACAATTCTCGCCTGCATCGGCTACGGCGCGGTCTTTCTGCTCGTCGGGCTGTTTTTTCGCAACCCGATCATTCCGGCTTTGCTGCTCTACGGCTGGGAATGGATCAATTTTCTGCTGCCGCCGCTCTTGAAAAAGATCAGCGTGATTCATTATCTGCAATCGCTCGTGCCGGTTTCGATGCCCGAAGGTCCGTTTGCGGTGCTGGTTGAACCAACGCCCGCGTGGATTGCCGTGCCGAGTTTGTTTCTATTTACGGTTGTCGTATTGTTTCTCGCAAGCCGTCATATTCGCCGAATGGAGATTAGCTATGCCGCCGACTAACTCGAAAGATATGCACCCTGAGGAATTTTTACTGCCGATGAGAGGTCGGATTCGGCGCGTTTGGAATGCGGCGCGCCAAGCCGTCATACTTTCATCATTTTTAGGGTTAGGCTTGCTGCTCGCCTGCTCGTTCGGCTGCGCGCCGTCTTCACAGAGCGACGGCAAACAAAATGATTCGGCTCCCGCATCAAACGATATACCCGAAATCACTGAAGAGATGATCCGCGAACGCATCAATGGAACGCGCGTCAGGAAAGTGCCGGAAGAAAACGCAGCCGCCGAGCCGATCGGCTGGACTTTCGACGAAGATGAGCCGAAGGAAATCGGCATCGTCGAAAAACAAATAAACGGCATACGCGCAACCGTAGTTTTAGACATCAAAACAAGTTCGGCAAAATATTCTCGAGATCAACGCTCGCTCGCAGGAAAAATTCGTATTGATTGGGAGCTACAAACCGGCTGGATGCTGCGAAAGTGGGAAATAGTCAATATTGAAAATATCTCGATGAAATACAAAAATCTTCCCAAGCCGAGCGCGCAAAATTCTAACCATTAACTCACTATCGGCGAATTCCTGGAAAAGACGCATTTACCGACCTGCCGAGTCTTTTTCTCTCAGCAATAGAAGTAAAATCAATAGTTAATTAGAGCCAAATTTCAATTCGATATTATTAATATCGGATTTTCTCTTTTTATTTTTATACGCAATATTGATTGAGGAGAAGGTTGACCGATTGATTGAGGAGAACGTTGACCGCTCAAAATATTGACAGCGCATATTCACGCAAACTGCATCAGAGACGGGCAAAATCTTGCAAAAAATGCTGCTTCAATCATTTCGACTTCGGCTGAAACACCTTTATAATTTATGTTATAATCTACAGGTATCGAATAAAATCGGATCTGCGGACGTACTGTAGAAACCATTTTAAGAGCGAGATTATTTGTATCCCGGATCTTATTTTTTACAAGGGTGTATTATGTCTAACAGAATTTTCGGCTTGGATTTATTTGCCAAACTTTTCACTTTGGGATTACTGTTCTTATTTTTTGACGTTTTCAGAGAATTTACTCTTTCGTTGACTGATACGAAGTTTCCTGTTCTTAATTCACTTCCCTTTTTTGCGGTCGGTATCAGCGTTTGTTCGATTAGTTTACTTTTTCTTTTAATTAAATGGCTGTCGCTTCCGTTCGGAACGCAAGCCAAGCGGGTCAAGCTGTATCAAGGCACGGGCAATATTTTGGCTTTGGCGATGCTTCTCGCCGGTTGTTTTATCAAAAATTCGCCGCATAATTTTGCGGGCAAAGCCTCTCTGATTTTATCTTTCGGCGGATTGCTCGTCGCGCTTCTTTTCAGTTGGCTCGGCAAACCGATTGCCGATTTTCTGTCGAGGAAAAAAATCAATCTCGACATTCCGATTGCGGATAACGCGGTCGGAAATAGCGAACCGGCTAAAAAATCTAACGACGAGGCTTTTGCCAATTCGATTCCGTCAAAGATTTCAAATAATTCTATTACTCAACACTAATTTTGCAAATCGCATTTTATGGATACGGTTTTAGTGAGAGGCTCGGCTGAACCGAAGGATAAAACTTTATTTCAAAACCGCGAAGAACCGCTTCGCGTCGAAATTCAGGGAACGCGGCATTTGGAAGCCGTCGCCGTCGAGATGACGGAAAATCACCGGGTTCTTTTCGACGAAAAAGGCGACAAAAAATTTTTCGAGCGTTTCGACGAAAATAAAAAAATTCTCGCCGCCGCATATAAAACCTTAACGCAGATTACGAATCAGGATAAAATTCTTTCCGTTACCGAAGAATGGATTGTTGATAACTACTTCATAATTCTCGATCAAATCAGGGAAATTCAGGAAGATTTGCCGAAGGAATTTTATTTCCAACTGCCGAAGCTGGCTGATTCTCAGAACAATTCCGTTCCGCGCATTTATTCGCTCGCCGTCGCTCTCATAACGCATACCGACAGCAATCTCAACGGCGATTCGCTCGCTTATTTAATTGACGTTTATCAGAAAAGCGGCGCGCCTCTGACCATCGGCGAAATTTGGGCTTTACCGATTATGCTGCGGCTTGTTTTAATTGAAAACCTGCGCCGCGTCTGCGTTTTGAGCGAGGAAATCCGCTACGAGCAGAAAAGCGCGCGCGATTTCGCAAGGCAGATTCTCGTCAGCGACCGCGAAACGATTTACGAACAAATTTCGCGCCTTCAGAAATTTTTCGCTTCGAGAAAACAGTTGAGTTCGGCGTGGATCGTGCAGATCATTCGCCGCTTGCGAAATCAGGACGAAAAAATCGTGCCGTTTCTCGACGTGATCGAAACGGAAATCAAGGAAAGCGGCTTTTCGGTCGAAGAGCTTTTCGCGCTCGACCAAAATCAAGCCGCCGCGCTCGTCGTGACGACCGGCAATATCGTCAACAGTTTTCGCTGGATAAAATCGTTTGACTGGAGCGAATTTTTCGAGCGGACAAGCTATGTCGAAACGATTCTGCGACGCGATCCGGCGAAAATTTATTCGCAGATGGATTTTGAAACCAGAAACCGCTATCGCCGGAAGATTGAAAAGCTCGCCCGCCGCGGAAACAAAAACGAAATCGAAATCGCCGGGCGCGTCATCGAAATCGCCGCCAAAGCCGACGGCAATAATTCAGACGTTCAAAAACACATCGGTTTTTATCTGCTTGATGACGGCGGCGCGGCGTTTGAAAAAGAACTCGCGTATCGTCCGAACCGGCGCGATTCGATTCAGCGGACTTTGAAAAATCATCCGAATCTGTCATACATCGCGCCGATTTTTCTTATCACGTTAATTTTCGCGGTTTCGACGACGGCGATTGTTTGGCGATACGGGGCGAGTCTGCCTTTGCTCGTTTTGGCGTTCGTCCTCGCGCACGTTCCGGCGGCGACCTTCGCGGTCAGCTTCGTCAATTGGCTGATGATGAAAATTCTCGCGCCGACCGTTTTGCCGAAAATGAATTTTGCCAAAGGCGTTCCCGAAGATGCTCGCGCGATGATCGTTATCCCAACGATGTTCGGCAGCTTCGATGCCGTGCGCGAAATGTTCAATCGTCTCGAGGTTCATTATCTGGCGAATCAGGACGAGCGTTTTTATTACGCGATTTTAAGCGATTTCAACGACGCGGACAAAGAAGAAATACGGACGGACGCGGCGATAATCGAATTCGCGCGTGACGAACTCGCCGCGCTGAACGAACGACACGCGGGCGAGATGAATGACAGCGAACCGCGTTTTCATCTTTTCCACCGCAAGCGTCTGTGGAGCGAAACCGAACGCCGATGGATCGGTTGGGAACGCAAACGCGGCAAAATCGAGGAATTCAATCACTATTTGCGCGGCGCGAAGGATACGAGCTTTATCGTCGCCACGCTTCCGCAGGAAAAAGCGGCGGCAATCAAATACGTCATCACGCTCGATTCGGATACGAAACTGCCGCCCGGAACGGCGCGAAAGCTCGTCGGCATTGCGGCGCATCCGCTCAATCAGCCGCAACTTGAAGGCAATCGTTTAACGCGTGGTTACGCAATTTTACAGCCGCGCGTCAGCATCACCGCCGAAAGCGCGGCGCAGTCAATTTTTGCCCAAATGATGGCTGGTTTTGTCGGACTCGATCCATACACGACCGCCGCTTCGGACGTTTACCAAGACCTTTACGGCGCGGGAATTTACACGGGCAAAGGTTTGTATGTCGTGGATGCTTTTGAAAAGGCTCTCGAGAACCGCATTCCGCCGGAAAGCCTTTTGAGCCACGATCTTTTTGAAAGCATTTTCGCCCGCGCCGCGCTCGTTTCCGATGTCGAATTTTTCGACGATTATCCCGCGCTTTACGAAGCGCACGCCAAACGCCAGCATCGTTGGGTGCGCGGCGACTGGCAGCTTCTGCCGTGGCTCGCCGGCAGAATTCCGAAAGCGGACGGCGGCAAAACGAAAAATATTTTATCGCTTGTTTCGCGCTGGAAAATCTTCGATAATCTGCGACGCAGTTTGATCGCGCCGAGCGTTTTTCTTTTGTTCGCCGCCGCCTGGATCGTTCTGCCCGCGCCGCCGCTTTTTTTGACGCTGCTGCTCGTATTCGTGCTGGCTTTTCCGGTTTACGCGCACGTTTCGAGCGGGTTGCTCGCCCATCCGCGCGGTATCAATTGGGAAAACCGGCTCGAAGGATTTTCGAGCGAAATCATTCTCAACACGCTGCAATTTTTTCTGACGCTGATTTTTCTGCCGCATCAGGCTTATCTGATGATTGACGCGATTGCGCGAACCGTTTGGCGCGTCTATATTTCGCGCCGCAATCTGCTCGAATGGCAGACCGCCGCCCAAATCGAACAATCAAGTAAGGGCGATTTAATTTCGAGCTGGCGATTTATGAAAACGGCGATTTTTACGAGCGGTGCCGTGCTTGCGTTCGTCGCCGTTTTTCATCCGAACGCGCTGTTCGTCGCCGCGCCTTTTATCGTCTTGTGGATGATTTCGCCGTTTTTTGTCTACTACGTCAACCAACTAAAAATCAGCGAAGATGAGCCGCTGACAGTTGATTCAATTGACGAACTGCGTTCGATTGCCCGCCAAACGTGGCGATTTTTTCAAAAATTTATCGGCGCGGACGACAATTTTCTGCCGCCCGATAATTTTCAGGAAGACCCCGAACCGTTCGTCGCGCGGCGCACTTCGCCGACGAATATCGGTTTGCTTTTTCTTGCCAATATCGCCGCAAATGATTTCGGCTATCTGGGCTTGACCGATACGCTCGAACGAACGGAAAACACGCTTAACGCTATTCAGCGACTCGAAAAATTCAACGGTCATCTGCTCAATTGGTATAACACCGAAACGCTCGAACCGCTTTTGCCGCGCTATGTTTCGACCGTTGACAGCGGCAACCTCGCCGGTCATTTGATCGCCTTGAAACAAAGCCTTCTGGAAAAAATTGACGCGCCGATTTTTTCCGGGAAAATTCAGGAAGGTTTGATTGACGGCTGGCACGAAGTTTCAACGCGCCTCAGACGCATCGAAAAAATTCCGCGCGAAGACCGCGACGAATATGTTCGTGAAATCACCGCGCACCGCAAAACGATTCGCGCGTTTTTAGCGAAAGTAACGAGCGCGAACGCTTTTGCCCAGGAATGGACGATTTTGCGAGGCTTGCTCGAAAATTTGCGCGGCGCGGTCGGCGGCAAAGCGATTGCGGGCGCGGCGCGTGAATATAAAGATTTTAACGCCTGGCTCGATTCGTTCGACGAACAAATAAACAGTCTGCAAAAAGATGCCGATGAATTTTTCTCGTGGCGCAAGTTTTTGAAAAAGCACTATTTCGGAACAGCCGTTTTCTCCGCTTTGAGCGGCATTCGTTCGTTACGCGATTTGCGCGACCGGCTCGCCGCCGTAACTCTCGAAGGCGAAACGCGCCGCGCCGGTGAGCTGACCGCCGAAGCGCGCCGTTCAGCCGAATTCGCCGCGCAATTTATCGCTCGTCTGGAGATGGCGGCGCGGCAGGCGGAAACGCTCGCGCGGGCGATGAATTTCAAGTTTTTAATCGAACCGAAACAAAAACTTTTTTCCATCGGCTACAATGTTTCGGACAACCGGCTGGACAGCGGCTGTTACGATTTGCTTGCTTCGGAAGCGCGGCTGGCGAGTTTTTTCGCCATTGCCAAAGGCGATGTTCCGCCGTCGCATTGGTTTCGGCTCGGACGCGCCGAAACGATGCTTTCGGGCGGTCGCGCGCTCGTTTCTTGGTCGGGAACGATGTTCGAATATTTGATGCCTTTGCTCGTGATGCGATCATTTTCCGGCACTCTGCTCGATCAAACGTATCGCGCCGTCGTCGAGCGTCAAATCGAATACGGCGATTTGACGCGCGCTCCGTGGGGAATTTCCGAGTCGGCTTATAACGCCCGCGATTTGCAGTTTAATTATCAATACGCGCCGTTCGGCGTTCCGGGTTTGGGATTAAAGCGCGGGCTGCGCGCCGATTTGGTCGTCGCGCCGTATGCGACCATTCTGGCGGCGATGATCGCGCCGCAGGAAGCGGTCAAAAATTTGCGGCGGCTCGAAACGGACGCGGCTCTCGGCAATTACGGATTTTACGAAGCGATAGATTTCACGCCGGAGCGCGTACCGGAAAACAAAAAATTCGCCGTCGTCAAAAATTATATGGCGCATCACCAGGGAATGAGTTTTCTCGCTCTGCATAATGTTCTTCACGATAAAATTATGCAGAATCGTTTTCACCGCGATTCGATGATCAAAGCCGTCGAACTTCTTCTACAGGAACGCGCCGTGCAGAGCGCGCCGCTGATCGAAACGAATCTCGAAGATAATTCTTCAATCGAACTGCGGCGGCAAACGCCCGTCGCGCGGCGCGTTTTCAAGACCGCCGACACGAATCAGCCGCAAATTCAGATGCTTTCCAATCGAAATTATTCGGTGATGATGACGAACGCGGGCGGCGGATTTTCGACGTTTGAGAATACGGCGGTCACGCGCTGGCGCGAGGATGCGACGCGCGATAATTGGGGCAGTTTCATTTATCTGAATGACGCTTTCGACGCTTCAAAATATTGGTCGGCAACGGTTCAGCCGATTGGCGCGAAGGCGGAAAATTACGAAGCCGCATTTACCGATGACCGCGCCGTCTTTCGCCGCGCCGATTTCGGTTTAACGACGCAGACCGAAGTTATCGTATCGAGCGAAGATAACGTCGAGATGCGGCAAGTTACTTTGATTAATCACGGCGATAAACCGCGCGAGATTTTCGTGACGAGCTATGCCGAAGTCGTTCTCAACACGGCGGCGGCGGACGCGGCACATCCGGCGTTCAGCAATCTTTTTATCGAAACCGAATACGTCGCATCGGAAGAAGCGTTAATTGCCAGACGGCGACCGCGCTCGGAAAAGGAAAAGCCTGTTTTCGGCGTTCACGTCGCGCTCGTTGACGGCAAAAAAATCGGCGAGCCGGAATATGAAACCGACCGCGCGAAATTTCTGGGACGCAATCGCGCGACGGCGAATCCGGCGGCGATTTTAAATGGCGAACCGCTTTCCAAAACGACCGGCGCGGTGATTGATCCGATTTTCAGTCTGCGTTATCGCCTGCGCGTTCCGCCGCGCGGCAAGGCGAGCATTTGTTTTTCGACGGGAATTGCCGAAACACGCGACGAAGCCCTGCGGCTCGCCGACAAATACAACAATCCGAATGTTTTCGATCGCGAATCGTCGCTGGCTTGGACAAAGGCGCGTGTCGAACAGAGGCATTTGCGAATCGCCGCCGACGAAGCAATCGCGTTTCAATCCGTCGCGGCGCGTTTGATTTATTCGTCCGCCGATTTTCGCGCCGCGAACAATATCGTGCGTTACAACAATCGCGTTCAATCGAATCTCTGGGCTTACGGCGTGAGCGGCGATATTCCGATTCTGCTCGTCAAAGTAAAATCGTCGGACGATCTTGATTTCGTCAAGCAAATGCTGCGCGGACAGGAATATCTGCGTTCCAAAAACTTGAAATTCGATTTGGTGATTTTGAATCTGCACCCGGAAGGCTACGCGCAAAACGTGCAGGAAGAATTAAATCTCGCCGTTCGCACCGGCGGCTTTCAGCAGTGGCTCAACAGACCCGCAGGCGTTTTTATTTTACGGAAAAATATGCTGCCCGATGAAGATGCCAGACTTTTTGAAGCGATTGCCCGCGTCGTTTTTGAAGCCGAAGCCGGAACGATTGTCGAGCAGTTGAAAAAGCCATTCAAACGCGATGAAACGGCGGCGAAACTCGTTCCGACTTCCGCGCCAATCGAACACGAAAACGAGCCGCTTTGGATTCCGCCGCTCAAACTTTTTAACGGTCTCGGCGGCTTTACCGAAGACGGGCGCGAATATGTCATCAGTTTGAAAAACGGCGCGAAAACGCCCGCGCCGTGGCTGAATGTGATTGCGAACGAAAAAGATTTCGGCTTTCAGATTTCCGAATCGGGCGCGGGCTATTCGTGGTCGGTCAACAGCCGCGAAAACCGTTTGACGACGTGGACGAACGATTTTGTCTCGGATCAGCCGTCCGAAGCGTTTTATGTGCGCGACGACGAAACCGGAAAATTCTGGTCGCCGCTTCCTTCGCCCGTTCCGACAAAAAAAGATTTTGTCGTCAAACACGGTCAAGGCTACTCGCAGTTTCTCCTGAACGCGAACGGCATCAGCCACGACACGACGTTTTTTGTGCCGCTCGATGAAACCGTGAAAATCGCTGTTTTGCGAATCGAAAATAAATCGAACGCGCGTCGCCGGCTTTCGCTTTGGAATTTTAACGAACTGGTAATGGGCGTTCAGCGCGAAAAATCCGCGCCGTCCGTCGTTACCGCGATTGACACGAATCATCAGGTTTTATTCGCATATAATCGCTACAACAACGAATTCGCCAATCGCTCGGCGTTTCTGGCGACGAACGCGAAACTCGATTCTTACACCTGCGACCGCCGCGAATTTTTAGGCAGAAACGGAAGTTTGGAAAAACCGTTCGCGTTGTCGCGGACAAATCTTAAAAATCTGTGCAATCCGAAACTCGATCCGTGTTTTGCGACGCACACGAATTTACAGCTCGAACCGTTTGAGACAACCGTCATCATCTATCTTTTAGGCGAAACCGAAAACGACGACAAAGCGCGGGAAATTGTCGAGCGTTTTCGTAATATCGAAGAATGTTACCGGGCGTTAAATAAAGTTAAAGCATTCTGGGACAAAACTTTAACGCGCGTCGAAATCAAAACGCCGGATGAAGCGACGAATCTTTTAGTCAATCGCTGGCTGCTTTATCAAACGATTGTCTGCCGCGTGTGGGCGCGTTCGGCGTTTTATCAATCGGGCGGCGCAATCGGTTTCCGCGATCAGTTGCAGGATGTGATGTCGCTCGTTCACACGAATCCCGAAATCGTCAAAAAGCAAATTCTGCTCGCCGCCGAACATCAATTCCGCGAAGGCGACGTGCAGCACTGGTGGCATCCGCCGACCGGACGCGGCGTGCGAACGAAAATTTCCGACGACCTTTTGTGGCTGCCGTTCGTTACCGCGCATTATTTGAAAGCGACCGGCGACGATTCGATTTTGCAGGAAAAACTGACGTTTCTCGAAGCCCGCGAACTCGCGCCCGACGAGGAAGATATGTATATCATTCCGAACATTTCGGACGAAGAAGCGACGCTGTTCGAGCATTGCCGCCGCGCCGTCGAACGCAGTTTGCGATTCGGCGCGCACGATTTGCCTTTGATGGGTTCGGGCGATTGGAACGACGGAATGAATCAGGTCGGCATTCACGGCAAAGGCGAAAGCGTCTGGCTCGCGTGGTTTCAGTGCGCGGTTTTGAAAGAATTTGCGACGCTTTGCGAAATGCAAAACGAAACGGATTTAGCCGAAAAATATCTGGCGCAAGCCGAAAAGATTCGCGCCGATGTCGAAGCGAATGCGTGGGACGGCGAATGGTATCGCCGCGCTTATTTCGACGACGGAACGCCGCTCGGCTCGAAGGAAAACGACGAATGCCGCATTGATGCCATCGCGCAAAGCTGGAGCGTTATTTCAGGCGCGGGCGATAAAGAACGCGCTCAAACGGCGTTGAATTCAGTCGAAAAACATTTAATAAAACGCGAACGCGGCATTATTTTACTGTTCACGCCGCCGTTCGATACGGGCAAGCTCGAACCCGGTTACATCAAAGGCTACGTTCCCGGCGTGCGCGAAAACGGCGGGCAATACGCGCACGGCGCACTCTGGACAGTCATTGCCTACGCGCTCGCCGGAAATCCAGATTTGGCGGCGGAACTTTTCGCGCTGATTAATCCGATCAATCATTCCAAAAATTCAGAAGAAGCAGACCGCTATAAAAACGAGCCGTATATCTTCACCGCCGACATTCACAACACGAAAAACAACGTCGGGCGCGGCGGTTGGAGTTGGTATACCGGCTCGGCGGCGTGGGCTTACCGCGCCGCGACCGAATTTATGTTCGGATTAAACAAACGCGGCGATAAACTCAAAATTACGCCGCACTTTCCGAAAGCGTGGAACGACAGCGAATTGATTTATCGTTTCGGCGGCACAGTTTACAATCTCAACTATTCGATAAACAGCGAATCTGAAAAACTCGAAATTTTTTACGATAACAATTTAATCGAAAACGGTGAAATCGTATTGAAAGACGACGGACGAGATCATTTCATAGAGATCAGCGTCCCGAGCGTCGCCGGTTAAAAATTTACGATTAATCGGAGTTCAGCTTTTGTTCGGATTTTCTCAACAGACAGAATTTTTCACATCTGCAATGAGAAGTCCGGAAAACATTTTTCCGGCTTTGGAAAATAGTAGTTTGGAAATACAATGGCACGAAGCGCAAATAAAATCCGCAAAAAATATCGAATCAATCTATGAGATTCTTGAATCTGATTTTACCTTTGACGAGCTTATTAACTTTTATTTTAGGCTGTGGCGAAAGCCAGCCGACCGCGCCGAAACAATGGCAAAAAGCCAAACCGATTGCCGGCAAACTCGATCATCCTCAGGCTCTCGTCAGCGACGACAAATTTTTATATTTTGTTACCGGCGGAACGGTGGCGAGTCAAAACGAAGGCACCAATAACGTGATGAAACTTTCACTTTCGGGCGGCGAGCCGGTTGTGATTTACAAAGGCGGCGCGACGATTCCGGACGCGAGTTCAATCGCGCTCGACGCGACCGACGTTTATTTTGAAGCCGACGGTTTCAAGCGCGTTTCAAAAAACGGCGGTGAAGCCGTTGCGCTGTCCGAGCCGGTCAATATGTGGGAAATGATTTTGGACAGCAAAAATATTTATCTGCTTCCGTTCATCGGCGAAGGCTCGCCGCCGAAACCGATTTTTTCGCTGTCGAAATCCGGCGGTGAATTAAAAACTTTATCCGAGCCGCGCATTATGAACAATTTGTGTCTCGACGAAAATTTTCTTTACTGGACGCAAGCCGACGGAATTTACAAAATGCCGAAAATCGGCGGCAATATCGAAAAAGTTTATTCCGCTCCGAACGGAGAAATCACATCCGGATTGAAAGCCGACGCAGATAAATTTTATTTTCTGCAAGGCGTTTCTAAACGCAATTTAATGAGTCTGGCGAAAACCGGCGGCGAAGCCGAACAAATCGCCGCGCAGGTAATCAAGTTTTGGCTCGGCGAAGATGAAATCGTTTTCGAGCGCGAAATCAGCTTTTCCGACAACGCGCTTTTTAAAGTCTCAAAAAACGGCGACGGCGAAATCGAACTCGACCGCAACGGTTATCTTGCCGATTTGACCGTCGGCAAAGATAAAATCTATCTGAGCGATATTAGTCGGATTTTTGAATTGGCGAAATAAATTCAGTTTTGACGATATGTTGAATTTAGAAGATTAAAATCAAATCGCTCCGGCGTTTTCGACAATACGACTTAAATCTGCTAAAAATGCGTTATGTGGACAAAAATTTATTTACTTCTGCTCGCCGTTGCCGCGATCATATCCGGTTTCCTTACTTTTTATTCATACAGTTGGCTGCAAAGTATCGGCTCGCCCGCGAATGTGTTGGAGAATTATCAATTTTTCGCCGACATCGGCGCGGCATTTCTTTGGATTTCCGCCGCCGTGATGCTGATTACCGGTAATTTGATTGCCTTTAAAACCCGCAAAACCTGGGCTTTATGGACGACGTTTGCTTATTTCGCGGTCTTTATTGTTTTGCAGACATACTGGCTCGGTCAGATGTTTTTCGATTTCAAAAAGGCAAATAATCTAAGCGCGGAAACATTCTCGTTCAGTTTGGTTTTAGCCGTCGCTTTCATTGTTCTCGCGGCAATCATCGTGTTTTTCGATCAACATTTCATCAAACGACTGTATGATCGAAAACATCCGTCGCAAATCGAAGAATCGCCCGAAAATAATCCGGTAAGCGAAAATTAATCAAACTGTGAGAGTAGTTGAATGCAAAATTGCGGAAAGAAACGGCAAAAACAATCGGAATTTTTCTGCTTTAGGAAATGCCGAGTAAAACTCAGAAAATCGAACATCCCAAATTAGAGTGCCGCCTCGAGGAACAACTGGAATTTTACTTCCCTGATAAACGCAATCTCAAAGAAAAAAGTTTGGCTTGAATATCAGTAGAATTTTTATTGCTTATGCTCGATAATTTTCAAATCGAATTTATTTTGCTTTAGATACAGTCTCCTTTCTACTGTGAATCTCCTGCAAACTTCTTACTTCAATTTTCGCCTGCGATTTTTTCGTCGCAATCGCTTCGATCAAAGCCTCCGCGCCGGTCATCGTCGTAACGGTCGGGACGTTAAACTGCAAAGCGGATTTGCGAATCGCCTGTTCGTCGTAGTGCGAAGTTCTGCCGAGCGGCGTGTTGATGATTAAACTGATTTCGCCTTGTTTGATATAGTCGGCGATGTTCGGGCGACCTTCGTTGACTTTGAAAACGGTTTCGCATTTTAAGCCGACTTCCTGCAAACGCTTGGTTGTTCCGTATGTCGCAATCAAATCGAAACCGAGTTTGTCTAATCTTCGCGCCAGAATGACGGCTTGACCTTTGTCGGAATCGTTGACGGAGATGAAGGCTTTGCCCGCCATCGGCAGGGTTAAGAACGCGCCTTCCATCGCTTTGCCGTAAGCCTCGCCGAATGTGTCGCCCGCGCCCATCACTTCGCCGGTCGAGTGCATTTCGGGTCCGAGAACCGGGTCAACGCCCGCGAATTTTTTGAACGGAAAGACGGGCGATTTGACGAAGATTTTCGGAACGGACAAGACTTCAGACAGATTAAAATCAATTAATTTTTTATTGCCCGCCATAATCAGCGACGCGATTTTGGCGAGCGGAACGCCGGTCGCTTTGGCAACGAACGGAACTGTTCGAGATGCTCGCGGATTGACTTCGATAACGTAAACGCGGTCGTCTTTGATGGCGAGTTGCAGATTCATTAAACCGACGACTTCGAGCGCGTTGGCGAGATTTACCGTGTAATGTTTAATTGTCTCAAGATGCTCGGCGGCGATTTTTTGCGCGGGCAAAACGCTGCTTGAGTCGCCCGAATGAATTCCGGCTTCTTCGATGTGTTCCTGAATTCCGCAGATGACGACCGCTGATTCGTCGGCGAGCGCGTCAACGTCAATTTCGACGGCGCGTTCGAGAAATTTATCGATCAAAATCGGTTTTTCCGGCGAAGCGTCAACTGCCGAACGCATATATTCGTCCAAAGTCTGCTCGTCATAAACAATCGCCATCGCGCGTCCGCCCAAAACGAACGACGGGCGCACGATTACGGGATAACCGATTTTTTCGGCAATGCTTTTCGCTTCCTCGCCGGAAACCGCCGTGCCATTTTCGGGCTGCGGAATTTTCAATTCTTGGAGCAATGCCGAAAATCGTTTGCGGTCTTCCGCCAAGCCGATTGAATCGCTCGACGTGCCGATGATCGGAACTCCGGCGTTGTGCAATCGGTCTGCGAGATTGAGCGGCGTTTGTCCGCCGAATTGGACGATTACGCCTTCCGGCTGTTCGGTTTCGACAATGTTCATCACGTCTTCAAACGTCAGCGGCTCGAAATAAAGCCGGTCGCTCGTGTCGTAATCGGTCGAAACGGTTTCGGGGTTGCAGTTGACCATAATCGTCTCGA
>CAXTMQ010000092.1:0-14782 GCA_964245305.1 uncultured Pyrinomonadaceae bacterium
TTCTTTTGCATAACGGCATACTGTTTGCCAAACATATCGTCGAACCAGGGCGGCAGAATGGTAACGCAACAAGGGCAGGCAGTTTTTGAAATACGTTTCGGGGAGGAAAGCGAGCAAGGGAAGAAGAGATGTTCTTTGTAAGTGCTTACAGTCGAGTTTTGTCATTTTACTGTAATTTTACTTGTTTAACGGCAAGGAACTAATCTCCAATAAGATTGTCGGAGATTGATCTTGTTTGCGATTTTCGTCAATGGCTTGAAAAAGCCATACTTGCTCCCACAAGAGTTAGGTCGAAAATCGAATTTAGTCAAGTTCGAGTTTTGTTTGCAGCTATCATTTAACGGAGGCTGATTCGTAAATTTACGAATCAGCCTTTTTTTGTTCGAACATCAGATAATGTGATTTTTCCATACCGAGTTTTTCGTAAACTTTTTGCGCGTGAGAATTTTCAATTTCGACGTATAAACGAAAACCGCAAACATCATTTCGCGCGGCGGCTTTTTCCAAAACGAATTCGTAAAGTTTGCGGTAAACGCCTTTGCCTCTGAATTCGGGCAAAACATACACGCTCTGAATCCACCAAAACCAACTGTCGCGCCAATCGCTCCATTCAAAAGTTATCATCAAGCCGCCGACAATACGGCTTTCGCTCTCGGCAACTACATAAAACCCCTTTTTCTCATCGCTGAAAACCGATTCTACCCCATCCTTTAATGTTTTCGCGTCAAGTTTTTTGCCCTCGGTTTCAAACGCCATCGACTGATTAAATTCGATTAATGAAGCGGCATCAACGCTATTTGCAATTCTGATATTCATTTTTTTGCGTCGAACGAATAATCTTTAATCAGCCAAAAAAGGAATTACCGGACGCGCTTTCTGCGCCGGAATTTCAACATTTAACGGAACGCTCAGAGGACTTTTCTGACGTAAATCCAAGTAAAGACGACGGCTCAAAATCTTTTCGGGAAAATGCGCCAAACGCATCAGGGGATACTTCATCTGCTTGCCGAAAAGCCTGCGCCCCATCATATAATAATAAATCGGAACGCCAAGATTAAAGCGGCGTTGAAAGCCCGGATCGCTGCGATAAAAATCAATATTATAACGCCAGCAGGTAAAGAAAAATTCCCATTGCAGTTCGGTTAAATTGGCAAGTTTCGCGCTCTCTTTGGCTCCCATTTTGGTATCTTCCAGAGGAACGAAAAGCGTCGGGATCACGATCCATTTCGCCTCTTTCATCGCGTGAAGCAGATCAAGCGATTTTTTCGTATCTTCTTCGGTTTCGCCCGGCAGACCGACAATCCAGGTGCAGAACGGAAACCAGTTTTTGCGGTTCATAATTTCCATCCCCTTGAGAACGACATCGTGCCATTGTTCGGCTTTATACGGATAGGCTTTGCCCTTCATAAATTGATTGAAAAGGCGCGGGTTGCCCGTTTCCAGACCGATGAAAAGATTGGCGTATTTTTTATCGGGATGCGTCGAAGCCGGATGCGTGTGCGTCGAAAATTCGACCGCGTAAGGCGACAATTCGTCAATGACGTGCGGGTCGCGGACAATCGGCGAAATCGTGCCGTGCGAAAGCATCACGTGTTTCACGCCCGGAACTTCCGTGATTGATTTGAAAAGTTTGACGAGCGCGAAAACATTCGTTTCAAACTTCGGACCTTGCTCATATAGAAATATGTCTTCGGTCGTAATCATAATCGTTTCCGCGCCATTTTCAATCTGAATCCGCACGTTTTCCAGAATATGTTCGAGCGGCAGACTGCGACCTTTCCGCAAGGCAATCGAGCAAAATTGACAGCCGCGCCCGCAGCCGCGCGTTACTTCTACCACGCCGAACGTCGAACGATTTTTCGTCGTCGGAATATGTTCCATTTTCGGCGATTGCCCTTCGATTTTGCGCGGCAAGGATTCGCCACGCACGGCGCGTTCAAACAAATCTAAAATAATATCTTCCGCTTCGCCTTCGACGATACAGTCAATTCCCCATTCATTCTGCAATTCCTTCTTTTCAATCTGCCACGAACCCGGACCGCCGACGATGACTTTTAAGTGATCTTTATGTTTCTGAATCGCCGGATGTGTAATCAGGCGTTTGAATTCGGCGGCGTTGATCGGTTCGGTTTTCTTGCCGTAAAAATGAACGTAGACATCGGTCGCAAAAGTAATTCCGAGCGGATTGTGCGCGTGAACGCCGATGACTTTCGTGTCTTCGCCGATGAATAAATCCATCTGATCGGGATGACAGACAGCAATGTCTTCAGGCGAAAATTTTTCCAGAAGGATTGATTCGACGACGCGCAGACCGTTCGGGACGGCGACGGCTTGCCCGTCCGCGTGCGTTTCGTTTTGCCAGTTCACGTCAATCATATAAAACGGAAACCGCGAATAACGCGAAGGCAAAGTGCCGAGCAGCATCTGCCGCCAGGTGCTGTTTTGATATTCGGAAGATTCGGAAGTGCTGGCGGCTAAAACGATTTTTTTTCCTCTTGAGTTCATTTCCCCAAAATTCTCCTGAAAAATTAAAGAATTAGTTGATTTTCTCTCAACTAATTCTCGTTTTATCTTAAAAAACCGAATGAAAAATTTCAAACTTTATCGCATCGGTCGCGGATAAACGACCGGACTTTTGTTGCCTGATTTATCAACGGCGCGAACGCCGAAAAAATAATTGTCCTTCGACATTTCCTTTGCCGTGTAAGAAGTTACGCTGCCGACGAACAAAGAATTTGTCCAAAACGGCGCGGTCGTTTCGCGCCAGACGATTTCGTAGCCGGCTAAATCCGCGTCCGTGTTCGCGTCCCATTTTAAATCGGTGTCGTTGGTCAAACGAGTCGTAACGATGGCGATGTTCTTCGGCAGCGCGGGCGCGAGCGCGAGCGCGGCGAGTGACGCGGCGTTGACGCGAGCGACGTTGGCGACATATTCAAAATCAACAAATTCGGGCGTGTCGCCGTAAAAGACGTTGTTTTCGGTTCTGACGTTTTGATGCTGGTGCGTAAAATCTTCGTGCGGTTCGGTGAAACGCACGGCGGGAAAACCGCGTTCGAGAAACGGAATATGATCGCCGCCGCGCAAATATCTATCGCGGCGATAAATCAAATTGACGCGAAATTTCGGCGAATAAACATCGGCAGTTTCCTTTATAAATCTTCCCAATTGGCGCGATTGCGAATCGTTTTCGCCGCCGACGCTGCGGCGCGTCGCCGCCTGCTGTTCGGTTTCGTTCGACGGCACGCCTTCGGCAAACACACGAACGGATTGGCGGTCAGTCGCCGTTTTATAACTCGTTACGCCGCCGATAATATCGTTGGTGAACATCGCCTCGATATTCATTTTTTTCTCGACGGCTTGTTTGGCGAAATAAGTCGCGCCGAGCAAGCCTTGTTCTTCGCCCGGAACGGTCATAAAAATCAGCGTCGCGTCGAATTTTCTCTTCGACATCACGCGCGCCATTTCGATCACGGCGGCTGTGCCGGAAGCGTCGTCGTTCGCGCCCGGCGCGTCGCATTTCGCGTCAATCGGCGACGTACACATCGAATCGTAATGACCGGAAACGACGTAAACTCTTTCGGGATTCGTCGTTCCCTTTAACGTCGCCGTGACGTTCGTCAGCGTCGTCGGTTCGGGAACGCGCGGAGCTTTTTCCTGTAAAAAACTCTGCTTCTCGACGGTCAGACAATTACCGCAATCGCTCGAAATCTTCTGCATTTCGCCGAAAATCCAGTCACGCGCCGCGCCGATGCCGCGCGCCGGATTATTCTGTTCGGACAGAGTATTGCGCGTGCCGAACGAAACCAGCTTGCGAATCGAATTTTCGATATTTTTCGCCGAAATTTCCCGAAGCATTTTTTGAATTTCGGCGTTCGGTGTTTCTTTCGATTTTCCCGAAGATTTTTGAGCGAGCGTGGCGGACGAAGCAAAAAGAAACATCGCCGCGAACAGAAAAATATAAATTTTCATAGTCAATTTCAGGGTTTTAGAAAAATTGAAATCATTATACCGCATCTCGTCTGAATCGAGATGCCGTTCATTGTTTATTAACGGCTGTTTAATGAATTTTCCGGCTTAAAAAGCAATATTCTTCAACTATTAATTTCGCGCGAACGTCTAAGCAATGTCGAACAAATTGCTTCAAAAGAGATAAAAAACGGCAATTTGATTTGAAGAGATTTTTCTAAGGAGAGCAAGGAGGTTTTACAATGAGATACACGAAAAAACTGGGATTATTGATTTCGGCAATCGTTTTGGGCATTGCTTTTATGAGCGTTAATACATCGGCGCAGGTGCGCGTCGGGGTCAGTTTCGGACGCGGCTATTATCGCCCGCGCGTCGTTCAGCGTTATTACGCGCCAATTTATCCGTACGGTTATTACGGCTATTATCCGTATGGCAGAAATCGGTCGGAAAGATATTATGACCGTCAATCGCTTAATTACGCCAAACATCGTCTGAACAACGACGAAGACAAATATTACGCCGACGGCTATATCACGCCGAAGGAACAGCAAAAACTCGACAGCGATTATTACAAACTCAACCGCGACCGCAGACGTTTACGCGGCGATTGGTAATTCAAAAATTATTTCAACGAAAAGAGCAGTCGAATTGACAGCTCTTTTTTATTTCTGCAAAAGAGAAAAAGCCTGCAATTGATTGCCGTTTGCCGAATAAAGCAAGCCGGCGGTTTCGTCAACCGTAAACCGCGAATCGGGTTCGGAAACGGCGACGAAACGCGCGTCTTGTCCGTTGTGAACATTCACGCCGATCAAACCTTTGCGGTCGAAAGGTTTCGGCAAATCCGTATAAAAATACATATAATTTCCGCGCAGATCGGCGAGCCGCTTGCGGCGCAGAAAATAATCGGCGAGACGGTCGGCTTGGCTTGCCGGATCGAGACGGTCGAGTAAACTTTCCTGCACGTCCGACGGCGAAGGCGCGACGCGATTGAACGCGCCGACGACGATTCTGCCGCGAATGTTTGACGGCGCGTTGATTTGCAGATTGTTCAGACGACTTAAAAGATTGGCGTTTCGCGCCGCGATGCCGTAAACGCTGAGTTGCCCCGAAACGTAATTTTTCGCCGAATTCGCGGCGAGCGCCGTCAAATCGAACGAACCGAACCGCGACTGCAAGCCAGACCAGCGCAACGACAAAATCGAACGCGCCGCGCTTGCGCCGCGCACTAAACTCAGTCCGCTCGTCGCCAATCCGCCGTAACGAAAATAAAGCGCGGTCGCCCGAAGAGCAATGCCCGCGACGATTCGGAAAACGCCGCGTGAAGGCGATTTGTGCTGAACGCGCCAAATTTCATTTGGTCTTTGGTTTTTGGTTTTTGGTCTTTGATTTTCAGCTAATGAATTTTGAAATTTCAGATTTGAAATCTGAAATTCCGTTGAACTTTGAATCTTGAACTTTGAACCTTGAACTGCAAAAGCGGCGATTTCTTCGCTTCCGCCGACGACGGCTTCACCACGTTCGTTGATTAAAACGAACTGCGCTTTTTCTACGTCGTGTTCGACTTCGGAAATTTTCTTGCCGGTTCGCGCGTCAATCGTTATCAGATCATCGCGGTCGGCGATTAAAATTCTTCCGGCATCGGCGAAAACGAAATTCGTCAAGCCTTTGTCAGCGCCTTTGTAACGCCACAGCGTTTTGCCGTTTTTCGTGTCAATCGCCGACACGCCGAAGCTGCCTTTTTTTTCAATTTCGCCGTCTTTAATGCGCGTGAATTGTCCGCCGGTGCGAACATACAAAACATCGCTGACGATTGCCATTTCCGGCGTTACGCCGAAATCGTCCGCTTCCCATTCAACTTTGAACGTGCGGCGATTGACGGCGCGAATTTTGCCGTGTCCCGAAACATATAAAAATCTTTCGTCGAAAACCGGATCGGCTTCGGTTAAAGCCAAGCCGTCTTCGTTGACTTGAAATCGTTCGCGCTCGGTTTCCTTGCCGGTTTCCGCGTCGAACGAAGTCGCGCCTTCGTAAAAGAGATAAAGTCTGCCGTCTAAAATCAGCGGCGCGCGATAATCGTCGAGCGTGTATGGAACGTCCGCGTTTTCCGTAAAATTCGCGGGCATCATCTGCACGTCCGAATCGAGTTCGCGCTTCCAGATTTCGTCGCCCGACGACAATCGAAAAACGTGAACAATAGGCGTTCGTTTAAATTCTTCGCCGATTTTCCCTTTCGCCTTTTTGACCAGAACGACCGCGAGCAAATCTCTCGACGGCTCGACCGCCAACTGCATCACGTCGCCTTTCACTTTGTCGGAACGCCAAACGCTTTCGCCGCTCAATATATCAACGGCTTCGACGCGCGATTTTTCGCCTTCGTCGGTCGAAATCAAAATCAAATCGGTCGAAGGAACGGGCGTAATCGAAGTTTCGTCCAAACCGCGCGTTTTCTTTCGCCAAACAATCTCGCCCGTCTGCCCGTCGAGCGCGTAAAGCGAATTGCTCGTTCCCGCCAGCATCAAGCCAAAATCGGTCGTTTGATAAAACTCAATTTTTGAATCGAGATTTTTCTGCCAAATAGTTTGCGCGTTTCCGGTTAACGCGCAGAAAAACAGAAAACACAGAAGCAAAACAATGACTTTCATATGATTATTATCCGCTAAAAAGTAAAAAAACGACATCTGTTTGGATGCCGTTTCGTTTAATGCGGTTTGTCAGTCGGAACGCTTGCGCTCTAATCTTCATTGGATTCGATACGCCTTTTCCTTCCAAACGACGACGATTGTTCCGCCGATGCGTTCGACGATTTGGCGCAAGCCTTTGTCGAGTTTTTTGTATTCGTTCGTGCCGCGCGAGACATTTGTCGTCGCTTGTCCGCGATATGTCGCGTCATACCAAATATTGTTTTCGCGCCGGAAAGTTTTTCCGCTGACGACGGTCGTCGCGTTTCCCGATTTTTCCGGCGCGTCGTCTCGCGCTTCTTCGAGTTTTTTGGCTTTATTTTCCGGCAGCGACGCGCCTGACGGAGCGCGTTGCGCGCTGCGCGAATCGGGCATCATTTGCGTTTGATTTTGCTGATTCTGCGTCGTTACATTTTGCTGCGGCGCGACGTTCGGCTGTTGTGTCAATTCGTTTTCCGAACGAGTTTCTTTGAGTGCCGTTGGCGGCGCGGGCGGAGGAGCGGGCGCGACCGAATCTTGCGACTTTGCCAAATCCAACGGCTCGCTCCGCGTTTCGGCTGGTTTTGCCGGCATTGTATCTTTGTCCGCTTCCCGATTTCTCGCCATCGCATTGGAATTCGTCGCCGTCAAAGGCATCGAAAAATTCGCCGAATTCGACGCGCTCGCCGAATTGCTTGAGGACATTTTCGCCGTCGTGTTCATCGCCGCCATATTCGACATCGAACTGTTTGAATTCGTCGAAAAAGTTTCGACCGTCGCCGCGTCGCCGTCCGCAGACATTCCTTTACCGCCGCCGATTTGTTTTTCGTAAACGCCCGAAACCTGCGAATCTTTTGAATTGCTCTGCAAAACCGTGTAAACGCCGATGCCCGAAAATAGCAAAACCAACGCGCCCATCGCAAAAGCCAAACTCGGCGCGGCGAAAAGTTTTTGATACCAGGAAATTTCCGGCGAAGCAGCTAATAACCGCGACTCTTTCGCGTGAATAATTTCACTTTGCGTTTCAGAATCGAGCGCGATTAAATTCGCCAGATTTTTTCGACAGCGGTCGCAGTCAGCCAGATGCGCGATACGATTCAAACGCGCTTTTTCCGGCAGAGCATTTTCGGCAAACGCCGCGATTTCGTCCGCATCGAGGTGCGCCGATATTGGATTTTGGATTGCAGACACAATTTCGCTCTGCGCCGTTTGTCGCAGCAGAAAATCTATCTCTTTGTCGAATTCAAATTCCATCTTTAAAAAGTCTGCGCTATGAAGGTCGAAAGTTCGACTAAAATTGCTTCAGCCTTTCGTCATCAGCCTTTAACCTTTTACAGAACGCCGCGCTCGAAAATTTCTTGCACGAGGACGCCAATCAATGCAATTGCCAGCATTTTTTCAAAATTTATTCCGAGTTTAGATGCCGCGTCCGCCAGATGGCGTTTGACTTCATCTTTCTGCCAGCCTTTTTGTTTCTGCAAAATCTGCTCGACCGATTTGCGGATTTCCGTCTGAATCCGCACGAGTTTGCGGCTCGCCGTCGCTTCGTGAAACCCCAAAACCGCGCCGATGTCTTTCAACTTTAAATCGTCGAAATAATAAAGTTTTAAGATTAATTTATCTTCCGCTTCGAGTCCGGCAATCGCCGATTTAAGCGCGTCGGAAACATCTTTTTCGGTTTGTTGACGGCTGAAATTTTCTTCAGGATTATTGCCCGCGTGAACGACTTTCGAGTTCTCGGAATTCTCCGAAGATTTTTGCGCCAGATTTTCAAACTCGCGCGGCTCTTCGATTTGCACGAACTTCGATTCTTTGCGAAATTGGTCAACCGCCAGTTGATTCGTGACGGCGCGAAGCCAGCCGCCCAAACTTCCTCGACCGGAATAATAAGAAAGTTTCGTCTTCAATTTCCCGTCCGCGTCGCGTTTCAAACCATACAATTCAGCCCAAATCGAACCCGCCAAATCTTCCGCGTCCTCCGAGTTTTTGGCATATTTCCGCGCCGCCGATTTCACCGTCGCATCGAAATTCTTCACCAAATCGCCCCAAGCCGTTTCATCGTTTTTTTCACACGCCACAATCAAACACAAATCATCGGCGCGAATTTCATCAACAAAAGTCTTCACGTCCGCGCCCGTCGCGTTTTCGTCCGTCTTAAGAAGATATTTTTCAAGCGTGAGATTAATGCGAATCCGCAAATCCGCCGTCTGTAAACCGCGCGAATTCTCAGCGCGGGAAAGCAGACGCGCAATCGCTTCGTCAATCGTCGTTTGATGTTTTTCGATGGCGGAATTCATCGGTGAATCGATGTAAAAATTTTAACATCAATTTTATTTTTGAGTAATTACGAAAGAATTTGCGTTCGCACTTTATAATTTTCCGTTCAATTGTATCGTAATTCTTCCGACCGGATAAAAATTGACGCGCTGATTTTGAAAATACGGCGAGCGTTCGTAGAAAAACGTCAAACGCGCTCGCGGATTTTTGGCGAAGGTTTCGTCTTTTAGTTTTTCTTCAAATTCGCGTTTCAGATTTGCGTCTTCGGCGAGCATTTCGCGGGCGAGTTTTTCTAAAATGTAGCCTTCGCCGTATTCTTTCTGCTCGAAAATCGTGTTGAAAAATCCCCAATAAACGAGCGAATCCGGCGATGCGGGTTCGAGCAGGTGAATGGCGACGCTGGCTTTTTCCTGCGCGGTCGGAACGAGAAGCGAGCCGGCTGGAAATTCTCGCGTTTCCTTGATCGGATTCGCTTTGAAATTGACCGTCACGCGGCTTTCAAACGACGCGGGCGCGAATTTCACTTCGCTGAATCTGTAGCTTTCGACTTCGATTTTTAAGGATTTGGTTAATCTTTGAAATTCAATGCCGTGCGCTTCCAAAACGGCAATCGCGTCCGTCCATTGCGGCGGCACAATGTAGAAAAGCGGCGGCGCGACGCTTGCCGTGATTTTGGCTTCGTCAAATTTCGGAATCTTGATATTAAGCGGTTTCGTGCCATAAACAATGCGTTTTGTGCCGGAAACATCACTGTCTTCGAGCGTGTATTCGATGCCCTTGAACTGAAACGGTTCGGATTTTTCCGTAACCTCGATGCGAAGCGGAAATTGGCGCGTCGCGTCATAAGTTTTTCCGCGTTCAATCGTTTCCGCGTCGGCTTTTTTGTTCGCTTCAAAAAGGCTCGATTTAGTTTGATTGATTTCTTCAATCGTATAACGCAAAACGTCGTAAGTTCCGCGAACGCGCGATTTATACGGCTTTAACATATGCGTTTCGATTAATAATCCGGCGCGGTTTCGGAGCGGCGTGTAGCCGGTCGCAAAACGCGGCGTGGCGATGAACGTGGCAATGCCGCCGGTTACTTCGCGCCCTGCGAATTCGACGTAATGCGTCAAAAGATTGCCTTCCGACTCGACTTTCGGAACTATTTTCCCGTCGAAATGCGTCTTCATCCAATCGGTAATTGACGCGGGCGATTCTTGAAAATGCGCGAACTCGTAAGTTACGTTATATTGAAAATCCGCGCCGTCGGTGACGTGGCAATCTATAAAAAAATCAGGCTTCCATTGATTCCATAATTTCAAAAAAGCGCGTGTTTCCGGCGCGTCCGCCTTCATATAATCGCGGTTGAGATTAAATCCGGCGGTCGTCGCGCGAAAGCCCATTTCGTCGGGACCGTTTTGGTTGATGCGGTTAAAAGCGTTGAAATTTTCGTGTCCGTCCACGTTGTAAATCGGCACGAAAAGAATGACGACATCTTTCAATAAATCGGCGCGTGTTTTGGTAATCGCAATGTCGCGCAAAAGCGCGAATCCGGCATCTTTGCCGTCCGATTCGCCCGCGTGAATGCAGGCTTGAATCAGAATTATCGCTTTGCCGCTTTTCTTCGCTTTTTCGGGCGTAAAATCTTTGTCGCCCGCCGCGATTAAAAGCGGTAAATCTCTGCCTTCACCGCTTTTTCCGAACGATTGATACACGATTAAATCAGATGCTTTATCTAATTTTTGCGCGTAAGAAACGGTTTCCGCATAGCGCGGCGTTTTGCGGTAATCGGCGGCTTCGGCATAAGTTTGCCAATCTTTCGGGACGTTTTTCGATTCGCTCTGCGCGTTTGTTTTCATTGAATTTGAAAAAATTAAACAGACGACAAAAATTAAAATCGCCGCTGATTTGTTGCTTAGGATTCGTTGAATTAATTCATTCGACATCGTGTTAAAAGTTAGACTAAAAGAACCGAAACCGCAGATAATCGCAGTTTAAATCAAAAAATATCCGCGATTATCTGCGGTTTCATAAAATTTTGTCTTAATCCTCAAACTGCAAAATTTCGATAATTTCGCGCATAAATCGTTCGCCTTTTTCAACTTCGTCGCGTTGCAGCGAAACCGCGCCGACGACCGCGTGTCCGCCGCCGCCGTAGCGTTCGCAGATTTCGGCGATATTGTGCAGACGCGGACGCGGCGACCAGGGGTTTGAGCCGACCGAGATTTTCGTGCGGAACGAACTCTGCGAAAGCGAAACCGCGTAAGTCGTTTCTGGATGAAAATAATACGGAATGAATTTGTTATAGCCGTCAATTCCCGTTCCGACCAAATCGAAGTTGACTACGCCGCGCGAATAATTTGATTTTTCTTTAATTATCCCGACCGTTTTCCAATGATTTTCAAGAATCGGCTGGAGTTTCGCTTGAATTTCATCGCTTTCGAGAATTTCGTCGAGCGATTTTTCCATCAAACTTTTTATAATTCGTTCGATGAACTTTTCATCTTTTTCGCCTTCGATAATTTGCATCAATTTGAGCGCGGAAGATTTCAACTCGACGCATTGCGCCGCGTTTTCATAAAGCGCGCCGTCAATAATGTGCGCCCATTCGATCAATTCTTTTAAATTTCGGTCTTCAAAATCGAATTTTTCTTTGGCGATTCGCGCAATAAATTCAGCGCACGATTTGCTCGTCGTGTCGAGAAATTTTTTGCCCGACGTATCAGCCAGAAAATGCGCTTCGTCCGACGACGACAAAAATGCCGATTGATGATGGTCAAACCACCAATCGAGCCGCTCGTCGGGACAGTATTTAAAATCAACAATCGCGTTCTCGTCGCCGTCAAATTGCTCGCGGTCAAAAGCGTTTCCGGCTTTATGCATCGTCGGCGTATAGAAAAACTCGGCGTTTCGGTTGATTTTCGATTGATAAAATTTGGAAAAAACGGCGGCTGACGAAACTCCGTCAAAGCAGTTTCCGTGATAAAGTATGCGAACTTTCATATCAAACTTATTTCTTATCCCTGCTAAGTCTATAACAATCATTATTTACAAGCGAATTGAGAACAAAACTCAATCGCCTGTATCTAAAAACGTAATCGTTTGTCGGTTTTAGACTGCTTTTGCATTCATTTTTTCCACTCGCCTGATCGCCTCGGTTTTATGCTCGAAACTCGGATGCGCGTATCGCTTCAAGGTTTTCAAGTCGCCGTGTCCGAGCAATTCGCTTAAAGTGATCGGATCGGTTTGATTTTCCGTGTGCCTGGAGGCAAAGCAATGTCGCAACGAATACAATACAAAGTAACCGTCGCCGAAAGGTTTGATGCCTAAAACCTTTAATGCTTTTTTGTGCAGTTGGTCTAACTTGACCACTTTGACGTTCGGGAAGAGATTTTCGCCGGTCGTTGTTTGCAGCCGATATTCTAAAACCTTCCGGCTCTCTGCTGAGAGCGGCAGCTTGCGGCAAGCGTTCTTGGTCTTCCCTTCCCGGACTTGCAGATAATTTTCATTAAGTGAAATATCATCGCGCTTTAAGTTGAGAATTTCTGATGGACGCAAACCTAATTCAATCATCAAACTTGCGACATCGCGGAGCGGTTGAGCGCAAGCCATAAGATAAACTTTTTGTTCGTCAACAGTCAAAATGCGCGGCGGCGTGATGTGCGCGTCGAGCAGTTTAACGTTCCGCGCCGGGCTTTTTGGCAGAATGTATAAATCAACAAGACGATTGAAGATCATTCGCAAAGTTAAAAGCTCGTGATTGACGGTGATCGGTTTGAGACGGCGATTAATCTTTTTACTAATATGCGTTGCCCGGTGGTGTTTGAACTGCTTGACCATTTCAGACGTGATTTTATCGCACGCGATTTTTTCGCCAAAGCGCGGATCAATATCAAAATTCGCTCGAGGGTTTAGCGGACGCTTATCGAAAATTGAAAGCCAACGATCCGGGCGCGATTGCCGGCTTAAAATACAATGCGGACTCTGCGTTTTTGAAAGAAAAAATTGCACTGACTACTAAGAACAAAACCCTCGAACTCGGATATTACAAAGATTCTGAATACCTCGCCGAACAGCGCAAAAATAAACTACTTCAATACGAAAAAGACATTTTTGAATACCGGCAGGAAATCTACGAGAAATCGGTTTTCAGTGCCGAAGAATTTAACGCGAAAATCTTAGGTCATATCGCCGAAAACACAAAGAGCATTTCTGAAATTTATGCCGATTCAATCAATTCGATTTTCGACAAAAGTATCTCTCAGATAGATAAGCTATATGACAAAATCGGCATCGGTAAAGTTCCCGTTATCGGCGATTTGGCGAAAGGGTTATCGCATAATTTCTTAGGAAATCTGACGGCTGGACTTTTTGATTCTCTCGGCATCACAAGTCCGCAAAAAACCGGCAATCCTCAGTTAGACGAAGCAAAAACGCAGACAAATTATCTCAAGGAAATCGCTCGTAACACTTCGACGGCGGCACAGATTACCAACAGCTTCAACGTCCCGAATACGCCGCAGGGTTTGGATTCTTTAGTGAGCGCAGTTCACGAACTCACTCACGGCGGGCAAGGCGGCGGCTCTGGTTCTGGCACAAATGCCACAGGCTTAAATAGTCCTTACACAATCAAAAATTTCTTAGGCGCGGGCGCGAGCGGAACGAGAACGGGTGATGTCGTCGGCGATATTTCGCAGGTTTTCGCGGTCGATAAAGGGCGCGGCGATTTCTTGAGTAATATCAAGTTTTTATTCGGCAAAAAAGACGGCGCGATTTTCGGTAAGAACTCGCCGATTTTCGGCGCACAAGGTTTCGGCAATAACGTCGGAACTTACGGCGCAATCGGCGGCGGCGCGGGACTGCTCGGCGGTTTGATTGGCGGGCGGGTCGGCGGATTTATTTCCGGTGCTGGTTCTGGCTTAGCTCTCGGCGCGCAAATCGGCTCGATTATTCCCGGTGTCGGCACGGTCGTCGGTGCGGCAGTCGGGGCAATCGCGGGCGGTCTGATTTCCCTGTTCGGCGGCGACCCGAAGCGAAAAGCCGACAAAAAGCAGTTGCCCGCGCTTAATCAAGGCTTCACCGACGCCTTTACTCAGTTCTCGCAGCTCATCAAAGACGTCAAAGCTCTGCGAATCGAAGGCGAGTCGGCGTTGGCGAAGGGCGCGGAATTGAGAAGCCAAGTGGCAAGCGGCTTCGGTTTGACCTTTCAATCGAAGAAATACAAAAAGGAGTCGGATAAATTGATTCAGGCGAAGTTAGCCGAGATAGACAAAGTTCCGGGCGGATTGTTCGATCAGCTAAGACACGCGGTTGACGTTGCTAATTCTGCGAATGAAAGGCAGCGAAGGCTAATTCCTGAATTCGCTTCCGGTAATTATTTCGGGCGTGATGACCAGATGCTTGATATGCGGCGCGGTTTCATTGTCGGTAGTCAGCCGGGCAAAGATCGGCATCTCGGATTATTCGCCGACGGCGAAGCGATTCTTAACCGCCAACATCAAGAGAATCTTCGACGGTTGGCGGGCTTCGACATTCTGGCGCACGCCGGCATTCCGAATTATCCGCGCCCGCCGCTGCCGCCGCTGCCGAATGTGAAAAGATACGCCGAAGGTAATTTCTTCGGACGGGCTAATTCCGCATCATCACCGGCAAACAATCAGCCGCCCGCGCCCGTCATTCAAAACTTGAACGTGCAGGTCGAGTTATCGGTCGGAAAGCAGTTTGCGAACGAGATAATCGCAGCGGGCGCGGATGTCCGCGGCGGCGACGGATACAGAGCATTGACCAACGCCGTCAAAGGGATGCAGGAAAAGCGCGACGTTGATTTTAACAAGAGAATTCGCTGACGAACGAGTTTGATACTCAAACACACAGAAGCCCGCTTCCGGTAAAATGAGCGG
>CAXTMQ010000093.1:0-2043 GCA_964245305.1 uncultured Pyrinomonadaceae bacterium
TTCGCGTCGGTTGATTGGATGATGACGCTCGATCCGCATTGGTTTTCGACGATTTGGGGATTGCTGTTCGCCGCCGGTTGGGGCTTGAGTTTTTTGTGTTTCGCGGTGGCGATTTTGGCTTTTTTGTCGGACAAAGCACCGATGAATCGAATCTTGGGCGCGAGACATTTTCACGACATCGGCAAATTGATACTCGCGCTCGTAATGGTTTGGGCGTATTTCAATTTTTCGCAGTTTTTGATTATCTGGTCGGGCAATATTCCCGAAGAAACGCGCTTTTATTTAACCAGAATGGAAGGCACTTGGGGCGTGGTCGGCATTTTATTAATCGCGCTACATTTCGCTTTTCCGTATTTGATTTTGCTGAACCGTAATGTCAAGCGAAATCCGAAATTATTGTCGAAAGTAGCGATTTTTATCTTGGTTATACGGCTGGTTGATATGTATTACATAATCGGTCCGAGTCCGCGCATCGGTGCGAACGGACACGAAATGCCGTTCAGCGTGAGCTGGATGGATTTCGTCGCGCCGATTGCGGTCGGGGGAATCTGGCTTTGGTATTTTTTAACGCAGTTGATGAGCCGTCCGCTCGTGCCGGTCAACGATCCGTATCTGGAAAACGCGATTAAGCACGGCAAGGGACATTGATAATGCGCGAATTACAAATGTCGGAATGACTAAAATTATTCATTCCGACATTCGTAATCGTAATTAAAATTATGGCGACGAAACACGAAAAATCTTTTGTTAATTTCGAGAAACCGTATGAAAGCAACATCGTCGGTTTACGCGGCGTAATTTATTTCGCGGTCGGCTTGTTTTTGTTGATTGTGATTACCTTCGGTTTGATGTTCGTTCTGCAAAATGTTTTGGAAGAACAATCCATCGAAACCAAAGACGTGAAACAGCCGATGACGATGAGCGAACAGGAACGTCTGCCGCCCGAACCGCGTCTGCAAGCCGCGCCGGGTTTCGGCATCCAAGGTCCGCAAGGTTACGTCAATCTGGAATTAAAAGCTCCGCAGTCGGAATACCGCGAGCGCGAAAGAGAATGGGAAATCCTTTGGAAAGAAGGACAAAAGGACGCGAAAACCGGCACGGTTATCAGCTTGCCGATTGAAGTAGCCAAACAAAAGCTTCTTCAGCAAAACGTGAAAACGCGCACGGGCGAAGAAGCCGATAAAATTTTAGACGAATCGCGCTCGATGGTTTCCTATTCGAGCGCGGGCAGAACGGCGACCGATAAACGGAGATAGTTTACAAGGATTTTATGAAAAAAAGTTCAGCTTTTTCAGTAGTTTTGAAACTGAAACTTTTTGCGGTTTTGAGTATTTTGCTGATCGCGGCGAATGTTTGGGCGCAAAAATCGGAGCATTATAACTCGCCGCTTTACGCGCCGAAAACTTATGATCCGAGCCAGAGCGGAGTCAGCAGCGGTTTGCCGCCGGTTTTGAAAACGGTCGGCATCGAACAAAAGTTGGACGCGCAAATTCCGCTCGATGCCGAATTTACGAACGAAGACGGAAAAACCGTCAAGCTCGGCGAGTTTTTCGGCAAAAACAAGCCGGTGATTCTGGCTCTCGTTTATTACGAATGCCCGATGCTCTGCAACGAAGTTTTGAACGGTTTGACCGGAAGTCTGAAAGGAATTTCGTTCAACGCGGGAAAAGATTTCGATGTCGTCGCCATCAGTTTCGACGCGCGTGAGAACGATAAACCGGATTTGGCGAAAAATAAAAAAGCGTCGTATTTAGCAAGATACGGACGCGACGGCGCGGAAAACGGCTGGCATTTTTTAACCGGAACGCAGAGCGAAATTGACAAAATAACGAACGCCGTCGGATTCAATTACAAATACGACGAAGCGACCAATCAATTCGCGCACGCGGGCGGCATTACGCTTTTAACGCCCGACGGTAAGGTTTCCAGATATTTTTACGGCATTGATTACGCGCCGAAGGATTTGAAATTCGGCTTGATGGATTCGGCGGAAGGCAAAATCGGAAATCCGGCGGAGAAACTTTATCTTTATTGTTTTCATTA
>CAXTMQ010000093.1:2053-14654 GCA_964245305.1 uncultured Pyrinomonadaceae bacterium
CATTACGATCCGGCGACCGGAAAATACGGTTTGACGATTTTGAAAATTATGCGCCTGATGGCAGTCGCCACCGTTTTGGGCTTGGGCGCGATGATTTTCGTTTTTTGGAAACGCGGTAAAAGAAGAGAATTTAGTTAATTGTTAGTTGTTGATGGTTAGTTGTTTTGCTCGAATTCAAACAATTAAAAATCAACCGTTAACAATTAGGAAAGATTATGCAAACGAACTCTTGGGTTCCATTATTTCCGGAACAGGCTTCGACTTTCGCTTGGGAAGTTGACGCGCTGTATCTGTATCTGATTATCATCAGCGCGGTTTTCACGATTGGAATCGTCGTCGCCGTTTTCTTCTTTTTCGTCAGATACCGCGAAAAAGAACGCTTTGCGACCGGCGCGGAAATTCACGGCTCAATCGCGCTGGAGACGATCTGGTCAATTATTCCGTTCGTGATTTCAATGACGATTTTCCTCGGCGGCGCGATTGTTTATTACAATCAATATCGTCCGCCCGTTGACGCGATGGAGATTTACGTCGTCGGAAAACAATGGATGTGGAAATTTCAACACGAAACAGGTCAGAGAGAAATCAACGAACTGCACGTTCCGGTCGGGCGCAAAGTCAGATTGACGATGACGACCGAAGACGTTCTTCACGACGTTTATATTCCGGCGTTCAGAACAAAAGCCGACGTTATCCCGGGACGCTACACATATTTATGGTTTGAAGCGACCAAACCGGGCAAATATCATCTTTTCTGCGCCGAATACTGCGGCTTGAATCATTCGGGAATGGGCGGCTGGGTTTACGTGATGGAACAGAGCGATTACGACAACTGGATGTCCGGCAATGTTTCGGGACAAACGCCCGCGCAAACCGGACAGGATTTGTTTCAAAACAAACTCGGCTGCGCGTCGTGTCACGAAGGCGGCGCGAGCCAGCGCGGAGCGCATCTCGAAGGATCGTATGGCAAGGACGTAAAATTAGTAAGCGGTCAAACGGTTAAATTCGACGACGAATATATCAGAAACTCGATTTTGAATCCGTCGAGCCAAGTAGTCGAAGGCTACCAGCCGATTATGCCGACGTTCAAAGGACAAGTTACCGAAGAACAACTCGTCGCGCTCGTCGCTTACATCAAATCTCTGAGCGGAAATACGTCGCCGGCTTCGAGTGGCACAACGACGACTACTCCGGGTTCGCCGGCTAATACAACGGTTACGAACACGGCTAATCCGGCTTCGACGCCCGCAGATCGCGGCGACGCGAATCGTCAGGGAAGCAATCCGAACGCGCCGAAGAACGAACCCGAACCGACGAAAAAAGAAAGATAAAGTTTTTTAAAGGGAACAAGTTTTTTTATGCAAAACGTAGACGCAATCAATACCGGCAACATCAGGAAAGAGCCGAAGGTCAATTATTTAACGAACGGTTACACGATAAAATCGTGGCTTTTGACGAAAGACCATAAGCGCATTGCGATTCTTTATCTCGTTACCGTTTCCGCCTTTTTCGCGCTCGGCGGAACGTATGCGTCTCTGATCCGGCTCGAACTGCTCACACCGGCGAGCGATTTGCTCGAATCCGGCACTTACAACAAAGTGTTCACGCAGCACGGAATTATAATGGTTTTCTTCTTTCTGATTCCGTCAATTCCGGCGATTTTGGGGAATTTTCTGATTCCGATTATGATCGGCGCGAAGGATTTGGCGTTTCCGCGCATCAATCTTTTAAGCTGGTATTTTTACATAGCGGGCGGCGGTTTGGCTCTCGTCGCGCTGATGGAGGGCGGCGTTGATACGGGCTGGACTTTTTACACGCCGTATTCGACGACGTTTTCCAATTCTTATGTGATGCTCGTCGGTTTGGGGATTTTCATCAACGGATTTTCCTCGATTTTGACCGGCTTGAATTTCATCGTAACCATTCACACGATGCGCGCGCCGGGAATGACCTGGTTTCGTTTGCCGCTCTTTGTTTGGGCGCATTACGCGACCTCGCTCGTGATGATTTTGGGAACGCCGGTCATCGCTATTACGGTTTTGCTGATGGCGATTGAGCGACTCGCGCACGTCGGCATTTTCGATCCGGCAATCGGCGGCGATCCGATTTTGTTTCAGCATTTATTCTGGTTTTATTCGCATCCGGCGGTTTATATTATGATTCTGCCGGGAATGGGCGTGATTTCCGAATTGATTTCCAATTTCTCGCGCAAAAAGATTTTCGGTTACGAGTTTATCGCGTTTTCTTCGATTGCGATTGCGGTTTTCGGTTTTCTCGTTTGGGGACATCATATGTTCGTTTCGGGGCAGTCGGTCTACGCCGGTCTTGTTTTCTCGTTCCTGACGATGGTCGTCGCCGTGCCGTCGGCGATTAAAGTTTTCAACTGGGCGGCGACGCTTTACAAAGGTCAGATTTCCTACGACACGCCGATGCTTTACGGTTTATTTTTCATCGGCTTGTTTTTGATCGGCGGGTTGACCGGATTGTTTTTGGGTTCAATCGGTTTGACGGTTCATTTGACCGACACTTATTTCATCGTCGCGCATTTCCATTATGTAATGGTCGGCGGGCAGGTGTTGGCTTACTTGGGCGGTTTGCATTATTGGTGGTCAAAGATCACAGGGAAAATGTATTCGGAATTCTGGAGCAAAATCGCGGCGATCATCATCTTCGTCGGATTTAACCTGACGTTTTTCCCACAGTTTATCTTGGGTTATATGGGAATGCCGCGCCGCTATGCTTCGTATCCGCCGGAATTTCAAGTTTTAAATATCTTCTCGACGGCGGGCGCGTCAATTCTCGCCATCGGTTTGATAATTCCGCTTATTTATTTTACTTATTCGATTTTCTTCGGCGAAAAAGCTCCGGCGAATCCCTGGCTTTTGCCCGGTTTGGAATGGCGCACATCATCGCCGCCGCCGACTGAGAATTTCGAGGAAACGCCGATTGTTACGTGGGAAGCCTACGAATTCGGCGAAGAAAGCGGCTTGGATTTGGAAGACGCGCGAACCCGCTATGCCGCGCCGCTCGCTTAAAATTCGCCGCCGGAATTTCGATGATTTTTTGAAGGAAAAAACGCGGCGCAGTTTGTTTATTCGCGTCGTGTTTTTGCCGAGTTCGTTTGAATTTTTGAAGGAACGCTTCGTGTTTAATCGAAAGAAGAGAAATTATGACGGCGGACTTTGACGGGAATATAAAAGCGGTTCGTTTCGGAATGAAAAACTGAATGCGTTTGGATATGATAATTTCTCTGTTTTCGATTAAACACGAAGCAATTTAATTGCCTTCACCTACTAAGGCGAAGGGAAAACGGAAAAAGTATCAACGGTTGAAAAAAATATTTCGGCGAAAAATTTTAATCGAAAACGCGCGATGAATTTTCGGCTTGAAACCGTCGAGGAACGATTGAAGAAAGAAACGATTTGGTTTGGCAAACAGAGTATTTTAATCGTAAAATTTACATAAATTTATGGCAACACACGCGGCTCATTTACACGACGAAGATCATTATCATCCGCCCGGACTTCAGCATCAGTTTGAAGATATGGGACAGCAGCAGGAATCCGCTTCGATTGGAATGTGGATGTTTCTTGTTCAGGAAATTATGTTCTTCGGCGGGCTGTTCACAGTTTATCTCGTGTTTCGCTCGCGCTTTCCGATGGCATTCGCGGCGGGCAGTAATCATTTAAATGTTTACTGGGGCGCGGGCAACACGGTCGTACTGATTGTCAGCAGTTTGACGATGGCGTTGGCAGTGCATTTCGCGCAGCTCGGCAAGCGAAATTTGCAGGTTGTCTTTATCATTTTGACAATGATTCTCGGCGCGACGTTTTTGGGTGTCAAGGCTATCGAATACACCGACAAATATTACGAAGGAATCGTTCCTGTTACCGGATTAAACTTTAAAACGGCAAACGGCGAAGAGCGTTCGGTCAGCGAATCGCAGCACGAAATAAAAGAAGGCGCGCCGGCAACGAGCGAGCATCACGAAGAATACGTCAATCCGCGCGGCGATTTTGTTTGGAAAGATACGAGTCTGGTGCAGAAGGCGCAGCAGGGCGGTTATTTAACCGATGCGGAAAAAATCGGTTATTTTGCCAACGGCGAAATCAGTCAAGCCAAATTTCAAGATAAGGTTCGCATCTTTTTCTTCATTTATTTTGTAATGACCGGCTTGCACGCTCTGCATATGATTATAGGTTTGGGACTGATGGCATGGCTTTTATGGAAGGCGTGGCTCGGATCATATACCGCCGATTATTACGCGCCGGTCGAAATTTCCGGTCTCTACTGGCACTTTGTTGACATTGTTTGGATTTTCCTTTTCCCTTTGCTGTATTTATTGGGAAGACATTTCGGAGGCGCGCATTAAAATGGCACAACATCAAATAGACAAACACGACGATCACGACGAAGAGCATCACGAAGGTGAACATCATATCGTTTCGATTCCTTTGTATTTATTGGTTTTCGGAGTTTTGATGGTCGGCACGATTTTAACGGTCGCCGTCGCTTTCGTTGATTTAGACCACGTTTTTGCGGGCGCGAATACTTTGGTCGCGTTGCTGATCGCCTTTACCAAAATGACGTTCGTCGTCTTGATTTTTATGCACGTTCGCTGGAGTTCAAAATTGATTTGGCTAACGGCGATTGCCGGATTTTTCTGGCTGGCGATTATGTTCGCCTTTACAATGCAGGATTATCTAACGCGCACGCCGGGCGTTTTTACCAGATAAATTTTTAGATTTTCAAATCAAAAGACGGCAAATTCTCGTGCGAAGAATTTGCCGTCTTTTTCGATTATGCGATTGAGCGGTTTCTGCGCGTCGTGATAAAAAACGCATAGCCAATTTTCAGCAATGGCGCGCGGCAGCAAATTTTTTTTCGCCGCCAACGTATCGAGCGGATAAAGATCAAATCCCATAATCCACACGGGCGAAACGTGATGGCGAGTCGGAATCAAATCGGCGAAACCGAAAATCGTTTGCTCGCTTGTTTGCAGTTCAAAAGTCTGCATCGAAGCGTTATGCCCGCGCCTTCGCTTCATTCGCAGATTTTCGACGACTTCATAATCATCGGGTTTTAGCTCGATTTGTTTCGTTTCAAAAAGCGGCTGCCAATTTTCCTTTATATAACTCGCGCGGTCGCGTTCGGTCGGATTTTCGGCGTGTTTGAGTTCGCTTTCGGAAATAAAATATCGGGCGTTCGGAAATTGCGGAATGATTTTGCCGTCAGAATTATAATTCGTGTTGCCGCCGCAATGGTCGAAATGCAGATGCGTGTTGACGACGATTGAAATATCTTCGGGTCGGCAATTTGTTTTCTGAAAAAGCGTTTCGGCGAAAGTTTGACGGCGATTGATGCCGAAAATTTCCGTCTGCTTCGCCGTCCATTTTTCGCCGATGCCGGTTTCGATCAAGATTTTTTCGGTCGGCGTTTCAATGAAAAGGCAATTCGTTTGCAGCAAGATTCGATTCGCTTCGTCGGGCGGGCACGCCTTTTCCCACAAAACTCGCGGCACAACGCCGAACATCGCGCCGCCGTCGAGCCTAAATTCGCTGTCGGGAACGATTTCAATTCGATAATCGCCAAAATTCATAAGCTGAAATATAAAATGGAAAGCGGAAAATATTTGAGCAAATATTTTCCGCTTTCCATTTTTCGTTTTACGTTGAAAAGCTATTTTTTCGGCGCGGGTTTTGGCGGAGACGGAACTTTGCCTTTCGGCGCGGCTGCCGGTGGCGGAGGCGGCATTCCGTTCGGCGACATTCCCGGCGGCATTTGCTGCTGCATCATATCTTCCTGCGCTTTTTTGATGTCCTCATCCGACGGCTTCGGAATCTCGAAATCTTCGGCGACTTCAATCTGATTGTTTTTCACGATTTCGTCTAAAGTCGTTTTCTGTTTTTCTTCTTCGAGCTTGCCTTTGACCATTTCGCTGACCGGCACTTCGCGTCCCATCGGATTGTCCGGGTCTTTGACGGTCGTCGTAATCAAGATGTGGCGCACGTCGTAAGTTTCCGCTGGCTGACCGCTCGCGTCTTTGCCTTCGCCTTTCTTTTCGAGCTTGATGATGTGATAACCGTATGGCGTTTCGACCAGATTCTCGGAAATTTGTCCGGGCTGGAGCGCGAGTGCCGCCGCTTCAAACGCCGGAACCATTTTGCCCTTCGTTACGTCTTTGTAAAGTCCGCCTTGCAGCTCGCCTTTCGGGTCTTTGTTGCCCGGGTCTTCGGTAAATTCGTTGGCTAATTTGGCAAAATCTTCGCCCGCTTTGGCGCGGCTTAGGATTTGTTCGGCTTTCGCTTTTTTCTCTTTCGGGTCTAACTCTGGATGGTCGGCGATGTATTTTTGAACGTCTTCGTCGGTAACTTTCGTTTTTTCGACCAGCGTTTTCTGCGCGTAACGGCTGGCTAAAAACTGCGCCTGCTGTAATTTAACCTGCAAATTAAGATTGCGCTCGAATTCCTCGCCTAATTGAGCCTTTTTGGTTTCGGCTTCCGCTTCGTAAATTTTGATTTTGGCAAAATCTTCTTTTGCCTGATTGATTTCGTCTTCGCTCAACTCTTTGTCAGCCGGAAATCTGCCGCTTTCTTTGGCGAGCGCGAGTTTTGAATCGAGAAATTCTTTGAATTCCTTTTCCGATTCGGGTTTCGCCGAATATTCTTTGACTTGATCTTCGGTGATAAAGCTGAACGGCGGCATCGGACCTTTATCTTTGTTTATTTCTTTGTCATACAAACTCGCCGTCACAATCGAGCGAATGCTTTCGAGTTCGCGCGCGATGTTCGGGTCTTTGTCCAAACCGTCTTTTCTGGCTTGGCTGGCGACCGCTAAAAGCTGTTTGATATTTTCGGCGATTTTCGCTTTTGAATCAGGACTTGCGGCAAGCTGCTGCAACTGCATCGGGCTTGCGTCCTTCAAAAGCAACGCCATATCTTCTTTCGTAACGTGCGTCAAAGGTCCGTTGTCCGCGCCGTGTCCGCCGACTTTGACTTTCCAAAAAACTAATCCCGCGCCGATTGCCAAAATAACGGCAATGACGACGATTCCTTTTGTTAAACTGTTCAATTTATTAAATCCTCTCTTGTGATAATTTCGATTTTGATTAGATGGCAATAATGATAATAACTATTTAATCTTTTTTTTGCACTAATTCCAATAAAACTCCGTTCGCCGAACTCGGATGAACGAACGCGACCAGACAATTTTCCGCTCCCGTTCGCGGCTCTTCGTCTATTAAACGCATCCCGTTCGCCTTTAGTTTCGCCAGCGATTCGACGATATTTTCAACTTCGACCGCGATATGATGAATCCCGCCGCCGCGCTTTTCGATAAATTTCGCAATCGGCGAATCCGCGCTGGTCGCTTCCAACAATTCAATCCGCGTATCGCCAATCGGCAGCATCGCCACCCGAACTTTTTGGTCTTCGACCGTTTCCGTATGAACATTCTTCAGCCCGAGCGCGTCGCCCCAGAACTTCAATGCTTCGTCAATTCCTTTCGTTGCAATGCCGAGATGATTGATTTTCATTTTGTCTTTTTAAATTCCAAATACGCTTCATAATAGCGTTCCGGCTTTTCTAACATTGTATTTATTACCGGAAGTCCAGCAGGACTGATTTCTGTGTTATCTTTAACCGTTTTTCCTTTACTCCAACTCGGATAATCAGGATAACGCTCCGTCAGATAATTGCTAAAGTCGAGAAGTTCGGCATCAGACAATTTAATTTTATAAAGAAATCGAAATGTGTCTTGAATAGTCTCATCAGTCGAACCGATGTTTTTAGCCTGTTTGATCTTAATTTCAGTTACTTTTAGCAAACTGTTATCAGAGTTGTATTCAACTTGGTCTATTCTAAAACCTGCCGCACGCATTCTTTTGGCGGAGCGTTCGAGAGCGTCAATCGCACGTCTTCCTTCTTCCGACGCGCGTAAACGAACAGCAAAACCATCTATGAAGCCGAGCATTATTTGGCAAGATTCAAATCGATCAATATTTCTGATTTTGTTACCATTCGGACGTGTCGGATCGTATTCATTTAAATAATCTATAGCGCGCGGCAACGCTTTTAATCCATCAAGTTCGATGTATTTTCTAATCAACCCACGTTGTTCATCTGATAAATCAAATCTATGAGAATACTCTTTAACCCACTCATCAATACGCTGTTCAGGTGTCATTGCGGCGATTTTAGCCTCCGATTTATGACGATAGAACCACTGTGCCTGAATAGTAAAAGGCGCGATAATCATAAAACATAAAATCAGAATCGTTGATTTCATAAAATTCATTTCAAAATTTCCTCAACCGCCGCATACGGATTCGTTTTCTTTTCGGCGATTTCACGCGCTAATTCTTCTAATTTTTCGCTTGTTCCGTTACGGCTTAAAACATCAGCCAAAAGTTTTTCTTGTAAAAGTCCCAAAAGCCTCCATTTCGCAATTGCTTTTCTTCGTACGAGATTTTTGCCGGTTTTTTGAAATTCGTTGTAGCTTTCGATGGCTTTTGATAAATCTTCGATGCCTTTCGATTCGGTAGCAATCGTTTTGACGATTGGCGGATTCCAGAAATCGGGGCGATGCGCGAGCGTCAAAAGGGCTTCGAGTTCTTTTTCGGTGCGGAGAACGCCTTCGCGGTCGGCTTTGTTGATGACGAAAACGTCGCCGATTTCCATAATACCGGCTTTGATCGCCTGAATGTCGTCGCCCATTCCTGGAACGAGAACGACGACCGAAACGTCCGCCGCTTTGACGATTTCAACTTCGTCCTGCCCGACTCCGACCGTTTCGATGATGATTTTATCAAATCCCGCCGCGTCTAAAATCGCCGCCGCGTCAACCGTCGCGCGTGAAAGTCCGCCAAGATTGCCGCGCGTCGCCATCGAACGAATAAAGACGTTTTTATCTAAGCCGAGCGTCGCCATTCTGATTCTATCGCCGAGAATCGCGCCGCCGGAAAACGGACTCGACGGATCAACGCAGATAATACCGACGCGCTCGCCTTTTTCCTTGTAAAAAAGCGCGATTTTATCAACCAGGGAAGATTTGCCCGCGCCCGGCGCGCCCGTGATGCCGACGATCAAAGCGTTGCCGGTTTTCGGGAAAACCGCCTTCATTATTTCCTCCGCGCCGTTCGCGCCGTTCTCGATTTTCGTAATCGCCCGCGCGACGGCTCGCGGATCGCCCGCGAAAAGTTTTTCAGTTAAATTTTCCAAGTTCAGCTCGTTTTTATCTTGAAAGTTTTATCGAATTATCCTGACGTTGCGATTTCCGGCAAATGCTGATTTTCTCACTTTTTAGGGCAAATATCCAAAACGCGATTTTGTTGCGAAAACTTTGTCCGAATAAAAAGACGAACCTGTTTTTTGGCAGATTCGTCTTTCCTAAAATCAAAAGGGAAAATAAATCGAAAATTACCAGCGAACGGGGCGAATGTCGGGACCGACGACGTGCGAATTGCTTAAAATTGTCGGGCTTCGATTCGGGTCGAGCAGATTCGCGCCGTCCGAATGAATAAAATGCGCTCCATACCAGACGACGACATCCTGATCAACGACCGATTCGTCGTTGATAAATTGATTGATATTTATGCAGCTTCCGCCGCTGTCCGTGCAGGCTCCGTTGGTGAACGAAAATCCGTCGTCAATTTCATTCTGAAAAGGCGTGCCGCCGCTGACGCTTTTATAGCGCAGAACCCACAAATCGCTGCGTCCGAAATTATCGGCGATGCCGTCCAAGATGCTCGGAACAAGCATATACGCCTCGTTGCCGGTCGAATTTTGAACGAGCAGGCTGCGGTTGGTTTGATAATTTCTGAGCTGCGTCATCTCGGTCGTGATCGGTTTTAAAAACTTGCGTCCGCGTTCGACCTGAAAGACCTTGTTATTCGGATTGACAATATCGAAATCGAAACGCCAGTAGACGTGATGATTATGAACATAGCAAACGCACGAATCGTTCGTCGCGCCGAAACCGAAACGCGGGCGAATCGTGCCGTCGTTAGCGAAACGCCATTCCATAATATAGCGATACCAGCCGGCTTGCATTTCGCTGACCATCACGGTTTCGTTGTTCTGCGTATAAACGGCGACACCGCGAAAATTTCCCGTGTCATTGCCGGTGTCGAGTTCAGTCGTGGCGATTTGTCCCGGCGCGAGAATTCTGATGCCCGGAGCCGGATCGGTCGCGCCCGCGTCTGGAGCTTGAAACATATCTTCCTGAAACTGCCAGTCACGATACGGTCCGCATTGACCGTCAACGTATTGAACATTCAACACCGGCGCGCTGCCGCGTTTGAGAACCGATTTGCCTTTATATTTCACGTCGGCTACTTCGATGCCCGAAGCGCGCGTGCCGCCCGAAGCCGCCGGGCGCGTAATCAGCATTTCCCAAAGCGGCGAGCCGTCCTGCGAAACGGTTAATTGATATTGTCCGGCTGTGCCGCGTCCGGTTGTCGCCTGGCTGGCATTCGGCACTCCGCAGGCATCGGGCGTAGCGAGCGACGTAGCGGGCGCGCCTTTTTCATAGCGCACGACGCGACCGCTTTTGATGCCGACACCGACGACTTCATTGCTCGCCGCGTCGCCGCTCGCGTCGAGTCCGACATTGACTATTCGTTCAGTCGTTCCGCTTAAAACCGTAGTCGGCGGCATCGGACGAAACGGCGCGACTGTTCCGCCGCGCAACATCGAAGAAAATCGCTCATCTTGCTGAACCGCGCGAACCGCTTCGGCAAATTCCTCGTCGTTCGGCAATGGTTGATAAAATGCCTGCGTTATCGTAACGGGCGATTTTCCGTCGAAATCGCTTTCGGCGACGAGTGTGCGGTCGTTCGTATAATCGTAGAAAACAGCTTGAAATCGCGTCGGAATCTGCCTTGGTTTGGATTTGACTTCGTTCTCGACGTAATTGAATTCCAAAAGACGATAGCGCGTTCCGCTCAAATATTTTTGAACTTCGCCGCTGCGCTCGATTCTGGCGCGAGCCGCGTCAATTTCCGCCTGCGTTCGTCCCCAGGCGGTAACTTTTATCTGCACCGGCGTTTGCGCCCGTTTTTCTTTTTTGGTCGAGGTGTTTTCACCTTCGCCCGCGAGATTGATGCTCGTCAAGACGAGTCCTAAACCGAAAATTAAAAGAATGCGGTTTAACTTTTTCATTGTTGTCTCCTGTTTTTACTACGAAACTTGAAGTAAATAAACTGTTTAAAGAAATAGCATTCAACTTCGAATAAATCAAGTTTTTGCCCGAAAAAAGCCCGCCGAAATTATTGTCCGGCGGGCTTTGCAGCGATATAAAGCGACTGGTTTCAGATGAATTTATTTACATTTGCTGTATCCGCAATCGCGGCAGAAATCACAACCCGAAGCGTGTTCCAATTGTCCTTTGCATTCGGGGCAAGTGCCGATCAGACTCGACATTTTCGATTCGGTCGTCGCAATCCGGCTTTCCGCCGCTTTGCTGATTTGCCGCTCCGAGGTCGGCATATTTTTCAAACGGCGATCAATCAACAGAAGGCATTCGGCAATCGCTTGTTCGGGCGAAGTCAAAAGACGCTCGTTAAACCAGACGGCGTGTGTTCCCGTAACTTTGTTCAAACTGCGGGCGACTTCTTTGACATCGAAACCGCCGCGCAGCATTCTCGACGCGAGCAATCCGACGCTTTCCGAAATCGGACCGGTCGCAAAAACTTCCAAAACGCTCTGCCCGTCGTGATTAACCGTGACATATAAATTCGCGTTGTCGAAAGTGATGCGCCACGTCGAGCCTTGCAGTTCGCGCGGACGATCAATTTTTTCAGATTTTTTCAATTTCGCTTTCGTCGTCGGAACAGTTTCGAGCGTCGTTAATTCGCTGCATTCGTCAACAACGATTGTTCCGGCGTTTTCGTCCGATGTGTCCGTTTTCTTTTCTTCGGCTTTCATCGAAGTCAAAACCTGTCCGTCGCGCGAGCCGTCGCGGTAATACGAAACGCATTTACAGCCCAAATCTCTGGCGAGGCGATAAAGCTCGTCAACCGATTCAACCGTATCGTCGTTCGCGCCGTTGCAGGTTTTCGACACCGAATTATCAACATTTCTCTGCGCTGCCGCGAGAACCTGCACGTGCTGTTTGGAAGTGATATTCAGCGCGGAAATAAAATATTCGGGCAGTTCGCTTTCGTGTTCGACGACGTATTGAGCCGCCTGTTTGATTGATTCTTCGTCGGTCTGGTCAACCGTCATTCCCAACGCTTCAGCCGCCAATGAATGAACGTATGTGCGCGTTCCAATCGTGTCCTGACGAACATAAGCCCACGAAAAATTCGGTTCGCAACCGCTCGAAGTTTCGGCGACAAGGGAAATTGTTCCGGTCGGCGCAATCGTCGTCGTTTCGTAATTGCGCGGCGTTAAAGCGACATCGCGCGAGATTCCGATTTCGTCGTAAATAAATTTCGCGTAAGCGTCACGGTTCGCTTCAAATTCGGGAAACGCGCCTTTTTCCGCGCCGATTTTGAGCGATGCCTTCCACGCTTCCCGGCGGACAAAACCCATTACTTTGTCCATTAAATCAATCGAATCCTGCGAGCCGTAGGTGATTTGCAGTTTCAGACACAAATCCG
>CAXTMQ010000094.1:0-6664 GCA_964245305.1 uncultured Pyrinomonadaceae bacterium
TAAGAATACATTGCCGTTCCGGTCAAAAAACCCGTGCCGATTTTTATCCACGCCGGAAGATTTGACGGCGAGAGAAAGCCTTCGATGATTCCGGCGACGACGAGGAAACAAGCGCAGCCGACGACGATTTGGGCGGCTTCGATGCCTTTCTTTTTCAGGGCTTGGGCGCGGGTTAAGTCGCCCGGATTAATCATCGCGTAACCGATCATCATTCCCGCGCCGCCGCAAATGTAGATGCACGATAATTCGATTACGCCGTGTCCGACGACGAACGACGCGAGCGCGTTGCCGAAGATCGGATCAATTTTGTAGCAGACGGCGAAAACGCTTCCCAATCGTGTGCCTTCAAACGCCAGATCGTAAATCGCGCCGATGCCGAAAAACGCGCCCATCGCAAACGCTCTGAAAGTCACTAAAATATTATTGGTTAAAATCTGGCTCGAACCGATCTGGTTGGCGGTGTTCAGCTCTAGCCACCATTTTTCGCCTCCGCGGACATATTCGCGCACGTCGGCATAGACGAACTGCGAAAAATCCAGATCGCGCCACGTCATTATAAAACCGATAATTGCGAAGCAGACAAAAATACTCACGGCGACGGCGAAATAACGCCGGTTGCGACGAAAAGTCTGCGGTAAATCTTCGGCGAAAAATTTCCAGACGAGGCTTGCGCCCTGCGCTTCGGCGCGATAGATTTTGCCGTGCGCGCGGATGACCAGACTATTTAAATAATTTATCAATTTCGGATCGCGCGATTCTGAACGCGCAATCGCCAGGTCGGTCGCCGCGCGGCGATAAAGCTCGCCGAATTCGCGCACTTCCATTCTCGACAAGCCTTTGAGCGAAGACGCTTCCAAAATTAAAAGCAAATCTTCGAGCCGTTCCCAATTATTTTTGCGCTCTTTGATAAAACGATTCATCGCTATTTTGGATTTTAAGTTTTGGATTTTGGATTGGCAACAGAAAAACTTAAAATTTTTAATGTAAGATATTTTAGTGAGCAAATAATTTGGTTTGAGATTGGAAATCTAAAATTCAAAATCTAAAAGGTGTCCGAACAACAAGAAAACATTCAAGACGAAGCGGCGATTGAAAAAACCTATGACTTAAGCGTTACCTTGCGCCTGCTTGGTTACTTAAAACCCTACTGGCTGATGGCGTTGGCGGCGTTGATTTTAACGCTTCTGGCGAATACTTTGGTCAGTATTCAGCCGCGCTTTACGCAATATGCGGTTGACGATTTTATTACGCCGAAGCAGACCGAAGGCATCGGTTGGTTCGCGTTCGCGTTTCTCTGTTTGTTTCTTTTTCGCTTTGTTTTCAGCTATTTGCAGGAAATTCTGCTCAACGTCGTTGGACAGAAAGTGATGTTCGATCTGCGAACGCAGATTTATACGAAGCTACAGGAACTGGAAGTCGCGTATTACGACAAAAATCCGGTCGGACGCATAATCACGCGCATCACTTCGGATGTTGACGCGCTCAACGAACTTTTTACGTCGGGCGTGATTGATGTTTTGGGCGATTTAGTAATTATTTTTGCGATTGTCGCGCAGATGTTTTGGATGGATTGGAAGCTCGCGCTTGTTTCTTTAATTACCATTCCGCTGCTCTTCACGGCGACCAATTGGTTTCGCAAGCACGCCCGCAACGGTTTCGACAAAGTGCGAACGCGCACGGCAAAGCTCAATGCCTTTTTGCAGGAACATATTTCCGGCGCGCAGACCGTTCAGCTTTTTAACGCCGAAACCAAAGCGCAGCGCAAATTCGACGCGATCAACGACGATTACCGCAACGCCAATATCGAGACGATTTATTATTATTCGGTTTTTTATCCGATGGTTGATTTTATCGGCACAGTCGGTGTCGCGCTCGTCATTTGGTTCGGCGGTTATCAGATTTTGAAAGGCATTTCGGCGAACGGCTCGGCGTTGACTATCGGCGTGGTCGTCGCCTTTGTACAGTTTTCAAATTCGCTTTTTCAACCGATCCGCGATTTGTCGGACAAGTTTAATATTTTACAAGCCGCGATTGTCGCGTCGCATCGAATATTTTTACTGCTCGATTTGCCGGTGCAGATCGAAACGCCGAAAGAGCCGAAACGATTCGGCAAAGCCGTCGGCAAAATCGAATTTCAAAACGTCTGGTTCGCATATAAAAAGGAAGATTGGATTTTGAAAGACGTTTCATTTTCAATTGAAGCCGGCGAATCAATCGCTCTGGTCGGCGCGACCGGTTCGGGAAAAACGACCGTCACGAATTTGCTGATGCGTTTTTACGACGTGCAGAAGGGAAAAATTCTGCTCGACGGCGTTGACGTGCGCGATTGGAATTTGCAGAGTTTAAGGGAAAATTTCGCGGTCGTTTTGCAGGACGTTTTTTTGTTTTCCGGTTCGATTGCCGACAATATCCGACTTGGAAACAAAGAAATTTCCGACGAAAAAATCCGTTGGGCGGCGAAGGAAGTTCACGCCGAAGATTTTGTGAAAAAACTTCCCGAAAAATACAAAGCCGAAGTCCGAGAACGCGGCGCGGGTTTATCGGTCGGGCAGAAACAACTTATTTCGTTCGCGCGGGCATTGGCATTCGATCCGAAAATTCTCGTGCTTGACGAAGCGACGAGTTCGATTGATACGGAAACCGAACAGCTTATTCAGCAAGCGGTTGACCGCGTGATGTTGGAAAGAACCTCGCTCGTCGTCGCGCACCGGCTTTCGACCGTTCAGAAATGCGACCGGATTATGGTTTTTCATCACGGCGTTTTGCGCGAAGCCGGAACGCACAACGAACTGCTGGCGATTCGCGGGCTTTACTGGCGGCTTTATCAACTTCAATATTCCGACGAAAAACTGCATATTTCCACGCCGCCGATTCAAAATCGCTTGCTCGGCGCGGAGCAGTAATCGCCTTGTAAATTTCTCACGCGGATTTTGGCAAGCGTCAGCGATTAGCTTTCAGCTTGCGACGAACTATTCAAAAAACCGATCAATTTATTCCAGCCGCATTTTCCGAAGAGTAAAGGCTCAAAGCGAGCAATTATGCGAAATAAGGAAAAATGTTTATAATATCGCAAAGCCCCGTTATGCCGCGTTATGTCTGCTGAAATAAAACAAACCGAAGTTTTATCAAATGAACTCGAAACTGTTATCGTCGAAATACACGACCGCTGCGCTGAAACCGCGCCGAACTTCGGAAATGTAAGCGATAATTTCAGACGTTCGCTCGAAAAAACGCTCCGCAGGTATCTTCAGGCAGATTCGTCAGCAAAGCCGACAACCGACGAAACGATTGATTTTCTGCGCCAGATTCAAGCCGACGATTTGTATCTCGCGCTAGCTTGCGCGAGCGGCAACGAACGCGCGTGGTGGGAATTCGATCAGCAGCACCGCTCGTATCTGGAGCGTGTCGCAAGACATCTGGCGCGCACGGAAATTGATGCGCAGGAAGTAATTGATACGGTTTATGTCGAACTTTACGGCACGCGCGTCGTTGACGGCGAACGGGTATCCAAGTTTGCGACTTACAGCGGTCGCGGCAGTTTGCGCGGCTGGCTGCGAACCGTTATTTGGCATTCGCTCGTAGATTTGCACCGCGCGAGCCACGACGAAGTTTCGCTTGACGAAATGACCGAAAACGTCGGCGAAGGACACGTTCACGCCAGCTTCGCCGACGCGAATCTCGGCGGCGAAGCTGAAATGATCGAGCAAATCTCGAAAGACCGTTACCGCAAAGCGACGCTTTCATCAATCGGAAAGGCATTCGATAGTCTCGACGAACACGAAAAATTATTACTGCTTTATTATCACGCCGAAAATTTGAAACTGCGTGAAATCGCGCGGCTCGTCGAAAATGTCGAATCGCCTCTGCGCGGCTGGTTTCAAAGAAAATCCGCCAACCGCGAGGAAAATCCCTCGACGCGCATTCACGAATCTACGATTATGCGCTGGCTCGAAAAAAGCTATGCGAAGGTGTTAAAGACGTTTCGCGCGGAACTGCAAACGGCGCATAAATTGAGCGAAGAAGAAATGGAGATTTGTATGGGACTTGCCACGCAGGACCTCGCCGGAGCGAACATTTATCGCAACTTAACGACAACCTAGCCGTCTGCCCGAGCGTCTCAAAACTTACTTTCGGCGGGCGCGAAATAATTTTACGCAAATTTAACAAATTGTTTCGTCTCTAAAACGGGAGGTTGGAATTAAAGATGAAAAAAGAAGAAACAAGAAATCCGCAGGACATTCAAATTCAGGGCGTAGTTGACCGCCATCTGCGGACGAAAGCCGCCTTCGATAATCCGGCGGCGCAAACCCGACACATTGACGAAGATTCTTTGACCGCTTTTGCCGAAGGAACTTTAAGCCGCCGCGAAACTGAGCCGGTTGTCAAACATTTGGTAGAATGTTCGTTTTGCCGTCACGTTACCGCAGAACTTGTGAAACTCGATTTGGCTTTTGCGTCGGACGATGTTGTTCAAGCGACGACGAATGAAAATCAGCCTTCAAAGATTTCGGAAGTGCTGAACAATCTTTTATCGCGTATTTTCGGAACAAACGAAGGCGCGGTTTTCGCTCACGAAGAAAAAAACGAAGATGCTGAAAATCAAAAGAAATCCAAGGACGAAGAAGATAAAAATTAGATATAAAAGTTCCTGAACCGACCGCGAAAAGGCGGATTGTTTTGAGAAAAGAATTCTTCAAAACGATCCGCCTTTTCGTTTTATTAAACTGATAACCGAGCTATAATTATAAATCCCCCGAATATATATTTTTGTTTATATTAGAGTTATAATCTGCTAAAGAGTTCAACTTTGATTCGCGGAGTTTCGATTTGTCAAAAAGTAATCAGGATTGTTTGCCGCTGACGCATTCTATTTCAGTCGAAAGAGTTGCCACGGCGAATTTGCCGACCCAGACCGGCGATTTTAAAATTGCCGGTTATCGTTCGCTCAACAGCAACGAAGAATTCGTCGTTTTATTCAAAGGCGAAATGCGAAAAGATTTACCGACATTGGTCAGGATTCACTCGCAATGCTTGACGGGCGATGTTTTCGGCTCGATTAAATGCGACTGTGGATTACAGTTGAAAAAGGCGATGGAATTGATCGAAGCCGACGGTCGCGGCGCAATCGTTTATCAACAACAGGAAGGTCGCGGCATCGGCATTATCAATAAAATCCGCGCTTACGCCCTACAGGATCAAGGCGCGGATACGGTCGAAGCCAACGAGGAACTCGGCTTTGAAATTGATGCCCGCGAATACCAGCAGTGCGCCGAAATTCTTTTCGATCTGGGATTATGCAAAGTCCGTGTAATGTCGAACAATCCCGACAAGATTGAAGCTCTGGAAAAAGCCGGATTAAAAGTTATCGAACGAGTGCCGATTGAAGTCGAAGCCGAAGAACCGGCGGCGCATTATTTACGCACGAAAAAGGAAAAACTCGGGCATCTTCTTGAAATTGACGAATAAAATACTATTTTATTTTCTCCTGTAGTTGCTTGATCGTCGCGCGAACTTTTTCGGAATCGGACGCTTTTGGCGAAAGTCTGAGATAATTTTCCAATTCTATAATCGCCTGCTTATAGTTTTCCTTTTTCCAGTAAATCCCGCCTAAATAACGATGCGCCATCGCCACTTTTTCACTGCCGTTTAAACTGACAGCCTTCAAAAATTCCTTCTCTGCATAATCGGGATAATTGAGTCCGAGGAGCGCGATTCCCAAATACATATGCGGAATCGGCATTGTTTCATCTGCGAGAACGGCTTTTTCCAATTCTTTTTCCGATTCATACATCTTTCTTTGATTTAATAAAACAATGCCGAGATTTAATTGAGCGAGAGCATTTTTTTCATTTAACTGCAAAGATTTGCGGAGAGTTTCTTCAGCTTTGCTAAGGTTGCCGTTTTTCAAATAAAGTGAGCCGAGTTCACTATATGCTTCGGCAAATTGCGGATAAAGTTTGATGGCTTCATTGAGTTTATCAGTCGCTAACTTTGCATCACCTTTGTTTATCGCTTCAATAGCTTTGGTAAATTGGTCAAGTGCAGATTTCGGAACTCTGGCTAATGAAGCATTAATTACGTTTGCCTTCGTTCTCACGCTGCCCTTCTCTCGCAAATCAATAACCATACTATATGTTTGCGACATATTACGATTGGAATCAGTGTCAATCGAAAGGCTTTCCTGAGCAGATTCATATTGCCCGTCGGCTTCGACAATCACTGTATACTGACCCGGATATAAACCATTGAAATAAAAAATGCCTTCCGAGTTGGAAAATGTTGTTAATGTCGCTGAACTTGGGCTTTCAAGTCGAACTTTGAGTGCTGTCCCCGGTTGATTAGAGGGAAAATTAATACGTCCCTGAATAGCATGATTTTTATACTCTCCACCATTGCCTGTTCGGTCACCGTAGCCCTGCGCTTGAACGAAAACATTCGACAATAGCAAAAGCGTCAGCGTTAACAGAAAAACGGAAGTCTGCTGTAGTAGTAATATTAGATTACCTCTGAACATTACAAATCTCCTTTAATACTTTTCAAGATTTTGTTTTGGCGTTACAAAAATGTATTTAATAAAAACATTAACACAAAAAAAAAGGGAAAGTAAATTAATACTTTCCCTTTCAAGTTGTTGAACTATCTTTCGTCGTTTAGAAGCGGAATT
>CAXTMQ010000094.1:6674-14641 GCA_964245305.1 uncultured Pyrinomonadaceae bacterium
GCGTAACGAGGTCGGGAATTGAAAGACCGTTCCCGTTCCGTAATACGGATTCGGAATTGCGTCAACTCCTGAAATACCGCTGGTATTAGAGAAAGTCTGAGAAATCGTTATAGCTCGCTGTGTGTTAAGTAAGTTAAAGACATCAGCAGTGAAACGAAGTTCGCGTCTTTCACTAAATTTAATCGGGTAATAAAAGCCCATATCAAGATTAAAAGTTGTCGGTGTTCTATTTTTACCTACAGCACTTCCAATACCTTGATTGCCATTAGTAAGAGTTGTTCCTACATTAGGAATAATAGCTGTTCCGCGCTTAACGGCAAAACCTTCGTTATCGCCATATGCTCCAGACGGATCAGGAATCAGTTGGTTGAATGGCGAACCGGACTGAACATAGAAATTACCGGAAACGACTAACTTAAACGGCGTTACATAAGTTCCGTTAAATTTGAACTGATGTGGACGGTCATTCGGAAGTCGTCCATAGGTATTGTTAAGCAAGCTCACCAAGTCGAATAACGACGTAATGTTCGGGTCTGACTGTCCGTTATCATTACGGAACAATCCTTCATAGTTTCCGGTTAAGCTTGAGAAAACATACGAAGTGATGAACGAAAAGTTGTTATTGAAACGACGGGTCGCCGTAAATTCAAGAGCACGATAATAACGGCGCGCGCGTCCAAATCTCGCTCCTGCTCCACCACAATTTCCGTTTACATTGGCGGAACCATCAGGATTGGTAACATTTACTTCGCCCGCCGCACCTGTACAAGGAGCAAAAGCAGCAAGTCTGTCAGTCAGACTTTCGCCCGGATTGAACAGAAAATAGCTGTCGCCATTGTTAAATGAGCCGTCTTCAATCACTGAACCCTGCGCCCGATAGATACCTCGAACACCGACAACCAAATCTTTCTTAGCTTCATATTCAAAGCCGAGATTAAATTCATTAACGGTCTGCGGTTTCAAGTCAAAATCAATCGGAGTTGTTTCCGCGCCCAAATTACGGGTGCCAAATCCCGAAGCAATTGTTGAGTTTAAAGGAGCATTTAAGCGGTTGACATTAAAGTTTTTGTCGGTTTGCGAATTTTGGCTACCGGCGCGAACATTAATATCAAGCGGAAGCGGCGTTTCGACGTAGCGAGCAAAGTTAGCGGAGATTTTTCCTTTTCCTTTGCCGGTAAAATCGTAAATAAAGCCGATACGCGGTTGCAAATTGTCCTTAAAATCATTCAGCGACAGATATTTTACATCATTGTTGCCGTAGGCTTGCTGATAATCCCATCGGACACCGAAATTAAGCTGAACCGTATTACTTACTTTAATGTCGTCTTGAACGTAAAAACTTTCAACGTCTGTGCGTGTTTGAGCATTTAACTCAAAGTCACGGACACGAGTGCTTGTGCGAATCAAAAACGGGTTAGTTAATGCTTCTGTCTGAGAAATTGCCGCGGTAATAGCATTAGCGGTAAAGCCGGCTGGGCGCGATGCTGCCGGTAAAGAATTAAAAGCATTCGTTGCCGCTGCGCTCGGGCAAACGACCGTGCCTACTCCACTGATAACCCGCGTTGTGCAAACACTGAAATTGTTAGTTACACGGAAACCATTGACAATTGCATCGTTAGGAACGACAGTTCCAAGAGGATTGGCATCTGTGACAGTACCATTTCTAGCAACACCTAAAGGATTAGCAAAAGTATTGCTCGGTCCAGACGAGGTTTGGTTTTGGTCATACTTATTACGGAAGAATTCAAAACCGTATTTAATCGTGTGCCGACCGGCAATGTTCTGAAGTCTTGCGGCGGCTTCTTGACGATCACGCGACTGATTTTGATATAATCCGAAACCTTGTCTAACAAAACCGCGTTGAAGTCTTCCACCCGGAGAGAAAACATAGTCAACGAATCCGACCGCCGTCGAACTTGCCGCAATGCCGCTCTGAGTCGGTGTTACAACAGTACCGGCAGAATTCAAAATCGCAAAGTTATCGGTGACAAGCGGGGTTGTGATGTCGCCTTCGGGAATAACATTATTTCTTTGGAAATGCAGTCCGACCGAGAATTCAGCGACAAAATTCTGATTGAAAGTTGTATTCAAACGGAAAGCATAGTTTGTGCCGCCCGTTTCTTGAGTGCCTCTAAAAGAAGTCGGGTCTGCACCGAAACCTGAACCACCAAATAAAAAGCCTTCTTGTTTGGTGAAATCGCCAAAGGTCGAAAAGTTAAAGGTGTTGTTGTCATTAATTCCGTAGGTGATTTTGCCCGAATAAAACGGAGTCGTAATTTTGTTGTTGACTTCGCCGCGGAAAGTTTGCGTTAAAAAGTAATTTTGACGGCGTTGTGGGTTAAATGCGCCGAAGAACCAAAGTTTGTCTTTAATAATCGGTCCGCCAATGTCAGCACCGGCATCGTATTCCGAAAAGCCGTTCGGCGAAGAACCGGTAAAAGCAAAGTTTTTCGTGTCGCGCACAAAACCTTTACCTGTATAAAAGATAAACGCATCGCCGCGAAAATCGTTACTGCCGCTCTTGGTGATAACATTGAAAATACCGCCCGTTGCAAGCCCGTATTCAGCACCGAAAGCACCTGTTTTGACTTCGACTTCCTGCACAAATTCAAACGGCAAATTCGCTCCTGAACCGCCGAAAGCCGGATCAGTCGTATTCACGCCGTCGAGAATGTAATTATTTTCCGGTCCGGATGATCCGCCAACCGACGGATCGCGGTCGCGCCCTGAAGCGTCGCGCAATCCCGAACGGGCTACGGTCGGAGCAATCGTATAAATAGATTGAACCGTACGTTGAGTCGGAAAGTTCGTAAATTGATCGGTGGTAACATTTGTTCCTCCCGTATTGCTGGTTTGGTCAATATTAGCCCCGGCAACAACATCAACCGTATTCTCGGTTGAGCCAGCCGCATTTAAAGAAATACTAACGCCGCTACTCTTTGATAAGTTAACTTCGACGTTTTTCTGCTCGTATCTTCCAAAACCTTTAATAGCTTCAACTACGACGGTATACTTACCCGGCGGTAAGTTTGCCAGACGATATTCACCACTATCATTAGTGGTCGCAGATTGCGGACGGATCAGATTTTCGCCCGAAACTTGCACGGTTATACCCGGGACGACCGCGCCGGTCGAATCGGTTACCGTTCCTTCAATCGTTCCTGTAGATGAAGTCTGCGCCGAAATACTCGCCGGAGCGAACATTAAACCGAACGCAAAAACAATTACTGTCAGAACTTGTAGGATAGTTTTCATATTTTTATTCCTCTCTTAGATTGAACCTAAAATTTTCTAGGGATTTTACTGAATTTTTATAAAGAAACTATAGATAGTTTCCAATGGAAGTACATATTTGCAAGTATCGTGCCTGTTTATTATTAGAGGCTAAAGACTGATTTTACAAATGTTTAAGGACACCGGCGAGAGTTCGGAGTTCGACTGATATTGTAGATTATTGATTTATATCCATATCTTTGAATTTAATTAAAATTGAAAAGGAATTAACGAATTTCGGAAAATATGATTAAGTCTGAATTCCAATCGCGCTTTTTGACATCTCATAAACGCACAAAAGCTACACTCTATTGAGGAAATAATGCTTAATATGAATTTTCAAGGCGTGAATTTTAGCTTGAAATTATGAGACGGGAGTAAAGTTTATACTGATCTTTTCTCGAAGAGTTCGCGCTAATTCTTTACGGTTATTGCCGCCGGCCGGCGCATCACCGAAGTTAATAATTGCCGTAAATTCTCTGAGTTGAAAAAGATACCACAAATGCTGCGCGAAGGTTTTTTCGTCCCACCAAGTAACCGATTCGCCGGCGGTCGGTTCGTCGGCAGGCGTTGTGTAAGTGATTGCGGCGTAGGAGATTAAAAGATTTTTCTGCGCGGCAAATTCCAGAAAAGATGAATTGAACGGCAAAACCGTTTCGCCTTTAGTGCTTGTTCCTTCGGGAAAAACGATTACGCCTTCGCCTTGATCGAGTCGTTTTGTTATTTCCAGACCGGCGCGCGGAATATCGCGGCGATTGTCGCGGTTAATAAAAATCGTTCCCATATCGCGGACGATTTTTCCCGCCAAAAACCAGCTTTCGATTTCGCCTTTAGCGACGAAAACCGCTTTGACGACGGCGCGAAGCGCAGGCACGTCCGTGTAGCTCAAATGGTTGGTAACAAGAAAAAAAGGCGGTTTCGGCGACTCGCCGCGCACTTCGATTTTCATATTTGAAATGAAAACGAAAGAGCGCGTCCACGCGGAAAAAATCGTCTGCCGCCAAAAGACTTTGTTCGGAATAAAAGGCGCGGTGAAAAACCAAAATCCGTAGATAACGAGCGTCGAGACGACGAACGAAATATATCGGAAGACCGCGCGGAAATATTTCATAGCAGATTATTCAAAAATTCGGGCGAGATACGCCAAACGATTGAATAATTGTATTCAGTTTTGAAGATAAAAACAAAAGACGGAAAACATTTGTTCGGCAATGTTTTCCGTCTCTTAAAGTAATCTTATTTTGCTATAATTTCGCCGTTTCTAAGCTGCGAGTTTTAATTGCGGCTTCTCGAAATTCTCTTCTTTTTCGCCCGCTTTATTGGCAAGTTCCATCGCTTTAACATTATCAACGAGCGGTCGGCTCAATTTGCCGACGAGCCAGCGACGATAAATCTCGGCTTCTTCGAGCTTGCCCGTCCAGCGTGCGCGGTCGAGCATCGTCAGAGCCATCTCCAAAGTGTGATGCTGTCCGGCGCGATCTTGCTGATCGGCAAAATAACGATAAGAATCTTCGAGATTTCCTATGCTGCGCTGCGCCGTCAAAACGTCTCGAAAGCCGAGCTTGCCGCGAAAATGTTTCGTATAGACGTTCATCGGATAATTGGTTGACGTATAAAGATCGAAATAATTATCAATCAAACCTTCCTTATGCAGAACCGAGCCGACGTAACTCGGCTTCGCGCCGGAGATTGCCGCAATAGCTTCGATCTCGGTCGTGCCGGCGTTGTAAAGCGACAAAATTATCGCCTTTTTGCTTAGAATTTCTTCGGTCGGTTCGTTTGTCTCAAATAAATTCCCGTTTGTATTTTCAGTCATTTTAATAACCTCCGCTTTTCGACAATTTAGATGTTTCATCTGTGAAACAAGTTGCTTTGTCGAGTCAGAAAATTGAATTTCTTCAATTCAATAAATTCTTTATTTCAAGGTATTTAATGAATTACGAAAAATTATTTTCTTGTAAATGAAAAAAATTAAATATATCTTTGATGGACAGAACAAGAGAAGGAAAATACGAGCAAAAAAGAACCGCTTTTTGATGTCCGAAAGGCGAAAGAAAGTATCGAAACGGGAAAACGCGGCAAATGGTGGCGGAGACATGGTTCAAAATCAAGAGGTTTCAAATATATTGATGAAAACGACAGGGAAGTAAAAGACGAGGAACAACTTAAAAGAATCAAATCGCTCGTGATTCCGCCGGCTTGGAAATACGTTCGGATTTCGCCTTCGATGAGCGGCAGTTTGCAGGCACTCGGAATGGACACGAACGGGCGTATTCAATATCTCTACAGTCCGAAATTCAGGGAAAAACAGGAACGCGAAAAATTTCAGAAAATCGAAAAATTCGGCGAATTTCTGCCGAAGCTCAGAAAAATAACTAATGAACATCTCGCCCTCGAAGGCTTTCCGCGCGAGAAAATTTTAGCTGCGATGATCAGGCTCATAAATTCGCTGTATATTCGCGTCGGTACCGAAGACAGCGTGAAACGATATAAAACCTACGGCATCACGACTTTGCAAAACCGGCATTTGGAAGTAAAGCGCGGCGGAAAACTGATATTTAATTTCGTCGGCAAACATCATATCGCGCATCGAAAAATTTTGGTTGATAGCGAATTGGCATCGTTGATGCGCGATTTAAAGGCAATCGGCGGAGCCGGAAAATTGTTCAATTATGTAGACGACAACGGCAAACCGCGCCCGCTTAAACCGGCGGATATTAACGACTATTTGAAGGAAATCACCGCGCCGGATTTTACCGCGAAAGATTTCCGAACGTGGGGCGGAACGCTGCTCGCCGCGATAATTTTATCGGAAATCGGCGCGGCGGATGATGAAAAACTGGCGAAAAAAAACGTCGTCAAAGCGATCAAAAAGGTCGCCGAACATCTCGGCAACACGCCTGCTGTCGCCCGCGCTTCATACGTTCATCCGACGATTTTAAAATCCTACGAAGCGGGCATCACGCTCGACGAATTTGAAAAGAAAAAAAAGCGCGTCATTAAGTTTTCGCAAGCCGAATATGAAATGGAAGAAAAGGCTTTGATGAAGATGTTTGAAGCGAAAAAGTAACAACGGAAATTGTCAGAGACCGACGAAGCCCCGTTTTTCCCGATTTTCGACCGTTTTTCATCGCTAAACGCTCGTCAGCGATGCTTTCACGATTGTCGGCGGAAAATTCCAGCCGTTTTTGCCAATCGCACAGTCGTCAGCGACAAATTCCGCGCGTTTTTCTCATCCGCACAACCATTGGCGATGCTTTCACGTCTGTCAGTGATGAATTTCACCTGTTTTTTACAAATTCCGTTCGTTTTTGATAGATTTCACGTGTTTTTCATAGAATTCTGCTCGAAAAGCAGAAACGCGCACGAAATAAGCAGATCTTTTATCTCAACAAAAGACGCTCGAATATTACGCGCGTTTTTGAATTGAATCAGACAAATTTATTTGACTACGCCGCGTTTCGAGGTTTCGATAAAATTGACGAGCATTTCGACTTCGGCGCAGTTTTCTATTTCCTCTTTGATTTTTTCGACTGCCTGCGTCGTATTCAGTTTAGCGGAAAGAAGAAGATAAAATGCGCGATGAAGTTTTTTGATAGTCTCCCGTCCATAGCCGCGCCGCTTCATTCCGACGCGGTTTAAGCCGTAGCATTTGGCGTGATTTCCTTGAATCGTGGCAAACGGCAGCGCGTCTTTAACGACAACTGAATAACCGCCGACGAATGCTTCCAGACCGACTCGGCAAAATTGATGAACGCCCGAATACGCGCCGATGTTGGCGCGGTCGGCGATTTCGACGTGACCGGCTAAGGTGGCGGCGTTTGCCATAATCACTTCGTTTCCGATTAAGCAATCGTGCGCGACGTGCGCCTGCGCCATCAGCAAATTATCATCACCAATTTTGGTCAAACCGCCGCCGCCCGAAGTTCCTCGGTGAACGGTAACGAATTCGCGGATGTGATTGCGTCTGCCGATTTCGGTCGCCGTCGGCTCGCCGCCATATTTCAAATCCTGCGGCGCGAGTCCGATTGAGACGAACGGGAAAATCTTTGTTTCATCACCGATAGAAGTTTTTCCGTCAACGACGACGTGCGATTCGAGGCGTACTTTGTCGCCTAAAACGACTTCATCGCCGATGACGGAAAACGCTCCGATAAAACAATTTGCGCCGATTTGCGCGTTCGGGCTGACGACGGCAGTCGGATGAATGAAAGAAGACATAAATGAAGAGGCTGGTTTCAAGACAGTTCGGAGTTATTTGGTGATTGATTATTAATATTTTTCGGTCGTCTCAAAATCAGCCATGTAAAAATCGCGGCGATTGGAATCGAAAGCAGAATACCGAGAATCGCTCCGCCGATCATCGAGCCGAGAAAGCCGAAAACCGCATAGCTTCTTTCCTTTTTGATAAATCCTGAAATCAGCGGAATCAATCCGAAAAGCAGTCCCAAAGCCGCGTTAAAAAGCGCGCTGTAAAGAATCGCCTGCGTGGTCGTCAATTTTATTTCTTCCATAATTATTTCGTCTCCGATTCGCGGTCGGCGATGATGCACATAATTTCGGCTTCGGCGGTGATTTGCCCGTCAACTCTGGCAAGTCCTCGCATTTTTTGGACTTTACTGCCGATTCTTAAAGCAATGACTTCGAGCGTCAAGGTGTCGCCCGGAACGACCGGACGGCGAAAACGCGCTTTG
>CAXTMQ010000095.1:0-14629 GCA_964245305.1 uncultured Pyrinomonadaceae bacterium
CAGCTTTTGCGAATTTGGTATGCGATTACGGTTTCGACGCAAAGCTGGCAAATCAAGCGCGACGTTTATAAAGTTTTGCAGGAAACGGCGGACGACGCGGACGCGGAAATAGCATTTAAGGTTCACGATTTCGGCGCGCGCGGCGTGTCTTCGCAGGAAACGGCGGCAATCGGCGGCGCGGCGCATCTCGTCAATTTTATGGGAACGGACACGATGGCGGCTCTGCTACTGCATCGCAAATTTTACGGCGCGGCAATGGCGGGATTTTCGATTCCGGCGGCGGAACATTCGACGATCACATCCTGGGGACGCGAAAACGAAATCGAGGCGTATCGCAATATGCTGAAAAATTTTGCGAAGCCGAACGCTTTGGTCGCAGTCGTTTCCGACTCTTGGAATATCTATAATGCGGTCGAGAAAATTTGGGGCGAACAATTAAAACAGGAAGTTACAGATTCGGGCGCGACCATCGTTGTTCGCCCCGATTCGGGCGAGCCTGTCGAAATCGTTTCAAAAGTCGCGCAGATTTTGAGCGAAAAATTCGGTTACGAAATCAATTCAAAAGGCTTTAAAGTTTTGAAAAACGTCCGCATCATTCAAGGCGACGGCGTGAATCAAAATTCGATCAAACAAATTTTGCAGCGATTGAAAATCGAAGGTTTTTCCGCTTCAAACATCGCGTTCGGCATCGGCGGTTCGCTTCTGCAGAAAATTGACCGCGATACTTTGAAATTCGCTTATAAATGTTCGGCAATCGTCGTTGACGGCAAATTGCGCGAAGTTTATAAACAGCCGATCACCGACGCGGGCAAAAATTCCAAACGCGGAAGATTGGATTTGATTTTGCGCGACAGAAAATATGAAACCGTTAAAATCGAAAACGCCGAAACAACCGCGTCGGAAAACTCCGCGCTGCAAACTGTTTTTGAAAACGGCGAACTGCTGATTAACGACAATTTGGAAGCGATCAGAAAACGCGCGGCGAGCGGATTTTAGAGAAGCGAAATATCGGTCGAATATTTTAATTGGTTAGAATTTACTTTTCGGAATAGCTGAAAGTTGATAGTTGAAAGCGGACAGCTTTTGAATTTCGACGGCGCGCTGTTCCGAATTTTTATTGAAAATGAAGATTTATAATCATTTCCGATTCTTCAAAATTTCCGCGTAGATTTTTTCGAGTTTTTTGATGTATTCGTCAAACGAATATCCGGCTTCGACGGTTGTTCGCGCGTTTTGTCGCAACGAGTTCCAATCGGCTTTGTCGAGCAGTAATTTTTTTAATTTTTCGACGACTTGCGCGACGTTATACGGTTCGACGAGAAATCCGTTTTCGCCGTCCGAAACGACGGCGCGAACCGAAGCGACATCAGCCGCGATGACGACGCAGCCAGCCGCCATCGCTTCGAGCAGAGCAATCGGCAAGCCTTCGCCGTAACGCGATGGCAAAAGAAAAATGTCGCTCGCCGCAAGTTGCTTCCATTTTTCCGCGCCGGTTGCAATGCCGCCGTAGAAAAATTTCGCGCCGAGAATTTCGTTCATTTCCTTTATGAAAAATTCCTTCATTTCGCCCGCGCCGAAACATCGGAAATTAAAATTTATGTTTTCGTTTTTGAGAATGCGACACGCTTCGACGATTTCGTTCAAGCCTTTCGATTCGTGCAGACGACCGAGAAAAATTACGGTTTTTTCCGCTTTCGGCTCACGTTCGACGTTTAACGCTTCATTAATGTCAACGGCGTTCGGCAGAACTTCGATGTCGAGACTTTTCCAGCGTTTGGCGAGACTTTGTTTTTCGATTTCGCTCAAGACGACGATTTTTTTCGCCGCTCGAAACATTTTTCCGGTCATTTTGGCGAGAGCGCGATTCTGGAAATCTTCCATTAAAAAACGTCCGCCGTGCAGATGAAGCAGAACGGGTTTGCGGACGATTCGCGCCGCCGTCGCTAAAGCGAAATCGCGTCCGATGGCGAGCGGCGTGAGCGTCGTATTGAGATGAACGAGATCAATTCGTTCGCGGCGAATTTCGGTTAAGAAGCGCGGAATCAAAAGCATCTGCTGAAACAACCAATTCGCGTTCGCGCGTTCGCCGTCGCGCTTGCCGGCTTGGAAATGTCGAAATTGCGCCGCTCCGCGCTTGATAATTTGACGGACGAGCGCGGAAATTCCGCTGACATTTTCCGTTTCGTCGAGACTCGGCGCGGTGATTAAAATTTTCATCAATTTGCTTTTCGAGCGCAAATGAAAAGAATAACGCGAAGCAAAAAGATTGTCAGCCGCGCCTAATTTGCCATAAGCGCGTCTTTTAGCATACAAACAATAAGAGAGATGAAAGCCGAAGCCGCCGTCAAAACTTCCGTCGAACTCGTCAAAACGGAAAATCGCGTTCCGTTGTTCGTAATGCCGCTCGTGAAAATTTCGATTGTCGCGGCGGATGCTTCTTTGGCGGCGGCGTGTTTTATGCTGGCGTTTATCCTGCGCGAAGGCGATCCGATTTTTGCGCCGAACGCGCTGAATTTTTCCGAAGAATTCAAACCTTACGCGGGCGTTTTATTTTTCGTCACGACGGTTCGTCTGGTGATGTTCGCTTATCAAAGAATTTACCGTTTTCACGGCGCGTTTTCTTACGTCAACGAGCTGATAAAAATTTTCAAAGCCATCGCGGTCGGTTCGCTTCTTATCGTCAGTTTTACGTTCCTATTTCGCGGCGGTTTCGAGTTCCGTGATTTTCCTTATTCGCGCGGCGTGTTCGCGCTCGATTTTGTTCTTGCCTTTTTCGCTTTCGCGTCGTTTCATCTCATTCTGCGTCGTCTGCAAACCTTTGCGCGGTCGCGCGATATCAATTTAATTCCGACTTTAATTGTCGGCACGAATAACGAAGCGACGCAGACGATTCGAGAACTTCAGCAGCGCACGGATCTGGGTTATCGCGTGGTCGGCGTAATCGAGAACGAATTACGAATTACCAATTACCAATTACCAATCGCACAGACGAACGACGGCGAAATCCGAAATTCGTTCGTGCCGATTGTCGGAACGCTCGACGAGATGCCCGAAGTGATTCGCAAATTGGCGATTCAGGAAGTGATTATCACCGACGACAGCATCTCGAGCGAAAAACTATTTGAAGCGATGATGCAGATCGGTCGCAAGCGGCGCGTCGAATTCCGGCTCGCGCCGTCGTTGTATAATTTTCTGCCGCAGAAAACGAGCGTCGAACAAATCGGCGTTTTGCCGATGGTCAGACTTTTCCGCGAACCGCTTTCCGACGCGGAAAAATTTACGAAACGCCTCTTCGATATTCTGATTTCGTCGGTAGTTCTGATTTTCATTTCACCCGTTTGGCTCGTCGTTTCCCTGCTTATCAAATTAGATTCCCCAGGCAAAATTTTGTTCAAACAAGAGCGCGTCGGGATGGACGGGCGCAAATTTCTCTGTTACAAATTTCGCACGATGAAATCGAACGCGGATGAACAATTGCACCGCGAAGCGTATCGCAAAAACATCGAAGGCGCGACGGAAGCAAATGCGGGCGACCCTGAAAAACCCGTTTTCGGAAAAGTTAAAAACGATCCGCGAATTACACGCGCCGGAAATATTCTGCGGCGCACGAGTCTCGATGAACTGCCGCAGTTTTTAAATGTTCTGCGCGGCGAAATGAGCGTCGTCGGAGCGCGTCCGCCGATTCCGTATGAAGTCGAAGATTACGACTTGCGCCACCGCAAACGGCTCGATATGAAGCCCGGAATTACGGGTTTGTGGCAGGTTTCGGGCAGAAACCGTTTGACGTTTGAAGAAATGGTGCGGATTGATCTTTTTTATATCGAAAACTGGTCTCTGTGGCTCGATTTGAAAATTATTTTACTGACCTTGCCCGCCGTTTTGCGCGGCGACGGAGCGCGATAAAATTTTTGTGAATATCGCTCAAAATCTGAAAATCGCCGCCGCGAAATTACAGGCAAATCAAATCGCCGAGCCTTTACGCGAAGCCAAATCTTTACTCACTTTCGTTTTGAATAAAAATCAAACCTTTCTCGTCGCGCATTCCGAATACGAATTAAATGCCGTCGAAGAAACGCGCTTTGCCGAATTGCTCGAAAGACGCGCGAGCCGCGAGCCGTTTCAATATATCGTCGGCAGGCAGGAATTTTACGGGCTGGAATTTTTCGTAACGCCGGACGTTTTGATTCCGCGACCGGAGACCGAATTGCTGGTCGAAACAGCGGTTAAAATTTTGCCGAACGGAACGGCGCGATTTTGCGAAGTCGGGATCGGTTCGGGCTGTATTTCCGTGGCGATTTTGAATGAATTGAAAAAGTCGAGCGCGGTCGGTTTGGATGTTTCTCGAAACGCGCTGAAAGTTGCCGGAAAAAACGCGGAAACGCACAATGTTTTAAGTCGTCTCGAACTAAAAATCTCCGATGTTTTCGATTCTCTGCGCGAAGAAAAATTCGATTTAATAGTTTCCAATCCGCCGTATATTTCCGCCGAAGAAGTGAAATCTTTACAGCCGGAAGTACGCGATTTTGAACCGCCGACGGCTTTGACCGACGGCGCGGGCGGTTTTTCGATTATCGAAAAAATCATCGAAGACGCGCCGCGATTTTTGAACGAAAAAGGTTTTTTGTTGATGGAAATCGGTTTTAATCAAGCTGATTCGGTTAAGGAAATGTTCGATAAAAATATCTGGCGCGAAGTTGAAATTCTGCCCGATTTGCAGAATATTCCGCGAACCGTAAAAGCTGAAATTCGCTGAAAAACGGGGTTTCGGCAAATTGAAAAGATTTGGATTTTGTCTTGAGTTTTCGCTGCGTTTCCCCAAAACTTTTCACTTGGCTTGAATTTTGCTATATTTCCCTTTATCGAAAATTTCGTTTTATTTTGATACAGTTGTTTAACTAACAAGGAGATGTTTTATGAAATACGAATACGAACGCGAAGAAAATAATGCGGGAACAAAATTAACATATTTACTGATCGGCGGCGGCATCGGCGCGCTGCTGGCGTTGCTTTTCGCGCCTAAATCCGGCACGGAACTGCGCGGCGATATTGCCGACGTGACGCGCAAAGGAATCGAAAAAGGTAAGGAAACCGCGTCTTTGGTCGGCGAAAAAGCCAACGATTATTACGAGGTTTCGCGCGATAAAGCGGGCGAACTTTATTCAACCGCGCAGAGCAAGGCAAGCGATCTTTACTCGACCGCGCAGGACAAAGCCGGCGAAATCGCCGATAAAGCGAAAAGCGCGGTGTCAGGCGCGTCGAACCCTTTTTCAGCCGCGCTCGAAGCCGGTAAAGAGGCTTACACCGACGAAAAACGCCGGAATGAATCGAAGGCGATTTCCGAAGGTCGTCCGAGCTATCCGGTGAAAGGCGACAAGGCTTCCAATTCGCCGAAAGATACGAAAGATTAAAAGAAAACAACAAAAGCAAAATATGAACGCCGGTGAACCTATCTTTTGGATAATGATCGCGTCAATCGTGATTGCCGTTTGCTTTGTGGTAATGGCAATCGCTCTCGTAGCGATTGCCATTGTCGTCAAACGAGTAATTGCGACCGTCTCGCGCGTCGAGGAGAAAATTGATCCGCTATTCACGCAGATCAAAGCGATTGGCGTTCAAGGCAAAGAAATATCAGTGCAGTTTACGGAAATTTCCAGCAATCTTTCGACGGCGACGAAATACTTTTCAGAGTCGGTCGCGCTTGTCAAAGACGAAGTTGCCGAGATCAAGCAACTTGTCGGCGAAACCGCGATTGTCGCAAAGGATAAAGTTGCGCTCGTCAGCCAGACGATTGATCAAACGCAGCACAAAGTCGTCACGACGACCGATTTTATCAATACGAAAATCGTTGAACCGGCGCGCGAAGTCGCGGCGGTAATGGCTGGCGTGAGAAAAGGTTTGGAAGTTTTATTCGCGCCCGCGCCGAAACAAATTGACCGCGTTTATACCGAAGACGAAATGTTTATCGGCTGATTCTTGGAGTTTTATAAAATTAAAAAGGCGAAGAATTCTATGCTTCGCCTTTTTTCTTTGTGAAACAGGTGTAAGGAACGGAGTATTTCGTTTAATTTTCCTGCGGCGGAGCGGTCTGTTGATTTTGCTGTTGATTCAAACGATTCTGTCGTCGCTGTTCCATTTTTTGACGCATTTCCTGTTTCATCTGGTCAAGCCGAGTTTTTTGTTCGGTGGTTAAAATCGCCATAATCGAATTGTTCATCTGCTCGCTCGAAGTTCTCATCTGCGTTTTCAATTCCTTCAAACGATTTTGCTCGTCGGCGGTGATTACGCCGTCGCGTTTTTTCATCGCCAAACCGCGCATTTCGTCGCGCTGCGTCTGCGTCGAAGTTTTGAAGTTATCCATCGTGCTTTTCACTTGCGCCTTTTGCGCGTCGGACAAATTCAATCTTCCGAGCGAGCGCATCATCATTCTATCGTCGCCTTTTTCTTCGTCGCCGCGCATTTTGCCCATTCCGCCGCGTCTGCCGAAACCTCTGCGCTCGCTCCTTTCCTGTTTTTGCGTCGAATCATTCTGGTTTGTCGGATTCGTCGTCGTGTCTTGCGCCGAAACGAACGTCGTGAAAGCGACGGCGGCGAAGAGAAATGTAACAGCCGAAACAATTTTACGTTTCAATGACATCTGATTTTTACCTCTTTATAATTTGAAATTTAAGACTAGCTTTCGCTCGTATCGCTTGGTTTGACGCGGCGCGTCGGAAAAAAGTCGAAGGTTTTTCGCGGTTCTTATGTAAAGAAATGTCAAGAACCGTAATTCGCCGCGAACTTCAATCGAACTTTACAGTTTCGGCAGTCGTTCCCATCTAAACAGCGGCTTTGACATTGAACATTTGCGGCGCGGCAAGTAAAATGCAAAGTTTGAGCCTGTGATTGTATTTTTTATTAAATGAGATTTTTATCGGAAATAAATTCGCCCAAAGATTTGCGCCAACTGCGCGTCGAAGATTTGCAGGAAGTCGCCGACGAAGTGCGGCAGTTTATTCTGGAAACGACTTCGCGCGTCGGCGGACACACGGGCGCGTCGTTGGGCGCGGTCGAATTGGCGGTGGCGATGCATTACGCTTTCGACACGCCGCACGACCGGCTTGTTTGGGATGTCGGACATCAGGCATACGCGCATAAAATTTTGACCGGCAGACGCGATCAACTGCACACGATCAAACAATACGGCGGATTATCGGGTTTTCTGCGACGCGACGAATCGGAATACGATACGTTCGGCGCGGGACACGCTTCGACCTCACTCTCCGCCGCGCTCGGAATGGCTGTCGCGCGTGATAAACAACACGAAGATTTTCACGTCTGCGCTTTAATCGGCGATTCTTCTCTCGCGGGCGGAATGGCGATGGAAGCGATCAATCAAGCCGGACATCTAAAATCGCGTTTGATCGTTCTTTTGAATGACAACGAAATGTCAATCGCTCCGGCGGTTGGCGGTTTGGCGAGATATTTAAATCGCATCAAAGGCGCGCAAAGTTATCAGCAGTTAAAAGAAGACATCGGCGATACTTTAGAATCAGTTCCGCGCTTCGGCGAGCGTTTGAAAAGAGCCGCGAAAACCGTCAAAGACGCGATTGCGGCGGCGGTTTTGCCCGGCGCGCTGGTTAATGAATTAGGATTTCGCTACATCGGTTATGTTGATGGTCATAATGTTTCAAGCCTTGTCGCCGCGCTCGAAGAAGCCAAAAAAATTGATGACGGTCCGGTGATTGTTCACGCTTTGACGACCAAGGGCAAAGGCTTTCCGAATCCCGAAAAAAATTACTACGCTTATCACGCGACCGGACCTTACGACTTAAAAACCGGTTTGCCGCACAAATCAAACAAAATCGTGCCGCCGACTTATACGGAAACATTTGGCAAAACGATGTGCGAACTGATGGCGGCGGACGAAAAAATCGTCGCTTTAACCGCCGCGATGCCCGACGGGACGGGAATGGATTTCGTTCTCAAAGAATTTCCCGAACGCGCGTTCGATGTCGGCATCGCCGAACAGCACGCCGTAACTTTCTGCGCGGGAATGGCTTGCGAAGGCTTGAAGCCGGTCGCGGCGATTTACTCGACGTTTTTACAGCGCGGTTTCGACCAGATTATTCACGATGTCTGCTTGCAGGATTTGAACGTAACATTTGCGATGGATCGCGCCGGAATCGTCGGCGCGGACGGTCCGACGCATCACGGCTTGCTTGACATCGCATATCTGCGCGGCTATCCGAACATCATTTTGATGGCTCCGAAGGATGAGCGCGAACTGCGCGATATGCTTTTGACTTCGATTGAACATAACGGCGCGACGGCGATTCGCTATCCGCGCGGCAACGGTTTCGGTGTGGATATTTCCGCCAAACCGCAGCAAATCGAAATCGGAAAGTCGGAAATTTTGCGCGACGCGGATGGCGACGCGGCAATTGTCGCGTTCGGTTCGATGGTTTATCCCGCCATGGAAGCGGCGAAAAATCTCGAACGAGACGGCATCGAAACAACGGTCGTCAACGCGCGTTTCGTCAAACCGCTCGACGCGAAAATGATTTTGAATTTGGCAGAAACCAAGCGCGTTATCGTAACGGTCGAAGAAGCGTATCTCGCGGGCGGTTTCGGTTCCGCCGTGATGGAACTTTTGGAAGAAAACGATTTGCTCGACAAAATAAAGGTCGTGCGAATGGGCGTTCCCGACCGCATTATCACGCACGGCGATCCGAAATTATTGCTGGCGAAATACGGCTTGGACGCGGACGGAATTTATCAAAAAGTGTCGGAAATTACGGAGAGTTTGGGCGAACGCCGCGCTGCGCCGCAACGTCTGAAAATTGTCAAATAATTCAGACGAAGATTGGCGCGCATCGGTGTTTTTTAAGTGGAAACTTCCGGCGATTGACTTTCTTTTACAAATTACGTTTTACAAAATATGAGCAACGAAAATACAAATAACAGCAGTCTTCCGTTGGTGATCATCGGTTTGGTTTTAATCGCGGCAATCGGCGGCGGCTGGTGGCTTTATAATAATTCCAAAGCGCAGCCAAACACTTCTAATTCAAATTCCAACAAAGCGACTCCGGGGAAAACGCCGGACGACGCAGCTTTGATGGCATTGTATAATTCCGCGCCGCCGGGAGCGCAGCCGGCAAATTCGCTCGGTTCGCCGAATTCGACCGTCACGGTCGAAGAATTCGCCGATTATCAATGTCCGACGTGCGCTTCGGTGCATCCGCAAATTAAAGAAATAAACTCGATTTACGGCGGGCGCATCCGATTCGTTTATCGCAGTTTTCCTTTGACGCAGATTCATAAAAACGCTTATGACTCCGCGCTCGCCGCCGAAGCTGCCGGACAGCAGGGCAAATTCTGGGCGATGCAGGATCAGCTTTTTAGCAACCAGCAAGAATGGTCGAATTCGACCGACGCGCGAAAATTGTTTGAAGGCTACGCGCAAAAAATCGGTCTCGATTTGGCGAAATATCAAAGCGATATGGTCGGTTTGCCGTTAAAAACGCGCGTTGATGCCGATATGGCGCGCGGTCAGGCTCTTAAATTAACCGGAACGCCGAGCATTTTTATCAACGGCAAACAGCTCGCCGTCGAACAGATGAACACCGGCAGAATGCGGCAGATTATCGAAGGCGAACTGCAAAAATCAAGCAGCTCGACGCAATCAAATTCCGCCGCGCCGCAACCCGCGAACGCGACATCAAACACCGCGACGAATTCCAAATAGAAATGAACGACGCTTTCGCCGAACCGATTAATCAATCGCGCAATCAAATCGCCAAACTTCCTTTGTTGGCGGCAATCGTCGCGCTCGTTGGTTTGGGCGATTCGATTTATTTGACGATTAAACATTTTACGGGCGAGCAAGTTCCGTGCAGCATCGTTCACGGCTGCGAGCAGGTTTTGACGAGTCAATGGGCGACCATCGGCGACATTCCTTTGGCAATCTTCGGCGCGGCGGCGTATTTCGTCGCCTTCACGCTGGCGATTTTAACCGCTTTCGGCAATCGTTCGATGTGGAAATTTTTCGGCGCGCTGGTCGTTTTGATGGCGATTTTCACCGTTCGGCTCGTTTATCTGCAAGCCTTTGTTATCGAGGCATTTTGTCAATTTTGTCTGCTCTCGGCAGGCACGACTTTGACTTTGCTCATCATCTTTATAATCTCCAAACTTCCCCGTCTCCGCTAAAGGTTTATTCTCTTTCTGCATCTGAATTCAATCAACAAACGAATAGTTTAAGTGAAAGGCGATGACCGGCTTTCTCATAAAATACAAGACATTTTATGAAGGCAACAAATTCGCTTTTCAAGCGTTTAAATGTAAGGCATCAAACGATAACCGGTCTTTTGAAAATTTGAGATTTAGCCGTGTTGTAAATTTCCCTACAGACTTGGCAAAGCGCGGTCAAATAGAGTAGCTTAAAATTATCTTTAAGAAACCTTTTGAAGGGAAAAATTCTGTGGCTCAAGCTATTCTAAAACGCATCGCGGCGGGCGATAAAACCGCCGTTCAGGATTGTTTGGATACTTACGGCGGACTCGTTTGGTCGCTGGCGCGACGCTTGTCGCCCGACGTTGCCGATGCCGAAGATGCGGTGCAGGAAATTTTTATAGACGTTTGGAAAAACGCGGCGCGATTCGACGAAACGCAGGCTTCGGAAACGACCTTTGTCGCGCTGATTGCCAGACGAAGATTGATTGATCGTTTGAGAAAAAGCAATCGCCGACCGAATACCGATTCGCTCGAAGATGTCTTGAGCGAACCGGTCAGCGAGAAAAATTTGGACGCGCAAATTTTCGTCGAAGCGAAGGAAGCCGCGCAGGCGATGAAAAATTTGCGACCGGAACAAAGGCAAATTCTTCATCTTTCCATCGTCCAAGGATTTTCGCATCAGGAAATCGCCGACGCGCTGGCGATGCCGCTCGGAACGGTGAAGACACATGCCCGACGCGGGTTATTGCAGGTCAGAGAATTTTTGGGATTGGGCAATACGGATTTGGAAAAGGAGGCAGCGGTATGAAGAATTCAGAAGTAAGACTGCTCGAACTCCTTAGCGACGAAACGCTTTTCGGCTTGAAAGAAACGGAAGCGATGGAACTTAAACAATTAAAAGAAGAATTTCCCGACTGGAAAGACGACATCTCGCTCGAATTAACGGCGGCGGCAATTAGTCTGTCCAACGTCAGCGCGGACAGCAATATGCCCGCCAATTTACGCGCGAAAATCTTCGCCAACGCCGAACAGTTTTTCGACTCGAGTAAAGAATCTCAAAAGTCTCCCGCCTTCGCCTCAAACGTCGCTCAAAACGGTTTTTCGGCGAAAACGGCAACTGTTGTCGAAACCGTCGCCGACGCGCCGAAAGCGTCATTCCGGCAATGGTTCGGCTGGGCTTTTGCGGCGGCGGCTTGCGTCGCTCTGGCGATAAATATCTGGACGACGCGAAATCAGAAAACGCCCGAAGTTGTTAAAACGCCCGAAACCATTCAAACTCCGACACCACAATTAACCGCCGCGCAGGAACGCGAGCAGTTGATTGCTTCGGCGAGCGACGCGGTGAAGATCCCGCTGGCGGATCCGAAAAATAAAAAGGAAATTTTGGGCGATATGGTTTGGAGCAATTCGCAGCAAAAAGGTTTTGTCAGATTTCGAGGACTCCCCATCAACGACGCGGCGAAGGAATCTTATCAACTCTGGATAGTTGACGCGACGCGGAACGAAAAAACGCCGGTCAGCGGCGGCGTTTTCGACATCAGCGGCGCGGGCGAAACAATCGTTCCGGTTCACGCGCAACTGCGCGTCAACCAACCGAAAGCCATCGCCGTTACAAAGGAAAAAGCCGGCGGCGTGGTCGTCTCGAAACAGGAAAAAGTAGTTGCCGTCGCTAAAATCTAAACGGCTGAAATTAGGAAAGGAAAAAGGCGCAATGTTTAAAGACATCGCGCCTTTTTCCTTTTCGTGAATCGTGAATAATTGAAAAGATAATCAACCCCGAAACTGATTTTATATTCACGAAAAAGAAAAAGCGCGGCAAATTGCGCCGCGCTTTTGTCAGGTTCTTTGCAGGATAAATGAAGTTGTATCGCTTAATTTTTATCAAGCGATACTGCCGGGGGATAATGAAAAGAACCAATTGTTTTCAAATTTTGCGCGTCAAATTTCTTACGCGCGCCGCAATGCAGACACGCCTGATACGAAAAATTTTCGATGGTAAAAGGGCGTGTCAGATTTTTATGCCAGCAACCGAAAAGTTTGCCGATAATGCCGATCTGTCTGCCGAAGGCTTGACTGTTTCTATTCGTGATTGATTTCGCTAATTTATTTTGTTCTAAAACTACCTGCATTTTAATTTTTCTCATCGCGTTAATTCTGCGACGCGCTCCTTACAAATTTTTAGACGCGGCGCGGAAAGAGTTTTGCATTTTATTTGATGAAACCTTTGTATTTTAGTTTGCCGAGCATTAAAGCTAATCGAATAAATTTTTAATTCTCCGATAATTCAATCGTTTCCGCTTTTCTTAATTTTCCGCCTTCGTTAAAATCGCATCTAATAAGTTACCGGAGAAAAACCAATGAAAAATTTATGCGTTAAGTTCTTATTTTTAGCTTTTTTTAGTTTCGCCTGCGTTTATTCCGCCTTCGCTTGGGATGATACGGGACACAAATTGACGGCGTATATCGCCTGGGAACAGATGACTCCAGCGGCGCGTGAACAGGCTGTAAAAATTTTGCTCGCCGCGCCGGAAGATTCGGATTTGAGCGTGTTTTATTTGCAGGATTCGCGCTCGGCGGCGACGAAGCAGCGCGAGCTTTTTATGATCGCCGCGACTTGGGCGGACATCGTGCGCGATAAAAATTTCAAAGTGCGTTACGCGAAATATCATCACGGCGTTTGGCATTATAAAGACACTTTCTGGCGTGATACAGATGGTAAAGTAGAACTCGTCAGCGATATGAAATCCGACGACGAAAATGCCGTCGCCAAACTTTACGAATTTGACAAAGTTCTGCGCGACTCCGCTGCGTCCGACGCTGATAAGGCGATTGCGCTCGCGTGGGTTTTGCATCTCGGCGGCGACATTCATCAGCCGCTGCACACTTCGGCGCGGGTGACGAAATACGATCCGAAAGGCGATCAAGGCGGTAATGTTTTTTCGCTCGCGCCAAAGGACGCAACCGGCGACGCGCGTCTTAACCTGCATTGGTTTTGGGATTCGATCATCGGGCGCAACATCGTCCGCCAAAACGATGCCTGCGATTCGGATTATCTGCCGCCGATTGCACAGGAAATTATGAAAAAATATTCCGCGTCGAAGTTTCAGAAGAAACTCGAACTCGGAAATTTTGACGAATGGCAAAAAGAAGGTTTCCAAATCGCTTCGACCAAACTTTATCCGGCGAGTTTGAAATTCGGCGAGCCGCCATCAAACGATTATAAAAAAATGGCGTTCGACATCGCCGAAGAACAAATCGCGCTCGCCGGTTATCGCCTTGGCGCGATGCTTAATCAAATTTTCGATTCTCCAACCGCCAAGACGAGCGAAAAACCGACTCAAAAATAAACTGTGGGAAAACTTATAAATCTCAAAATCGCGCTCGAAACTTTGAGCGCGATTTTGAGATTTACGCAAGAAAAATTATTTCCGCTCGAACTGCTTGCATAACCAATCGATTTCCTATAATTTAGTTACGCAATTCAAGCAAAATTGAAAAACATCTTGTTTCATACTTGAAACATCATTTCACAAACGCCTATTTTTGTGTTAGACTTCATATTGTCTTAGAGGCAAAAACTAAATTTGGAGAAAACAAAAATGGCTGGAGAAGCAGTAAAAATGGCAACAGAAGCAAAAGGCAAGGCGATTGACGCGGCACTCGCCAACATCGAAAAAAAATTCGGCAAAGGCTCAATTATGCGCCTCGGCGAAAAACCGCACGAAGAAGTCGGCTCGATTTCGACCAATTGTTTGAGTTTGGATGCGGCAATCGGTGTCGGCGGAATGCCGCGCGGCAGAATTATCGAAGTTTACGGACCCGAATCGTCGGGTAAGACGACGCTCGCTCTGCAAGTCGTCGCGCAGGCGCAAAAAGCGGGCGGCATCGCTGCGTATATTGATGCGGAACACGCGATGGACCCGGATTACGCGGAAAAATTGGGCGTAAATATTGACGATCTTTTAATTTCACAGCCGGATTCGGGCGAACAGGCTTTGGATATTGCTGAAACGCTTGTGCGTTCGGCGAGCGTTGATGTGATCGTTGTTGATTCGGTTGCCGCCCTCGTGCCGCGCGCCGAAATTGACGGCGATATGGGTGATTCGCATATGGGACTTCAGGCGCGTCTGATGTCGCAGGCGTTGCGAAAAATGACCTCGATCATCTCAAATTCAAACACCTGTTTTATCTTTATCAACCAATTGCGCGACAAAATCGGCGTGATGTTCGGTTCGCCCGAAACGACGACCGGCGGCAAGGCTCTGAAATTTTACGCTTCGGTTCGTCTCGACATTCGACGTATCGGCGCGATCAAAGAAGGCGATAAAATCGTCGGCAACCGCACGCGCGTCAAGGTCGTGAAAAACAAAGTCGCGCCGCCGTTCCGCGAAACCGAATTCGACATAATGTATGGCGAAGG
>CAXTMQ010000096.1:0-11793 GCA_964245305.1 uncultured Pyrinomonadaceae bacterium
AACTCATTCCCATACAGCCGAGACCGAGTGCCGATACTTCCAAATTGCTTTTTCCTAATGTTCGTTTTTGCATAATTTCTCCAAATATTATTTCCCTTTTAGCTAATAGCCGAATCCGGCTTCAGGAAGCCGGACGTTTGATGCTCGGTGAAAACCTTGACGCGGCTAATGCCGGATTCCGTGCCGGTTACGATGACCCGTCGTATTTTAGCCGCGATTACAAAAAACTCTTCGGCGCGCCGCTGCAGCGTGACATCGCCGCGCTTCGCGGAAATCTATAAAATTAAATTTCTACGCAAATTATCATCGTTTGTTAAAGCCGTCGAATTCTTACCCCGCTCAAAATCGGCGTTCCTTGAGTCGCCTTGAAATCAATGACGATTCCGTTTGCCGCGCCGATTTGAAATTTTTTCGTCAAAGCTCTCTGCGCTCCGATTTCTTTGACTAAATCTAAATTTTCGATTATTTTTTGGCGGTTAATAAAAACATCGAAAACGCGCTGTCCGGCTTTATCGAATCTCGTTTCGGCGAATTTCAGCTCGACTTCATAAACGCCAGCCGGAACATCGAAGCGGTAAGCGGAAAAATTTTCACGCGTCGTTTGAAAAAGCGGATCGTCTTCGGTGTCGAGAATATTTCTGTCGTTTTGCGAACCGTAGACAATCGGCGCGGCATCGCCGACGAATCCGAAACCGCCTCGTTTATACGGCTGATCGGCAAGCCAAATCGTTTTGCTGTCGTCAATAAAATCGGCGTTCGAGCCGACGTTGACGGCGATTTGGTCTGAATTTACCGAAACGAATTTATAGAAAATTTCCGCTTCGTCAACGATTTCCGCATTGTCTTTTACGCCTTTGGCGACGAATGAATTTTCACCGTCGCGCATTGTCGCTTCCCAAGACGCTTTTTTAATTTCATCCGGTTTTTTTCTGCCGAGCGAAACGCCGTTTTGGAAAAGTTCGACTTCCGGGAGATTTGAATAAACGTCAATTTTCCGCGGCTTCAAATCAACTCCGGCGCGGTTTTGCCAATCTTTGACGGCGATGTGCAAAACGGGTTCTTTGGAAAGATTCGCTTTGTAAAAATAATGAATGTCCTTCGGTCGGCGGTCGTAGGTGAACATTCCTTTGTTATTGACGTGCGGCATATTTTCGCCGCGCAGTTCCGCGCCGAAATCGAATTCGTTCCAGAGCGTCGTTCCCGAAATAAACGGACGCGCATTGATTTGCGCGAGATAAGATTCGTGAAACATTCTTTGATATTCGGCAGTCGAATCAAAGCGTCGCGGATTTAGCGAATGAAGCCGCAAATCGGAATTCGCGCCGTATTCGCTGATAATCAAAGGACGCTTCGGAAAACGCTTGTGCTGGTCGTCAATAAACTTTCCGAAATCCTCGAAAACATTGCTATACCAACCGCTGTAAAGATTCCAGCCGATGATATTCGGGATGTCGCCGAGACCATATTTGTTGTATTCTTCACTGCCGTGAAAGGCAATTGTCGTCGGGCGCGTCGCGTCTTCTTCGTGCGCGATCCGATCTAATTCACGCGCTAATTTGACCGTTTCGATTTTAATATTTTCCGCATTTTCTTTCGGCACGCGCAAGTAGATTTCGTTCATATAACCCCACATTATCACCGAGGGATGATTGCGGTGCTGGCGAATCATTTCCCTGAGCATCGTCACGGAATTTTCGTTAAATTTCGGTGAAATCGTGATGTAATTGACGAGCGGAATTTCTTCCCAGAGCATAATTCCCAAACGGTCAGCCGCCTGCAAAATCACCGGGTCTTGCGGATAATGCGCGAGCCGGACGAAATTGTAACCGGCGGATTTCATCAATTCCATATCGCGGACGTGAAACGAATCGGGCAGGGCATTGCCGAGATTTTTGTAATCCTGATGACGGTTCGCGCCGCGCAATTTAATCGCCTTGCCGTTGAGCGAAAATCCTTTTTCGCCATCGAACGAAAACCATCGAAAACCGAGCGGGTTTGAGATTTCATCAAGGATTTTATTGTTTTCCTTGATCGAAGATCTGAGCGTATAAAGATACGGAGCGTCGGGCGACCAAAGTTTCGGATTAGGAATCGAATCGCTTTTTTGTTCAAATTCGGCTTCGCTCGTCGCGCCGATTTGCAGCTTTGAAGATTTGGAAGCGACTTCATTTCCATCAGCGTCGAAAAGCGAATTAACGATTTCGAGATCGCGCGCGCTTTTGCTCGAATTAGCGATTGTTCCGCGAACACTAAATGTCGCGGCTTTTTCCGAAACTGTCGGCGTAGAAATCTGTATGCCGCTCGAAGCCGAATCGGTCGTTTTGAAATGAATGTCATCGGTCGCAACCAGCCAAACATCGCGGTAAATTCCGCCGTAAAATGTAAAGTCGGCGGTCAGCGGCGGAATGTCGGCATTGAAACTATTGTCAACTTTTACGGCAATCAAATTCAGCGCGTCGATTTTAACAAAATCGGTTACGTCAAAGCAGAAAGCCGTGTAACCGCCGATGTGTCGCCCGACAAATCGCTCATTAACAAAAACGTCAGCCGTTTGATTCGCGCCTTCAAAATATAAAAAAACGCGCTTGTTTTTCAAATCCGAAGCGAGCGATAAATTTTTTCGATACCAACCCGCGCCGCGCCTGTAACCGGGAACGTCGTCAAAAGCGTCCGTCGCATTCCAGGTGTGCGGCAAATTTATTTTTTGCCAATTTTCGTCGATCGTTTCTGACTTTTCCCCGCCATTTAAATCGTCGGGCAGAAATCGCCAGTTATCATTGATAGTAAAAACCGACCGCATATTATTTTCAGTTTTTTGAACCGCAAATTGTTCGTCTTCAAAAGATTCGGAGCGGCTTGAATTCGCCAGGGCGAGCGTTAATAAAATCCAGACGAAGACGATTCTGCAAAAAAGACGATTTTTCAACGGTTTTGCAAAAACGAGGGAAGTAAAAAAACGCATCGAGATAAAAGTCGGATTGATATTTTTCATAATCTCAAAGAAGTATGGTCGCGGCGATGATTTTGTGTTATATTTTCTCTTAAATTAGCTGACAATTAAAATTTAATTTTACACGTTTCAAAAAAAATTATGGAAGATAAGGAACTGAAAAAACGTCTGAAAAAAATTCCTGATGTGGACAAAAACGGCGATCCGATTTACAAAATTGATTCGCTCGAAAAATCACCTTTGAGGAAAAGCGATAAACCGCAAAAGAAATCAAAATGATTTCCGAAAACGCCGATAGAAAATTATGAGCGAAAAATCCCTATCCGAACAATACGGGATTAAGTTTTATATTAAAACCGACGCGGAATTAGAAGTAGAATTTCAATCGAACAAAGAACTTAATAAAAATCTCGCCCCCGAATATAAACTGCCCGAAAGCATCGTCGAGTATGCCGAGCGGCTGATTGCTGAAAATAAACGCAGTATCGAATTGGTTGCGAAAGAAAATATTCCCGACTTCATCAAATCGGAAAGGCTCAAATATTTGCAGAAACACGACGAACTGCTCACCGAATGGCTGGACAAATTAAAATCCGCTTGATCGTTAAATTATTTCCGCTGTAGAATCCGCGCCTCGAACAAGTAAACGGCTATGCCTCGTAAAAAACGAATGGAAAATTCAACGGCAAAAAATTATGAGCGGCAGTCAGACGGCGGCGAAAAAGAAGAGGACTGCGACGCGACGCAAGATTTGCGTGTTTTAATTGACGAAGCAATTGAAAATACTTTTGTCGCCGATATGCACACGCATTTGTTCGCGCCCGAATTCGGCGCGTTAAATTTGTGGGGCATTGACGAATTGCTCAGTTATCATTATTTAATCGCCGAGCTTTTTCGCTGTTCGCCAATCGCTTACGAAGATTTTTGGAAGATGGAAAAGCGAGCGCAGGCTGATCTGATCTGGCGCGTTTTATTTGTCGAAAACACGCCTCTGTCCGAAGCGACGCGCGGCGTGATTGCCGTTTTAAAGGCTTTCGATTTGGACACGAACGCCATTGATTTGCGCGAAGCCCGCGAATTTTTCGCCGCGCAAAAGCCCGACGAATTTCTCGACAAAGTTCTAAAAAATGCCCGCGTTTCCGATGTCGTGATGACGAATGATCCGCTCGACGAAACGGAAATCGAAGTTTGGAACGGCGGAAAAATTGACGAAAGATTTCACGCTGCTCTGCGTCTCGACCGAATTCTCAACGGCTGGACGGAAGCCGCGCCGCTTTTGCAAAAACAGAATTATGCGGTTTCTGAAGATTTGAACGATAAAACAATCGGCGAAACGCGCCGTTTCTTAGACGATTGGATCGGCAAAATGAAGCCGGTTTACCTCGGTGTTTCGCTGCCCGACGATTTCGCTTATCCTGAAAATTCCGTGCGCGGAAAACTTTTAAAGGAAGCGATTTTCCCGACCTGCAAAGCGCACAACGTCGCGCTTTCGCTGATGATCGGCGTACGGCGCAGAGTTAATCCGGCTTTGAAATTAGCGGGCGACGGTTTGGGTCGCGCCGATGTTTCCGCGCTGTCGAGAATCTGCGCGGAAAATCCCGAAATTAAAATTCTTTCGACATTTCTGTCGCGCGAAAATCAGCACGAACTCTGCGTCGCCGCCAGAAAATTCAATAATTTAATGCCGTTCGGCTGTTGGTGGTTTGTCAACAACGATTCGATTATCTCGGAAATCACGCGCGAGCGCATCGAACTTCTCGGCACGAGCTTTATCCCGCAGCATTCGGACGCGCGGATTCTCGACCAATTAATTTACAAATGGAATTTTTCGCGGCGCGTCATCGGCGACGCGCTGTTCGATTCTTACGAAAAATTACGCGCCGCTGGTCGCAAAATAACGAAAGGGCAAATCGAGCGCGATTTAAAAAAATTATTCGCGGATAATTTTTGGAATTTAGTGAAATAAGCTTTAATAAGATTGATTCGATGAAAAATTATAAATCGTTTTCGACGAAATACATCTGCGAATCGAACGGCGAATCTTTTCCGTTCGGCTGAACTCGCGTGTATTTGCCGTCGGCATCGAGCGTTTGCGCGTTGAAGGAATCTTTTAAGTAAACGTCGAGAATTTCTTTTTTGATATAATTGGCGATTTTTTTATCGTTGATCGGCACGACGGCTTCGACGCGGCGGTCGAGATTGCGGTGCATCCAATCCGCGCTGCCGGTATAGACTTCGGGTTTGTCGTTGTTGGCGAAATAAAATATGCGGCTGTGTTCAAGAAATCTGCCGACGACCGAGACGACGCGGATGTTTTCCGAGATGTCTTTGATTCCCGGACGCAGAACGCAGATGCCGCGCACGATCAAATCGATTTTCACTCCCGCCTGCGACGCGCGATAAAGAGCGCGGATGATTTTATCGTCGGTTAAACTATTTATTTTGACGATAATTCGCGCTTTTTTTCCGGCTTTTTGATTAGCGACCTCGCGTTCGATCAAATCGAGAAATTTCCGGCGCATATTGACCGGCGCGACGAGCAGTTGGCGATAGTCGGTTTGAAAGGAAAATCCGGTTAAGAAATTAAACAGATCAGTCGCGTCTTTGCCGATTTCTTCGTCGGCGGTCAAAAGTCCCAAATCAGTATAGATTTTTGAAGTCGTCGGGTTGTAATTGCCCGTCGCCAAATGAACGTAGCGGCGCAGTTCGTCGTTTTCTTTGCGGACGACGAGCGTTACTTTGGAATGCGTTTTCAAACCGCGCATTCCGTAGATGACGTGAACGCCTTCGTTTTCCAAACGCCGCGCCCATTCGATATTATTTTCTTCGTCGAATCTGGCTTTCAGCTCGACGAGCGCGGCGACTTGTTTGCCGTTCTGACTCGCCTTCATCAAAGATTTCACAATCGGCGAATCTTTTCCGGCGCGGTAGAGACAAATCTTGATTGCGCGAACGTCTTCGTCGGTTGCCGCCGCATTAATAAAGTCGGTAACGGTGCTGTAAGCCGTATACGGATGGTGCAGAAGCACGTCCTGTTTTTTCAGAACGTCGAAAATATTTTTCTGATTGCGGAGAGTTTTCGGAATCGAATAGCGAATCGGCGCGTCTTTCAAATCCGGGCGGTCAATCGAATAAAGCGTCATCAAATCGGGAATATTCAAAAAGCCTTCGACGCGATAAACATCTTCCTGATCCACGCCGATTGATTTGGTCAGATTAGCGACCATTTCGTCGGGCAATGAAGCGGAAACTTCGAGGCGCACGGCGAAACTGAAACGACGCTGGTGATGCAGTTCGCGTTCCAAAGTCCGCAAAATATCGCCCGCTCCGTCTTCGCGCAACTCGATGTCGGCATCGCGCGTCAGGCGAAACAGATGGCATTTTCCCGTTTTCATATTCGGAAAAAGTTTGGCGACGTTGGCGGCGATAATTTCGCCGAGCAGCGCAAAGCGCGTTTCGCCTTCGTTAATCGGAATCAGACGCGGCACGTTCGGCGGCAGTTTAATCCGCACGAAGCGTTCCTGCTTGAAAAGATGTTCGAGATTGCCGTGATTGATTTCCAGGTTCGGCGCGACGATTAAACCGATGTTCAAACTCAAATTCGAAACATACGGAAACGGGTGGCTGATATCAACCGCCTGCGGCGTGAGAACGGGAAAAATATTTTTCGAGAAGTATTTTTCGAGCCGCTTTTTTTCGTCCTTTTCCAAATCTTTGTAGGAAACGAGACGAATACCGTTTTCGGCGAGTTGCGGCAGAATTTCTTCATTTAAACAGCGCATCTGCCCGGCGAGCAGCGGGCGCAGAATTTTACGGATTGCCTGTAATTGTTCGCTCGCCGTCATTCCGTCGCGCGATTTTTGGGAAACGCCTTCGATAATTTGCTCCTTCAAGCCCGATACGCGAATCATAAAAAATTCATCGAGATTGGTCGAAAAAATCGAAAGAAACTTCAATCGTTCGAGCAGCGGCGTGGAACTGTCCAACGCTTCTTCCAAAACGCGGCGGTTAAATTCGAGCCAGCTTAATTCGCGGTTTGATAAATACTGATAATCGTCAACGGGAAGCGGTTTTTCTGATTTTTTTAACTCTGATTTGGCTTCAATTTTCTGAGCAGTCGGAAACATACATTTAAATTCTAGTAGAGATGGGCGGCGAAAGGCAACAAAAATCGTGTTAAATTTTTCTGCAAAAAGAGTTTGTCAAAGGCGCGACAGTAACCCGACAAAACTAAAAAGGCTTCGTTACAAAATAACGAAGCCTTTTTGAAAAATAAATTAATCTCAAAAACTAATTTATTGAACGAACGAAGCCGGAGCAGGCAAATCGGACGAAACGCCGAACGATACGCCCATAAATCCGGCGGTTGAACGCTGCATATACCAGGTTCCGCCACGGAAAACCGCAGTGTCGGCTTTGCCGTCGCCGTCAAAATCAGCCGCCGCCGGAACGTCGCCGTTTTGCCCGAACGCCATCGCCGTAAATCCGTCGGTTGAACGGTTGATATACCATATTCCGCTCGACGGGCGGAAAACGGCGACATCGGTTCTGCCGTCGCCGTCGTAATCGGCTGGAACGGGTTTGTCGTTGGCTTCGCCGAAATTAAATGAAGCGAAACCGAAGGTCGAACGCTGAATATACCAGGTCGCGTTTGATGGACGGAACACGGCGTAATCGGCTCTGCCGTCGTTATCATAATCGCCGACAACCGGTTTATCGCCGTTTTGTCCCCATTGATAACCGTTGAACGAGCCGGTCGCCAAATTATACACATACCAAGTTCCGTTCGACGGGCGATAAACGGCGATTTCCGCTTTACCGTCGCTGTCGAAGTCGGCTGGCTGTAGAATATCGCCCGCTTCGCCGAAATTGATTCCGAAGAATCCGGCAGTCGAACGCTGAATATACCATGTTCCGCTGCGGAAGACGGTTAAATCGGTTTTGCCGTCGCCGTCAAAATCAGCCGGAGCGATGCGGTCGCCGTTTTGTCCGAATTTCGCGCCGGTAAAGCCTGTGTTTGAATTCAAAAGATACCAGAATCCGTCGCTCGGACGGAAAACCGAAACGTCGGCTTTGCCGTCGCCGTCGAAATCAAATTTCGTTTTTGCGGCGGTCGGAGTGTTGGCGCATTCGTAGCTGTTGAGCAGAACACCGCCGGTCAAAACCACATCGTCAATTTTCAAGCCCGGAGTTCCGCTGGCGGTTGTATTGTCATCCGAAACCGTGCGCCATCTTAAATTAATTTTTTGTCCGTTGACGCTGGACGGCAAATTAACAACCGTATTAACGAAAACACTTGAATTGCCCGTCCAAGCCTGCCGCGCTCCGAGCGGGCTGGAAATATTCATTGTCGTGTTATAGCCGCCGCTGACAAAGCTGCCGCCCACCGCCGTAATATCCTGATACGCGCCGCTGCCGATTTGCATTTCAAGAACCATTCCGTCCCAAGTGCTTTCCGTATTATAGAAAGTTTTGAAATTCAACTGCGCCGTCGCGGAATTGATATTCGCGCTGGCATACAAACTCGCCTCACCCGGCAATGCCGGAGACGGAGCGAATGCCGTATTCGGCGCACTGTTCGGCGCGGCTGTGCTGGTTATCCAGCCGGTATTCGAGCCGCTGTTTTCCTGTGTCCAGCCGAGCGGCAGAGCCGGAGCGGTTACGCCGTCGAAATTCTGTGTCGTTCCGGCAAAAACCGGTTTGCCGAGCGAGAACGAGCGGGTTTGCGTCGTGGTCGTACTGACGTTGTTGCTCGCTATAGTGAAAGTTACCGTTTGTTTGCTGCCGCACGCGGCATTGGAGGGAATCGTGTATGAAATATTACGAACGACCGTCTCACCGTTGGCGATGTTACCGTAATAGCCGGTGCTGCCTCCGTTGACGAGAACCACGACATCAATCAGCGTATTTCCGGTAGCGTTGATGACCGGAACAGTCAACCGCACCGTTTCTCCCGGTTCGGGAAAGCCGTCGTTGTCGCCCGGAGCGGGATCTGAAACCGCGAATCCGGTATCGGCGAGCGAAGCGTTCGGCAGTTCAAAATTTTCAACGACCGTGTTGCCGGTCGGATTTTCCGCGTTCGCGCCTAATCCGCGCAGAGCGAAGCCAGCCCAAATATCGCCGACATCATTGATATTGCCATTGGCTATAGCGGCGGCGAGAATCGCGTTGCGTTCCTGCATCATCGTCGGATTCGACGGCGACACTTTCATTCCGTCCATCACGAGCTGTAAAACTTTTCGGCTGCCGGCTTGAAAGCCGAGCCGTTGGACGAGTCGGGCGCGGATTTCCCAAAGCATACTGCTCCAGATTTCGCCGCCGTCGTGAACCGCCGTTGCCGAGCCGGGAAATGCCGGAGCGAACGCGCCGTTCGTCAAACTCATCTGCGCCGGATCAATATCGGCGTAAGTTAAAGGATTGTGCGGGCGATTATTCGGTCCGCCTGTAAAAGCAAGAACGGCTTTCGGGAAACGACGAATGCCGTAGTAATAATTTCCGACGCTGCTGAACGGCGAAGTCGAGCGTAGATTCAACGTCGTATACGCGCCGAGAACCGAGATGCTGTTGATCGGATCAGTCGGATTGGCGAGCAAAACGTGGGCGAAGAAATCGGAATTTCCTTCGTTCATCTGTCCGGCTTGTGTTCCGCCGACACCGTTATGCAAGCGTCCGAAAACACCGTGCGTTAATTCGTGAACGATAATTTCCGCGTCCAGATCTCCGTCGCGGTTCGGCGACATCGCGCTCCAGAGATACATCTGCATTCTGCCGCGCGAGCCGTCCGCCGGAGTCGAAAAGTTCGCGTTGTTATAACACGGCGCGGTCGGGCAAGCTGAACCGACGGTATTATCCTGCGCTTCGGCGGAAATGCGGTCTGAGCCTAAACCGCCGCGACCGAAATTGTCGTTCTGAAAATTTCGGGCTTGTTCGGTGAAACCGAGCAGATAAGTTTCGTCGTGATAACGATTCGTTACATAAAAAAGATTCGTCGCCGCGCCGTTCTGGTAAGCGGGCAAAAGCGGCGAATCGCCGCCGCTGTTGTTCGCGCCCGCGCCCGGCGTATAGTTAAAATTAAAGACGCGACTCGCGCCTTGAACGGTCGTGTCAATGCCGTTTGTCGTGTCGCGGTCAACGCCCGCCTCGGTGTTATTACCGTCGGTTAAGCCGTTTGTACCGTTCGCATTATCGGTTATCCAGCCGAGATTGTTGAAAGTGTAAGGTGCTTCGTTGCCAATGAATGTTACGTTCGAGCGCGGCTGTAAAACGCCTTGTGTGCCGAAAGCCGGACTCAGCGGATTTGAATCCAGCGGAGCGGGGTTCGGCATCGTTCTCAAAATATTCGTCGTGTTCGCATAGACGTTATAAGTCGCCGCCTGCGATTGGTCGGCAGTGATATTTTCACGATAAAGCATCGTGCCGGTCGCCGCGTCAACTATTACATAATAAGCGTTGACCGGCTCCCAAATCAGCACGCGCCACGCCGGACGCGCCACGCCGATTTCCGTCGGAAAGTAAATCTTTTCGGCGGTCGTCGCCCAATCGCCCTGCCCGAAAACCGCTTTCAAATCGGTTGACGCGCTTTCGTTGCGAATCGTTTCGCCCGATTTAAAGGTGTAATTGATATAACCGGCGGCGCGTGTAACGGCTTCGCCAGCCTCGCCGAAATCCGTCGAAAGCGCGTTTTCGTCAATGCCGGGAGCGAGATTATTGATGACACGGAACATTTCGCCGTTTTTGTTGAAACCGGCGCGAATTTCCGCGTGAAAAATTGGAATGCCGTTGGCAGTCTGTTCGAGTCTGGCGAATGAAAGCTCGCCGTTCGGATTCGTGTAATCGGCGGCGACTTTCAATTTGTCGAGTTGGGTGTCGCTCAGAGCGATTAAATCGTTATTCGATTTGGCGAAACCGCGCAGAACATTGGCGCGATTCGCGTTTGACGGCGAAGTCAAAACCGCGCGACCCTGCATAATGTCGGGCGCGATGATTTCGGGATTCTGCAATTCCTTGTTGTATTCGATTTTCAAGGTCGGAACCGTTTGGCGAAGCCGTCTTTCGGCGGCGGCGAATTTATCTCTGACATCGGCGTTTTCAACCGCGTCGCGGTTTGCCGTCTGCCGGAAACTCAGCAGAGTTTCGGCGGCATTTTTATCGTTGCGAATATCGTAATATTCAAATTTTTCATCCGTGTTTTGAACTTGATTCGACTTCTGCTTGTTGGCGGCAGAAGAACCGGAAAGATATGGCATAAAAGCAAAAACTGCGATTACGCCTGAAACGATTAAGGCAGTCAAAAGACTGCGGCGATTGTCCGCGCCGTCGGGATTTTTCATTCGGATTCTCCTAAAAAAATTAAATATAGTTTATGGAATTATGACTGATGAATGTGAAACATTTTGAAAATAAAAAGAAAACACTTCACCGCAAAGAGAAAATTTTCAAGACAATTTGTTATGATTATTTGTATACCTGACTAACTCGGGGTAATACTAATATTAGCCAAACAAACATTGTTAGTCAAGTTGAAAACGCCTAATAGATGCAATAAATAACCCAATAGATGCAATAAATAAATGGAAAAATAAGTGGAAGAAATTTTCGGCAGAAGCGGACTCATCGCTAAATATCACAAAGATTACGAATACAGGCTCGGTCAGATAAAAATGGCGGAAGCCGTGCTTCGCGCGTTTGAAGAAAAAAAACATCTAATCGTCGAAGCGGGAACGGGAACGGGAAAAACTCTGGCATATCTCGTTCCGGCAATCGCCGCCGCGCTCGGACAAAAAAAGCGGATTATCATCTCGACCGGCACGAAAAATTTGCAGGAACAATTAATGGAAAAAGAC
>CAXTMQ010000096.1:11803-14609 GCA_964245305.1 uncultured Pyrinomonadaceae bacterium
ATGCCGAAAAAATTTACGGCGGCGAATATGAAAGGTCGCGGAAATTATGCCTGTCTATATCGCATCGCCAAGGCGGAAAACCAGCCGATTCTCGAAGGCTTGGACGAAATGGATTCGTTCGAGGAAATTCGCCATTGGGCGCGTGAATCGCAGACGGGCGACCGCGCCGAATTGACCGATTTGCCGGAAAATCTTTCGTTTTGGAATAGAATCAACGCCAAATCGGAAACTTGTCTCGGTCAAAAATGCCCCGATTTCGAGCCGTGTTACATCACGCGAATGCGTCAACGCGCCGAAGAAGCCGATATTGTCATCGTCAATCATCATTTGTTTTTCGCCGATTTGAATATTCGCGGTAACGAATACGGGCGCGTTCTCCCGGATTATTCAGCCGTGATTTTCGACGAAGCGCATTTGATCGAAGACATCGCCGCCGATTACTTCGGCTTTCAAATTTCGACGTTTCAAATTGACGAACTGGTTCGTGATGCCGACAATCTGCCGATTACCGACGCGATTGCGACAAGGGATTTAACGAAACTCGGCGCGAGAATCATCGGACTCGCCGACCAATTCTGGACGCGCTTCGTTCAAGGTCGCGGACAGGACGGACGCTTTCCGCTGCTGCCGAATTCGTTCGCGCAAAAAATAACGAACGGCGAAATTCAGGCGACTGCTTTGGGTGAAGCCTATTTCGCGCTCGATTCCGCGTTCGAAAGATTAGAATCGGCGATTGACGTTTACGCCGAAAAAATGACCGAAGCCGAAAGTTTAGTCAGAAGAGTTCGGCAAACCCGTTTCGATCTGGATTTTATCTGCTCGCAGGCTGAAAAGAATTATGTTTACTGGCTCGAACGGCGCGGGCGCGGAATGTTTCTGCGAGCGTCGCCGATTGACGTTTCGACGCTTTTGCAGGAAAAACTTTTCGACAAATTAGAAACCGTCGTGATGACTTCGGCGACGCTTTCGACGAACGGTAAATTCAATTTCATCAAAGATCGCTTAGGTTTGGATACGTCGAAAACCGACACTCTGCTCGCGCCGTCGTCGTTCGATTATCAAAAACAAGCGATCATTTATCTGCCGAAAGCGATGCCCGAACCGCGCCAGCCCGAATTTAATCAAATGGCGGCGAACGAAATCATCAAGATTCTAAATATCACAAACGGACGCGCCTTCGTTCTTTCGACGAGCAACGCTTCGATGAACACTTTATTTGAATTAGTTTCGATGCGCGTCAACTTTCCGTGTTTAATTCAAGGCTCGATGTCGAAAGCCGGACTGCTGGAAAGATTCAAAAAAACGCCGAATGCCGTTCTTTTCGCCACATCGAGTTTCTGGCAAGGCGTTGACGTTCAGGGCGAGCAGCTTTCCTGCGTCATCATCGACAAGCTCCCGTTCGCCGTCCCGACCGATCCGATTGTGGCGGCGCGAACCAGATTTATTGACGACAACGGCGGCAAATCCTTCTTCGATTATTCTGTTCCAAACGCCGTGATAACTCTCAAACAGGGAATTGGCAGACTAATCCGAAGCGCGAACGACAAAGGCGTAATCGCTTTACTTGATCCGCGCTTGAAGACGAAAGGCTACGGCAAAGATTTCATCAATTCTCTACCGCGAACGCGCGTTACTAGTGAATTGAAAGATGTCGCAAACATTTTCGCGGCGAATTGAGCAACTCGGATAAATTCGCGCACATCAAGAAATTATGAAAATAAAAGCAACCGTATTATCAATTTTGCTTCTGGCATTTTGCTTCACGACGAACGCGCAAAGCGGCAGAAAATCTACTCAGCCGAACGAGTCGCAGAAGCAAGCGGAAGACAAAAAAGAAGTTGAAAATCAGGATAAAAACGGCGAAATCAAACCTTTAAAACTTCTCAATAAACCCGCGCCGGACGTTGAGGTTTTTGCCGGCTGTTTTAGAAACGAAGGTTTTACTTCGACGCAAACGGTATTGCGCGTAACTTTCGACGCTTCGGCTAAAATTACCGATGTGGAAGTTGCAAAATCTTCCGGCTGTAAAGATTTTGACGAAGAATCGGTTGACGCGGCGCGGCGAATCAAATTCGAGCCTGCCACGCGAAACGGAAAGCCGATTACAACTACCAGAAATATTCTTTATCAAGGCGGCGTAGGCAGGCGAACGTGAATATTCATAACACATAAGGAGTAAAAATATGACATTGATGAAATTTATTTTGGCGGGTTTCTTTTTCTCTTTGATTTTATTCGGAAATTCAAGCGGACAAATTGTTAATTTTTCTGCCGCCTCGAATGGGCAAAATCAAAAAGATAAACCTTTGAAAATAAGTGAAAAGCCGCAACCGCAATATCCTAAAGACGGCTGCGACAGCAAATCGGGGAGAGGCAGTTTCAGAGTTACGTTTGATAAATCCGGCGCGATTTCCGATGTTACGACAATTAAATCATCGGGCTGCAGCATCTTTGACGAAAGTTCGTTAAAGGCGGCGTACCAAATAAAATTTTCTCCGGCGGAAAAAGACGGGCAGCCGGTAACCGTCGTTAAAGTTGTCCAGTATTCTTTTTCGACTTATTGAAAATGAAAAGTTTTTACGAAGTTATGATCGAGCGGCATTTTTCGAGCGCGCATCAACTGCGCGGTTATAAAGGGAAATGCGAAAATTTGCACGGGCATAATTATAAAATCGAAATTTTCGCTCGCGGCGAAGAATTGAATAATATCGGTTTGCTGATTGATTTCGTGGATCTGAAATCGGCGGCGGACGAAATTGTGAATTATCTCGACCATCGCAACATCAACGAATTGCCGCCGTTCGAC
>CAXTMQ010000097.1:0-14553 GCA_964245305.1 uncultured Pyrinomonadaceae bacterium
AAAACCGGCTGAAGCGTCCAATATTTTGAATTATGTTTCGATTCAAAATCCGGTCGGCAAAAATTGGAAATTTCATATTGCCGGTAATCGCTTCGTTGAACTTTTTCGAGCAAAAGCTCATACATTTCGGCGGCGAGCGTTTCGTCGGGCAAAGGCTGTCGCCCGCTGCGGATTTGTTCGGCGAGCGGCGTGTTTTGATGAATTTCCAGCAGATAAAGCGAAAGATGTTCGGGATTTAATCGAAACGCTTCGTCGAGATTTCGTTTCCAATCGTCGAGCGTTTGGCGCGGCAATCCGGCGATCAGATCGAGGCTGACGTTTGTAAAATCGGCTTTTCGCAGCGAGTCAATCGTCTCGCGCACATCGCTCACATTATGTCCGCGACCGAGCCGTTTTAATTCCGCGTCGTCGAAAGTCTGCGCTCCGAAGCTCGCGCGGTTCACGCCGAGATTTTTATAGGATTTTAAAGTTTCGAGCGAAACCGTCGCCGGATTCATTTCCATTGTAATTTCAGCATCGGAAGCAACAGAAAACTTCAGATGAACGGTTTGCAGGATTTTTTCAAGCTGTTGCGGCGCGAGAAGCGAAGGCGTTCCGCCGCCGAAATAAATCGTGTCAATTTGATTTTCGGAATCTGGAATCCGGAGTTTGAAATCCGAAATTTCCCTGCAAAGCGCGTCAACGTAACTTTCGACGATTGCCGCGTTTCTGAAAACGTCGGTCGCAAAATCGCAATACGAACAGCGCGATTTGCAAAACGGGACGTGAAGATAAGTTCCGGCGGACATTGGTTCTATTTTATGTTTGTTTTTTCGTCAAAACAAAACGTCGGCGAATCGCAAAGACTTCGCCGACGGTCAAAATTTGCTTTCGCCCGTTTGTTTATTCGGAGATATTCGAGCCTTGCAGCTTCGTTCTTATTTTTCGATAAAGACGAAACGGCGGCTTGTTGGCGAAATTCCGGTAGTGATTATTAAATTGCAGGGAAAAAAGATAGCCCGTGTGATTGTTGACCAAACGATCCAGAACGAGCGGATGTTTATAAATCGGAAAATCGCCGATTTCGATGCAAAAAACGATCAAAGGCAAATTATAAGCGCGAAATTTGACCGAATTATCTTTCAAATACCGAATGCAGTCGGCGATGCCGTTGTAAATGATTTCCGCGTCGTGAAACATTATCAAGCCCGATTCGTCGAGCGTGTTCAGACAAAATTTGAAGTCGGCTAAAACGGCTTCGTCGGTGTGTTCGCCGTCAATAAAACAAATCTGCATTTTGTCGGCAATCCGTTTCGGGTCGAGATTGCGCGTGTCGCCGTCGATCGTCGTTATTTTACTGATTTTTTCGGGCGCGACTTCCTTCAGCAAACTCAACATTCGCTCGGTCGAATTGTTCAAATAAATATAATCAACGCCGCGCTCGTCCGGCTGACTCGGCGGTCGTTTGTCGAGCGAATAAATCTTCGCGCATTTATCGTCAAGCAGATGCGGCTGAATGCTGCCGCCCAAATAAGAACCGATCTCCAGATAATTGTAATCGGGACGCATCTCGCGCGTCGCCAATTGGCAGGCGAGCAAAGATTTTTTATCTTCGTCGTCTGACTGGCTTTTGATTTTCTCGAAAAGTTTCAAATCGAGATTGCCGATGAGCAGTTCAAAATTTTCCATATCAAAACTTCATCTTAATTTTCCAACTGATTTTCGAGCGAGCGTTTCCAAATCCGTTCGAGTTCCGTGATTTGAACGGCGATTGTTTCGGATTCGTTGATCTTGATTTTCAAATCTTTCCCCGCAACTTTGCCGATGATTTGAAACGGGCAATCGGCTTCTTCACTGATTTTTTTAATTTCTTCCGCATTTTCCGCCGCGAAGCTGACGACGATGCGCGACGGCGTTTCGCCGAACAGCAAACTTTCCGCCGGGATGTTTTTATCGTTTAATTCAATTTTCGCGCCGACAGCGACGCGATTAAGCGATGAAAAACAGCTTTCGGCAATCGTTACGGCAAGCCCGCCGTCGGAACAGTCGTGCGCCGATTTTAAAAGATAATTATCCGCTAATTTCAGACAAGTTTCCTGAACTTTTCTTTCCAAATCCAAATCAATTTCGGGAACTTCGCCGTTGGCGATTAATTCGTCGGTCGTTAATCCCAAAACAGTCTGCGCGAATTCGCTCGCCGCCAGATCGTTTTTCGTTTCGCCCAAAATCGCAATCAAATCGCCTTCGTTTTTGAATCCGCAGGTGATAACTTTCCGCACATCTTCGAGCAGTCCGACCATTCCGATAGTCGGTGTCGGCAAAATTCCTTTGCCGTCGGTTTCGTTGTAAAACGAGACGTTGCCGGAAATAACCGGCGTTTCAAACGCTTCGCAGGCTTCCGCAATGCCGTCAATCGTTTCCGAAAAAGCCCACATAATATCGGGACGTTCGGGCGAAGGAAAATTCAAACAATTCGTGACGGCAATCGGCTTCGCGCCGACGCAGACATTGTTTCTCGCGCTTTCGGCAACGATCAATTTCGCGCCTTCTCGCGGATTAATCGCCGAAAATTTTCCGTTGCCGTCCAAACACATCGAAATCGCCCGGCGAGTTTCTTTAACTCTGACAACCGCCGCGTCCGCGCCCGGCAAAATCGCCGTGTTCGTGCGAACCATATGGTCATACTGCTCGTAAACCCAACGCTTTGAACAAATATTCGGCGCGGCGAGAAGCATTTTTAATGCTTCCGCGCGGTCTTCGGTTTTCGGTTTTCGGTCTTCGACTTTGAACTTTGAACTTTGAGCTTTGAACTTTGTCCCGTCCATCGGACGATTATATTTCGGCGCGGCATCGGTAACTGTATCAACGGGAATATCGGCTTCGAGATTGCCGTTGTGAAAAACTTTAAGACGATTACCTTCGACGACGCGACCGATGACGACGGCATCCAAATCCCATTTTTTGAAAATATCAACGACCTGTTTTTCGCGTCCCGATTTGGCGACGATCAGCATTCGCTCCTGCGATTCGCTCAACATCATTTCATACGCCGTCATTCCCGTTTCGCGTTGCGGCACGAGCGTCAAATCCAAGTCCAAACCCGTTCCGGCGCGCGCCGCCATTTCAACGCTCGAAGAAGTCAAACCCGCCGCGCCCATATCTTGAATGCCGGCAACTGCGCCCGAACGCATCGCTTCCAAACAGGCTTCCAAAAGTAGTTTTTCCAAAAACGGATCGCCGACCTGCACCGTCGGACGTTTTTCCAACGCTTCTTCGTCAAACTCCGCGCTTGCCATCGTCGCGCCGTGAATGCCGTCGCGCCCTGTTTTCGCGCCGACATACAAAACCGGATTGCCGATGCCTTCCGCCTTGCCGAAGAAAATTTGATCTTTGCGAACGATTCCCAAAGCGAACGCATTGACGAGCGGATTCAAACTGTAAGAATCGTCAAAAACGACTTCGCCGCCAATCGTCGGAACGCCGAAACAATTCCCGTAATGCGCGATGCCGTCAACACAGCCTTTCAAAATTGATTTGTTGCGTCTGCCGTTTTTTGCGTCGTTCAAATGCCCGAATCTCAGCGAATTCATCGCCGCAATCGGTCGCGCGCCCATCGTGAAAACGTCGCGCAAAATTCCGCCGACTCCGGTTGCCGCGCCTTGAAACGGTTCGATGAACGACGGATGATTATGCGATTCGACCTTAAAAGCGACGCACCAATCGTCGCCAATATCAACCACGCCCGCATTTTCGCCCGGCGGGACGACGACTCTTTCTCCGGTCGTCGGCAATCTTTTCAAATGAACGCGCGAAGATTTGTAACTGCAATGCTCCGACCACATTACGGAAAAAATTCCGAGTTCGGTCATCGTCGGCGCGCGCTGCATTATTTCTAAAACTTTGGAATACTCTTCGGGCGTGAATCCGTGTCGGGCGACGATTTCGGGCGTGATAGCGGAAGCGTTCATCTCTTAAAGCGGTAACAAACGAAAATCTCGTGTTTAAAGCAAAAAAGAGAGTTTATGCATTTCGGACTCGTTTTTCAAATCCGATTTCATAAACTCTGCGCTAATATTCGAGTTGATTTGTCGAAACGCGGCTTATTTTCCGCCGCTCGTGCCGACGGTTTGTTCGGCGAGAATTTTATCAATCTGCCCGCGCAAAAAATCGGGATTGAATTTTTTCTGTTCCGAATAAACGACCGCACCGCTCGCGTCGTAAAGAATCGTGAATGGCAAGCCGCCCTGCCAATTCTTAGAAACGCCGGCGATAGTCGTATCTTCATCGGGAACCTTCAATAAAAAGCTCGGCATTTCCGCTTTCGACTGCGCCAAAAATTTCGGAACGTCGCCGTTAATTTCCGAAAGCTCGTCGAGCGAGATGGTCTTTACGTCAATTTTGTCTTTGTAGTCGTTGTTGATTTTCACCAGATCGGGAAATTCCTCGCGGCACGGTCCGCACCACGTCGCCCAAAAATTGACGAGCAAAGGTTTGCCGTTCGGTTTAAGAACGGCTTTTAATTCTTCCGCGCCGATCTGCGTAACCTTCGGCAAATTCGCGGCGACAGCCGAAGTTTTCGGCGCGGCGGTTTTCGTGGTTGTTTTTTTAGTTTGCGCGAAAATCGCCGAAGAAGCGACGATAAAAACAAGACAGAAAATCGCGGTTGGAAAAACGACACGGGCGAAACGCGCGACGGATTTTTCGCGTTTCGCTCGCGGTTTTAATTTATAAGAATTACTTTTAGTCATCAGTATTATTTAGTTTTTAGCGACTCGTTTGATCGTGCAGCCGAAAGCGTTCGCGCTTGATTTGGCAACAGTTTTGCCGCCCAAATTCGCGTCGAGCGCGTCGCGCAGAAAATTGTTCGTGATATTCGCGCCCGAACGGTCGTTGTCAATCGCGCCGTGATAAACGAGCGTGTTTTTCGCGTCCAGATAAAAAGTTTCCGGCGTGACGTTCGCGCCGAGCTTGTCGGCTAAAACATTGTCTTTATCAATTAAAACGGGGAATTTATAATGTTCGGCGGCGTGCGCTTTGACCGTTTCCGGCGATTCGGTCGAGTTGGAATTGATGCCGATCACGTTGATGCCTTTCGCCTGATAATCGGCGGCGAGCTTGACGATGCGCTCGTCATAACCTTTAACAACCGGACACTGCGTTGACAGAAAAACCAGAATCGCGCCGTTTTTGCCTTTCAAATCATTCAAAGATTTCTGCGCGCCGCTCGTGTCGGGCAGCGTAAAATTTTCAATCGCCGAGCCGACGGCGATTTTGTCAGCCGCGCCGACTTTAGCAAACGAAACAAACGCGGTAGCGAGCAAGAAAACCGCCGTTAAAAAACTCAATCTTTTCATTTTTACAAAACTCCTTAATATTTAATTTTTGTTTTATCTTCGGTTAGATGCCGATTTTATCAATTTGTCGCTCCGTATAACAAATAAGCGGAAAATTTATTTTAATAGCGGTTGGTTAAGACGATCTTTCCGCCAATTTAGCCGAAAAAAGGCATAAAATAATCGCTCTAAAAAATTGTTTCATCAATGAAATGAATGTTATAATCAGAGACTTTCAAAGATGCTTGCCGTCGGTAAAAAATTCGGTTTTTACAACATCCGCTCGCCAATCGGCGCGGGCGGAATGGGCGAGATTTATCGCGCCTTCGACACGCGGCTCAAACGCGATGTCGCCATTAAAATTCTGCCCGAAAATTTGATGCGCGACGTTTTGGCAATTGAGCGTTTCAAACGCGAAGCCCGCGCCGCGTCCGCGCTCAATCATCCGAATATTTTGACGATTTTCGACATCGGCGAACAAGGCGACGCTCATTTTATCGTCGCCGAATTTGTCGAAGGCGAAACTTTACGCCAGCGGATGAAAAAATCCGAATTCGCGCTGACGGAAATTCTCGACATCGCCGTGCAAACCGCTAATGCTCTCGCGGCGGCGCACACCGCAAATATCGTTCACCGCGACATTAAACCGGAAAACATTATGATTCGCGCCGACGGTTATGTGAAAGTTCTTGATTTCGGCATCGCCAAACTGAATGAGCGCGACGCGCGCGAATCAAGTGACGAAAACAATGCGAATCAAGTGATTACAAGTCCGGGAACAATTATCGGCACGGCTTTTTATATGTCGCCCGAACAGGCGCGCGGTTTGGAAGTTGACGCGCGTTCGGATATTTTCAGTTTCGGTTCGGTGATTTACGAAATGCTCGCCAAGCATCCGCCTTTTAACGGCGCGACGGCGAGCGATGTCATCGCCGCGATTTTGACGAGCGAACCGTTGCCGATTGACGAAACGGTGAAAAATATTCCGCCGGAACTCGCCGCGAGTCTCGAAAAAGCCTTGAGCAAAAAACTTGAAAAACGCTATCCGGCGATTAAAGATTTCGCCAGAGATTTGAAGCGCGTCAGGCGGCGTTTGGAATTTGAAAGCGAACTCGGACAAATCGAGATTTCGACGAACGATAATCAAAAAACCAAAAACGCGGAAATTGCTTTTGAAGAACAGGCGACGCAGGTTTTATCGAAAACCGCGCTCCGCTCGAAACGCCGGACGCGCAAAGCGATTGATTCGCTCGCCGTTTTACCACTCGTTAACGAAAGCCGGGACGCGAAAGCCGAATATCTTTCCGACGGCATTACCGAATGCATCATCAATTCGCTTTCCAAATTGCCGAAACTGCGCGTCGTGCCGCGCAGCACGGTTTTTCGTTACAAAGGCAAGGAAACGGATTTGCAGGAAATCGGCGGCGAACTCGATGTCCGCGCGATTTTCACAGGGCGCGTTTTGCAGCTTGGCGAATCTTTGATTGTCAAAGTCGAACTCGTGGACATCGCCAACGAAGCGCAGATTTGGGGCGATCAATATCGCCGCGAACTGACCGATATTTTTACTTTGGTCGAGGAAATCGCCGAAGACATCAGCGAAAAACTGCGCCTGAAATTGTCGGGCGCGGACAAAAAGCAACTCGCCAAACGCTACACGGAAAACGCCGAAGCGTATCAGTTTTATTTGAAAGGACGCTATTTCGTGACCAGCAAGCGCACCGAAAATTGGATCAAAAAAGGCATCGAATATTTTCAAAAAGCGATTGATTCGGACCCGAATTACGCGCTCGCTTATTCGGGAATTGCCGAAGCGTATGGTTTCCTCGCGTCTTCGACCGGCGGCTGGCTGCCCGAAACGGCTTATCCGAAATCGAAAGCCGCCGCGCTGAAAGCTCTCAAACTCGACGACGCGCTCGGCGAAGCGCATTGCTCTCTGGGTTTCGCAAACCTGCTTTACGATTGGGATTTTCAAAAAGCCGAGCGCGAATTTCAGAGAGCCATTAAACTCAGTCCGAATTATCCGAACGCGCACGACGGTTTGGGATTTTTCCTGAAAGCCGCCGGACGACACGCCGAAGCGATTGAAAAAGGTTTGTATGTGCAAAAACTCGATCCGCTGTCACCGTTCGCGCACGTCAGTCTCGGCTACGCTTATTATTTCGCCCGCGATTTTGAAAAAGCGATTGAAGAATGCGAAAAAGCTCTGGAAATGGACAAACGCTCGACGTTTGCTTTTCGCAATCTCGGCTTGGCGTATCTTCAGCAGAAAAAATACAAAAAAGCGATTGAAGCTCTTGAAAACGCCGTCAAATATTCGAGCGGCGGTTTGGCGTTCGAGTCGTATTTGGGATTCGCTTACGCCGTCAGCGGCAATCGCGCGGAAGCCGAAAGGGTTTTAGCGAGCCTCGAAGATATTGACCGCGAAACTTACGTTCCGGCGTATAATTTTGCGGTGATTTACGCCGGTTTGAAAGATTTCGACCGCGCGTTTGAATGGTTCGACAAAGCCTGCCGGGAGCGTTCCGGTTTTTTGCCGTTTCTCAAAGTCGAGCCGATTGTTGATAATCTGCGCGGCGATGCGCGGTTTCAAAATCTGCTCGAGCGTGTCGGTCTTTCGTAAATATTGTCGGAAAAGCCGCTCAAAATTCGGAAACTCGAATTTTATCTCAAGTCAAACTGTCAACTGTCAGCTATCAACTATCCGCTATTATATAAGTTTAGTTTTTTAACAGTTGATAGTTGATAGCTGACAGTTGACAGCTTGTGAACGGAAAATCTTTTGATTTTATTAACCGAAAAGGCGCGGCAGGCGGTTATTGAGGTTTTTCGGCAGAATGATTTCCATCGCGTCGTCAACCGTCACGATGCCGGCGATTTCGCCCAAATCGTCAACGACCGGCAACGCTAAAAGATTATATTCGGCAATCGTTTGCGCGACTTCTTCGGCATCGTCGTTCGGATGCGCGAATTGAAATTTATCACGCATTACTTCCGACAAAGGCAGCGTCGGATCGGCTAAAATCAGACTCCGCAGTGAAATCAAACCGGCTAATTTCCACGAATTTTCTTCTTCGACGACGTAGAGGTAATAAATCATATTCGGCGTTTCCGCCATTTCTCTGAGCCGCGCAATCGCGCCGCCGACGGTTAAATCTTTCGGAAAAACGATAAATTCCGTTGTCATCAAACCGCCCGCCGTGTCTTTGTGAAACGGCAGAAGCTCGGCGACATCGGCTTTTTCCTCGCCTTCCATCAAATCGAAAAGTTCCTGCGCTTTTTCTTCATCCATTTCGCCCAGCACGTCAACCGCGTCGTCGGGCGACATTTCTTCCAGAATATCGGCGGCGCGTTCTTCGTCCATTTCTTCCAAAATGCGGGCTTGATTTTCGGTGGACATTTCTTCGAGCGTGTCGGCGGCGATTTCGTCGTCGAGCGATTCGACGATTTCCGTTCGGTGAATCGGCGAGAGCGATTCGGCGAGCTGCGCGATTTCGACCGGATGAAGGCGCGAAAGTTTGTCTTTTGAAGACTTTAGCTGAACGGCGGCGGTCGCTTTGTCGGTCGCTAAATAACCGACATCAGCCCAATCAATCACTTCGACGACGCGACTGCTGCCGTAGAATCCGTTCGGCAAAAGGCGACGCAGAAAACCCTGAAAACTGACATCCGCGCCGCTCACGCGCCATTCTTCGCCGACTCCGATAATCTGCACGTCGTTGACGCGCACGACACGCTTGCCGTCAACGTCAATCAATTGATTATCCAAAACGTCTTTCGCCAGCAAAACTTCACCCGAACGCCGCGTGAACGGTCGCAAATCAATAATTTCCGAGTTCATTCGCACGCCGCTTTCGTCCAAGGTCGAAATCTTCGCTCGCGGAATAAAGAAAAGCCTCCGGCGATAACGCGCGACGATTCCCAGAACCGACGGATAATCTTCGCTGCCGTAACGCACGATAATATCTTTGACGGCGGCGATCCGCTCGCCTTCGGCATCGAAAACCGGACGCGCCAGAATCTGCGACAGGTAAAGCATATTTTTAAGAATAGCCCGACTGGTCGAAAAATATAAAATTAAGAAAATAAAAGACGGGGATTTCAGAGATTTTCTACTTCATAAAAAGAATGCTGAAAAGAAAAAACGCCGTCAGAAGAAAAAACGCGCCGATAAATAAATAGTCGGTTTTATTTTCAAAAATAAATAATCTCGACTTCTTGGGCAGAAAAATTTCTTCTTTCGCTTTAGGCATACGGGAAAAATTATTTGCGCGTCGGTTAATTTGAGAATCGTCCGAAGAAACGCTAAATTATCGCGCGTATTTTGACAAATGTAAACAGAAAATACCGCGATTGCCCAAATGTTTTCAAAATAAATATACAAAAATTCTTTAACCGCGTTAAAAAATCTGGAATTGAGTCGCTTTTAAGATTGTTTTTAAAATAACAGGCACAGATTCCGTGCAAATTCCCGTTAAAATTTTCTATGAATAAATCTTTGCTTTATATTGCATTGCTTTGTCTTTCGACCGTTTCAATCGCCGCCCAAACCCGCGCGCCGCGCACTTTCGACAATTTCGACACGATGCGCGGCGTTCAGATTGTTACGCCGACTGTTGCGCCGGTTGTTATCACGCCGAAAAACAAAAAACTCGTCAAGAAAACCGGCTACTCTAAACCGGTCGTCGTCGTGCAGGACAAATTGGATAACACCGTCAGAATCATCAATTATTCAAAACTTTCGATGAGCGCGGGCAGAACGATGGGCGTGTTCACGACCGGCGACGACAAGGTTGATTCGTATATCACTGATTCGAGTCTTCGCTACAATGTTGATCCGCTGCTGATTTATTCGCAGATGCATCAGGAATCTTCGTTCAAACCGAAAGCGACTTCAAACAAAGGCGCGCGCGGCTTGATGCAGTTGATGCCCGGAACGGCGATTCGTTTCGGCGTGACGAACATTTACGACCCGAAACAAAATATCGAAGGCGGCATCAAATATATGCGCTGGCTGCTGGATAAATTTGAAGGCGATGTCGCGCTCGCGCTTGCCGGTTACAACGCGGGCGAAGGCGCGGTGATGAAATACGGCAACCAAATTCCGCCGTATCGTGAAACGCAGGAATACGTCCGCCGCATCTCGGCGCGATATTCTTCGATTGTCAATCCGAACTTTGTAGCGAAAACCGCTTTGAAAGTTACTAACAAACAAGCGGAAAAATTAGAGAAAAAAGAATCCGCGCCGCTGACCGTTTTTGAGCGCAGCCCGCTGACGATTCGCCGCGCCGACGGCAAAATGTTGCTCGTCAATCAATAAGTTCTAATAAAGTTTTTTGACATAAGTTTCTTCTCCTCTGGTCTGAAAAAGGCTTGCGGCTGGAAAATTTTCCAGCCGCGTTTTTTTGTGCGAAATCGGCGATTGCGGTATTATTACCGAAAGTTCAAAGTTCAAGGTTCAAAGTTTTAAAATCGAATTAACTTTGAACCTTGAACTTTGAACTCTAAAATCTATGTTTTGCACAAAATGCGGAGCGCGAAATTCGGACGAAGCGGTTTACTGCCAAAAATGCGGAGCAATACTCGAAGCCGAAGAAGAAACGCGCGTCGCCCGCCAGATAAAAATCGAGCCGGAAAATTTGCCGGAAAATTCGGACGAAGCGGAAAAAGAGATTTTTTCGATTAGTCCGACGTTGATGTTCGTCAAAATCGGTTACGCTTTGGCGGCAATCGGCGCGCTGTTTTTGGCGGCGTTATTTGCGACTCTTTTGCCTTCGGTTTCGATTTGGGTCGTGATTCCGATTGCCTTCGCGCTGTTTTTGATTCCGGCGTATTATCATTTTAGGCAAAGAACAATTCGCTACACGCTGACCGATTCAAAAATCGAGATTGACGAAGGTTTTGTTTTCCAAAATTCGCGCAATGTTCCGTTGCGCTCGATTCAAGACGTTTCGGTCGCTTCGACCATCACGCAAAGAATGCTCGGTTTCGGCAATCTGGTGATTGACAACGCGAGCGAAACCGGCGGCAAAATCGTTTTGAAAAATATCAATGCTCCGAAAAAATACGCCGACGTTCTGCTCAAACAAATGCGGCGACTCAATAAATAAATTACGAATTTCAAAATTTTATGAAAATTTTTGTAACCGGCGGCGCGGGATTTATCGGTTCGGCGTTTATCCGGCTTGTTTTGGGAGAAACTTCCGACTTTGCAATCGTCAATTTCGATGCGCTGACTTATGCCGGAAATCCTGAAAACTTAAAAGGCTTGGACGAAACGCGCCACATTTTCGTCAAAGGCGATATTTGCGACAAAGCGGCGGTTTTAAAGGCTTTGCCCGACAACGCGGACGCGATTTTCAACTTCGCGGCGGAATCGCACGTTGATCGCTCGATCACTTCGGCGAGCGAATTTGTCACGACGAATGTTCTCGGAACGCAGGTTTTGCTCGATGCGGCGCGGGCGAAAAACGTGAGGCGTTTCGTGCAGGTTTCGACCGACGAAGTGATGGGAACTTTGCCCGAAGACGACGCGGCGTTTTTCAACGAAACGTCGCCGCTCGAACCGAATTCGCCATATGCGGCATCGAAGGCGGCGGCGGAACATTTCGTTCGCGCGGCGCGGGAAACCTTCGGCATTGATACGATTATCACGCGCTGCGGCAACAATTACGGGCAGCGGCAATTTCCCGAAAAATTGATTCCTTTGATGATTGCCAACGCGATGAATGACGAGCCTCTGCCCGTTTACGGAGACGGCAAAAACGTGCGCGATTGGATTTTCGTCGAAGACCACGCACGGGCAATTTGGCTGGCGTTTAAAAAGGGAAAAGCGGGCGAGATTTTCAATATCGGCGCAAGAAACGAACGGCAGAATATCGAAGTCGTCAAAGCGATTCTCGACGCGCTCGGCAAACCGCATTCGCTAATAAAATTCGTCAACGACCGGCTCGGACACGACCGCCGTTACGCGATTGATGCAACGAAAACCGAAACTGAACTCGGCTGGAAACCGCAGACGAATTGGGAAGAAGGCTTGCAAAAAACAATTCGCTGGTATCAGGAAAATCAGGATTGGGTCAACCGCATCAGAAGCGGCGCGTATCGTGATTATTACCAAAAAATGTATGGCGCGAGCCTCAGATAATTTATGAAAATTCTCATCACCGGCGCAAACGGAATGGTCGCGCGGGCGACAATCAAACACTGCGAATCAATCGGCGACAAAACGATTGCAAAAACGCGGCAGGAACTTGACATCGCTGAAAAAACGGCGGTTTTTGATTTATTTGAGCGGGAAAATTTTGATGCTGTAATAAATTGCGCGGCTTACACGGATGTCGACGGCGCGGAAACGAACGTCGAAAAATGTTACGCGGCGAACGCAATTGGCGTGGAAAATCTCGCGCTCGCATCGAAGGAAATTAGCGCGGCTTTCGTGACGATTTCGACCGATTATGTTTTCGACGGCTTGAACGAAGATTTTTACACACAGCGCGATACGCCGAATCCTCAGAGCGTTTACGGGCAATCGAAACTCGCGGGCGAGATTCGCGCCCGCGACGCTTACGCGCGTTCGATAATTGTCCGTTCGGGTTGGATTTACGGACACGGCGGCACGAATTTTTTGAGCATTTTGGACAAATTGCTCGCCGAAGGAAAATGCATTAAAGCGATTGAAGACAGCTTCGGAACGCCGACGTTTGCCGACGATTTGGCAAAGCGTCTGCGCGAACTTGCCGCGCTCGATTTGCCCGCGATTTTTCACGTGACGAATTCCGGCGCGGGAACGTCTTACGCCGGATTTGCGCGGAAGGTCTGCGAATTGAAAAATTATGATTTGGATTTGCTCGAAAGCGCGTCGTCGGATAGCTTGAAACGTCCCGCGCCGCGTCCGAAATCTTCAAAATTGGCTTGTTTGTTCAGCGAAAAATTAGCGCTTTCTCCATTACAAGATTGGGAGAAAGCCCTCGCCGAATTTTTAAGTTGAGTTCAAAAGGAATTATTTTCTTCGCAAATCACGAATCATCGTTTCCACATCTTCTTCTTCTTCCATCAGAGGCGTTGAATCGTCGTCTTCTTTGCTGGCAACGTAATAATCCGAAGCGTAGCCGTAACCGTAATAGCTATAATCGAGCGAATTGGCGCGGATGCCGTTCAAAACGACACCGTAGATTCTTGCGCCGATACCGCTCAAACGCTGTTTGAAGCGGCGCGTCAGATGAATCGAACTCTTTCCGGCGAGAGCGACGATTACTACGCCGTCCACGATCATCGAAAGCACGGTCGCGTCGGTGAAAAACGTCGCGGGCGGCGAATCAATGATGATGTGTTTGAAATTTCCTTTCAAAAATTGCAAAAGGTTTTTCATCTCGTTCGAGCTGAGCAGTTCAGCCGGATTCGGCGGAATCGGTCCGCTCGTAATCACCTTTAAGTTCGGCATTTCATCGCAGTCTTTAACAAGGCTGCCCGGATTTTTATCGCCCGAAAGATAGCTCGTCAAACCGACCGAATTCGTTACGCCGAAATGTTTATGCAGGCGCGGGCGACGCAGATCGCAGTCAATAATCACGACATCCGCACCGGATTGTGCAAGCGTAATCGCGGTGTTAATGGCGGTCGTCGTTTTGCCTTCCGCCGGCTGCGAAGACGTAACGAGAATCGTCTGCGGCGGTTTTCCGGCGGACGAAAATAAAAGCGACGTTCGCAGATGGCGATACGCTTCGGCGATGTCCGAGCGCGTGTCTTCGGGTTTGATCAACGCCGCCGAAGCTATTCCGTTTCCATTGCCATTGCCGTTCGACAGCGAAAGCGTCCGACGTTTTTCGCTCGCGGCTGAATAAGGAATCAAAGCGAGCGTCGGCAATCCCAAATATCTGCCAATATCATCGGAAGATTTCAGCGAATCGTCGAGATAATCGAGCAGAAACGCCAACCCGATGCCTGCCGTCAGCGAAATCAGAAAGGCGATCATGATATTACGGTTGCGATTCGGACCGGTCGGCGCGGTCGGCGTAATGGCGTGGTTGGAAATTTTTAAATTGTCGGGCGTGCTGCCGGCAATCGCCAGTTCCAACTGTTTCTGCTGCTGCGTATAAGTGTCGAGCAAAGTGCGGTTGGTTTCGATTTGTCTTTTCAGAGTCGTCAACTGCGTTTCAGCTATGCCTTGTATATTGGCGGAAGATGCTTCGCGCATATACGATTCACGAAGCTGATTTTCACGATTCTGCGCCGCTTCGAG
>CAXTMQ010000098.1:0-14466 GCA_964245305.1 uncultured Pyrinomonadaceae bacterium
TATCCATACTCTGCAATACCGATAATCGTTCCGGCGTTTCAAGCCGTCCGCGCTTTCCGAAATATTAATAGATTTTTTTGAATTTGCCGAAAGTATACTTGACTTGATTGGCGAATTGGTAATACCCTTTCTAAAAATAAATTAGATTGGTAAACAAAAAGATTTGACAAAGCTCACAAAATAGTTGCACAATAATCCCCTCTTAAAGTATCTTTTATCAATCAATGTTTGAAAAATTAATTCTTTGCTGAAGAAAATGCAGAAAGGCGACGGACTACATTAAAGTCTGCAATAATAGTTAATTGGTAAAACCAATAATGTCTTTAAGCGTGTCGGCTGTCAATCAGGTTCTTCGTTTTCAATTGCTCGAGAATTAAAAATCATATCGGTTGTAAATAAAAAGAGTCGCGGCGCGATTATTAATAATAAAAATGAAATAGATTGTCGCTGACGCTCAAACTTAAATAAAGGAAGGAAAATCCGATGAATAAGAATTTGTGGCATTATGGTCTTTTAATCGCGCTGACGCTGTTGATTTCATTCGGTCAAGCGGTCGGACAGGAATTCAGAGGAACAATCTCCGGTACGGTCAACGATCAAACCGGCGCGGTCGTTCCGGCGGCAACCGTAACGGTTCAAAACATCGAAACTAATGTTGCGGCGACGGCGACAACCAATGAAGAAGGAGCTTTTACTTTTCCGCTTCTTCTGCCCGGCAAATACAAATTAACCGCGACCGCCGTTAATTTCAAAACCGCCGTTCGTGAAAATATTCAGCTTAACGTGGACGACCGTTTGACTGTTGATTTTCAACTGGAAATCGGTTCGACCACCGAAGTCAGCATCGTCGCCGATACGGAAGTTCTCGAACAAGGTTCGGTAACGACCGGAACGCTCGTTACGCAAAGGCAGATTCAGGAACTGCCGCTCGCCGAAGGCGCGCCTTATACTCTGGCGACGCAGGCTCCGGGCGTGGTTTACACGGGCGATCCGAACTTTCAGGGACCGACCGCGAACGGCAATCTCGCCGGCTTCAGAACGAACGGCGCGGCGGGAAATCAAATTAATCTCGACGGCTCGCCGAATCTCGCATACAGCGGGCAGGTCGCTTTTACGCCGCCATCGGACGCGGTGCAGGAATTTAAAGTGCAGACGAACAGCTTCGACGCGCAGAACGGTTTCACCGCCGGTTCGACCGTCAACGTCGCTCTGAAAAGCGGCACGAACGATCTGCACGGTTCGGCGTATTTATTTGACCGCGCGAAAAGCCGCACCGCCAACAATTTTTTCAACAACCGCGCCGGACGCGAGCGTCCCGACCGAAAATATAATCGTTACGGAGTCGTTCTGAACGGTCCGGTTCGTTTGCCCTATCTCTACGACGGCAGGGATAAAACATTTTTCCTTTTTTCATTTGAAAGACAGAAAGACAACGTGGCGCAACCGACAACTTATTCCGTCCCGACGGCGGCGATGCGAAACGGCGATTTTTCCGAGTTAATCGTCAATCGCGCCAATATTGCAGACCCGGCAAACACGGTGCTTTACAATCCGTTTTCCGGCACGACCAGCGGCAGCAACGTCGTTCGCACGTCGTTCGGCTGTCCGACTTCGGGCGCGGTTCCCGCCGGTTCGACCTGCAATATTATTCCGGCGAATCTTATTTACGCTCCGGCTCTCGCTTTTCTGAAACTTTTCCCCGCGCCGAATCAGCCGGGAATTATCAATAATTACATCACCGACCAAAATCTTATTCGCCCGTATCGGTCTTACTTGGGTAAAATTGACCATAACTTCAACGCTTCAAATCGTCTGAGCGGCAAGTATTATCACAGCCGCAACACCGAAGACCGCTATAACTTGACGGGCGAACCGGATTCGATTTTTCGCGGATTTGAAAACCGCCGCAATAATGGCGGCAATCTCAATTACACTTCGACGCTTTCGTCTAATTTAATACTCGACGTGCGCGGCAGTCTCAGCCAATTTAAGCTGAGAAGATTTCAAGACGATCAACCGACCGCCGCCGAACTCGGTTTTACGGGAATTCCGGCGAGTCGGCGGGACGGGATTTTCCCGCGCTTTGATTTCACGAATTATCTGACGGTCGGATCATTGCGCTCCGATTACAACGACGGACAGGAAAGACCGTTCACGATTGTGACGTTCCAGCCGACGCTGACGCAGATTTTCGGGAAACACACCTTAAAATACGGATACGATTATCGCCATCTGCGCGAGCAGTTTTCGACCGCCGGTTACAGCCAGGGAAGATTTTTGTTCGACGGCGTTTACACTTCGCCGGCATCGAATTCAAACGCGACGGTTCGCAGCCAGCCGGGACGTGATTTGGCGGCGTTTCTTTTGGGCGTTCCGTCAGCCAGCACTTCGGGCAGTTTGATTGATAATCCGACCGAATACGACACGACTTCAAGTTATCACGGCTTGTTTGTGCAGGACGATTTTCGCCTTTCTCAAAAACTGACTTTAAATTTAGGTCTGCGTTACGAAATCGAAGGCGGCGTGCGAGAGAGTCAGGGCAGAATCGTGACGGGTTTTGACCAGACCATCGCCAGCCCGATTCGCGCGGCGGCTCTCGCCAATTACAATGCGAGCGTTCCGGCGGGCGTTCCCATTACTGCTTTTCAAAATTTATCCGGCGGTCTGACTTTTGCGAGCGACAGCGACGAAGCTAATCAAACGACGGACAAAAACAATTTCCAGCCGCGCGTCGGCGTTTCCTACGCCTTAAACGACAAAACGGTTCTGCGCGCCGGTTTCGGAATCTTTACTTCGTCGTTTCAAATTCAGCCGATATTCCAACCCGGATTTTCCACGCCGACCGCGTTCAATCCGACGCTCAACAACGGTTTGACGATCACGTCAACCTTGAGCAATCCGTTTCCGAATGGTATCGTCGCTTCGCCCGGCGCGGCGCAGGGTCTGCTCACGTTTTCGGGACGCGATTTAACATCAGCCAACGCCTTCGGACCGTCGTCGGTGATTCTTTCCAACGAGCGAAAAAATTCCAACTTTTCACGCTTCGTCGTCGGCATCCAGCGCGAACTGCCGTATAAAATCGGCATCGAAGCGACGTATGTTTATTCGCACGGTTACGATTTGCCGGTCAGCCGCGAAATCAACGCGATTCCGGCGCAATACTTAAATAACTTCGCGGGTGTAACCGACACGGCGGCGATTCTCGCCGGAATTGCTTCGGTCAACACATTTTTGAATGCGACCGTCGCCAATCCGTTGCGCGGCTTGATTCCCGACGGCGGAACTTTCGGCGCGGCAACCATTCAACGCCGCCGTCTGCTGACTCCGTTCCCGCAGTTCGGCAACGTCGCCGTTACCGAATACAACGGTTCGAGCGATTTCAGTTCGTTTCAACTACAGGTGGCGAAGCGATTCACGCGCGGCTTGTCGCTGAACGCTTCATACACGCACTCGCGCGAGCATCTCAAGGCGCAGTATCTGAATCCGCAGGACACGGATTTAATTGATATTATCTCGCCGAACGAGCGACCGAACCGCATCACGTTTTCGAGCATTTATGAGCTGCCGTTCGGACGAAACCGGCAATACGGCAAAGAGTGGAATCGCGTGGTTGACGCGGTTTTGGGCGGTTGGCAGATTCAAGCCGTCTATGAACGGCAGTCGGGCGAGCCTTTGCAATTCGGCAACGTCTATTTCAACGGCGACCCGACGCAGATCAAAAGTCGTCTCGGCGAGAAAAACGAGCAGGGACAGCGTTACGGCATTGATATTCCGGCTTTCGACATTACGGGTTTCTACGTCGGCGGCGTGCAGTCATCGGCGAATGTTCCCGCCTACGCCAACAATTTCACGAGCAGCGCGGCGAATACTTTGCGTAATTTCCCGTTCGCGCTCGACAATCTCCGCAACCAGCGATTTTTGAAATTCGATGTCGGCGTTTCCAAAAATTTCAACATCCGCGAAGGAATGAAAATCCAAATCAGAATCGAAGCCATCAACCTGCTCAACGACCCGTATTTCTCGGCGCCGACTTTAGTTCCGGGAACGCTTCCGACCACGACTAACGGTGTCATTAACTATTTGGGAAGTTTCGGCTTCACCAACGCGCCGACGCGCCAACCGCCGAGAGACATCCAAATCGGCGGCAGATTTACTTTTTAAAATCCGCGTCCAAGTTTCGAGTTTTAGTTTTCGTCATCGAAGATGACCGACAACATAGCGTAGGGTTTCACCCTACGCTATGTTGTTAGTCGCCTTTGGCGACAAAAACGAAATTTGAATATAACTTAGAAAATCTCGAATGAAATTATTTTGGCAAACGAGTGTGATTCTGCTTCTGGCTTGCGCGGCGATTTGTGCGCGTGCCGCGAATCCTTTCACCGAGAAACCTGATTTAACCGTCGCCGCCGACGGCAGCGGCAACGTCAAAACCATCGGCGAAGCGATTGCCAGAGTTCCTGAAAATAATTCAAAGCGTTTCATCATATCCGTCAAGAAAGGAATCTATGACGAGCAAATAAAAATTCCCGCTAATAAACCTTACATTTCATTCGTCGGCGAATCAGCCGGGAATACGAAATTAACCTTTAACATCTCGAATAAAATCGCCGGCTCGACTTCCGCCGCTTACACTTTTTACGTCGGCGGACACGATTTCTACGCGGAAAATATCGCGTTTGAAAATTCGTTCGGGCAAGGCTCGCAAGCCGTCGCCGTTTTGACGGAAGCCGACCGCATCGTTTTCAAAAACTGTAGATTTTTGGGTTGGCAGGATACGCTTTACGCGAAAAACGGGCGGCAGTATTTTGAAAATTGCTACATCGAAGGTTCGGTTGATTTCATCTTCGGACAGGCGGCGGCGGTGTTTGAGAATTGCGCGATTCATTCAAAATCGGACGGCTATATCGCCGCGCCGATGCGTTTCAGCGCGGATGAATCGAGCGGTTTTGTTTTCGTCAATTCAAAACTGACCGGCGAGAATATCAAAGAAGGTGTTTATCTCGGTCGTCCGTGGCGCGCGTTCGGCAGAACCGTTTATCTGAACACGACGATGGACGCGCATATCAAGCCCGAAGGCTGGAATAATTGGGGCAAAACGGAAAACGAAAAGACCGCGTATTTCGCCGAATACAATTCAACCGGCGCGGGCGCGAAAATAAGCGCGCGCGTTAAATGGATTCATCAGCTTTCAAAAGACGAAGCGAAACAGTTTGAAGCGGAAAATTTTTTGAAGGGCAGAGACGGTTGGAATCCGAAAAAGTCGGACGACCAATGGCTCGAAAAAACCGCGCCCGATTATAAAAATATTTCGTGGGGTGAAGTCTTAAAACAGCCGTCGCTTTGGTATCAAACCGACGAAGCCGCTCGCATCGCTGACCAAGTGGTTCTATATCAGAAAGACAACGGCGGTTGGGAAAAAAATCTCGATATGGCGGCGGTGCTGACGCAAAAAGAAAAAGAAACACTCGCCGCCAAAAAATCCGACGTTTCGGAAACGACGATTGACAACAAAGCGACTTATACTCAAATCGCATACTTGGGAAAAATCATCACGGCGAGTCTTCTAAAAACCACGCCGCCGAATAATTTTCCGAAATATAAAGAAGCATTCAACCGAGGCGTTGATTATCTGCTCGCGGCGCAGTATGAGAACGGCGGATTCCCGCAATTTTACCCGCTGAAAAAAGGTTATTACACGCACATCACTTTTAATGACGATGCGATGATCGGCGTTTTGAAACTGCTGCGCGACATCGCTAAAAAGAAGGACGATTTTCTGTTCGTTGACGAAGCCAGAAAATTAAAAGCCGAAGCCGCAGTCGAGAAAGCGATTCCGTTAATCTTGAAAACTCAGATCGAAATCAACGGCGTAAAAATGATTTGGGCGGCACAGTATGACGAAACGACTTTGAAACCGGCGGCGGCGCGAAAGTTTGAACCCGTTTCGCTGACGGCGGGCGAATCGGTCGGCATCGTGCGTTTTCTGATGCTCGATGCAAATCCGAGTCAGGAAAAAATCAACGCAATTGAAGCGGCAGTCGAATGGTTTCGGAAAAACAAAATTGAAGGCATTCGCTGGGAAAGAATTAAAGGCGAAAATGTTGTCGTTAAAGACAAAAACGCGCCGCCGAGCTGGGCGCGGTTCTATCAAATCGAAACGATGAAGCCGATCTTCATCGGGCGCGATTCGGTCATCAAATACGACGTTTCGGAAATCGAAGCCGAACGCCGCAACGGTTATGGTTGGTATTCGAGCGAACCGAACGAACTGCTTGAAAAAGATTATCCGAAATGGAAAGTGAAAATTAAGAAATAATTATGCAAAATCGTCGAGAATTTTTACAATTTTTAATTGCCGGCGCGGGCGCGAGCCTCGTTCTGCCGAAAGTTTCATTCGGACAGGCTATAGCAAATTGGGCGGTTGACCCTTGGGCGACCGAATATCCGAAAATTTTAGCGCGAATCAAGCCGCCGGAATTTAAGAAAAAAGATTATTTGATTACGAGATACGGCGCGGTTGCCGACGGCAAAACGCTCTCGACCGAAGCGATAAAAAAAGCCATCGAGGATTGTAACAAAACCGGCGGCGGTCGCGTCGTCATTCCTGCCGGAGAATTTTTGACCGGCGCGGTTCATTTGAAATCGAACGTGAATCTGCACATTGAACAAGGCGCGACGCTTAAGTTTTCGATGAATCCGAAAGATTATCTGCCCATCGTTCACACGCGCTGGGAAGGAATGGAATTGATGCACCTGTCGCCGTTTATTTACGCCTACGCGCAGACGAATATTGCCATCACCGGCGAAGGAACTTTGGACGGGCAGGGCAAGGCGTTTTTCTGGAAATGGCACGGCAATCCGAAATACGGCGGAAGTTACGACATTTTGAGCCAGAAACCGGCGCGCGCCAAACTCTACGAAATGATGGACGATAATATTCCCGTCGAACGGCGCGTTTTCGGCGGCGAAACGGATTATCTGCGCCCGCAGTTTATCCAGCCTTACAAATGCAAAAATGTTTTGATCGAAGGCGTAAAAATCGTCGATTCGCCGATGTGGGAAGTTCATCCCGTTCTTTGCGAAAACGTGACGGTCAGAAAATTGAACATCGTTTCGCACGGTCCGAACAACGACGGCTGCGACCCGGAATCGTGCAAAGACGTTTTGATCGAAGACTGCTTTTTCGACACGGGCGACGACTGCATCGCCATCAAATCCGGCAGAAACAACGACGGCAGAAGATTAAATACGCCGACGGAAAATATCATCGTGCGCGGCTGCACGATGAAGGACGGACACGGCGGCATCACGGTCGGCAGCGAGATTTCCGGCGGCGTTCGCAATCTTTTCGCCGAGAATAACAAACTCGATTCGCCGAATCTCGACCACGCTCTGCGCGTCAAAAACAACGCTTCGCGCGGCGGGCTGCTGGAGAATTTTTATTTTAGAAACATCACCGTCGGCGAAGTCGCGCACGCCGTCATCACGATTGATTTCAATTACGAGGAAGGCGCGAAGGGCAATTACACGCCGGTGATGCGAAACTTCGTCGCGGAAAATATCAAGAGCGGCAAGAGCGAATTTGTGCTGGACGCGCAGGGCTTTGCGAACGCGCCGATTGAACGCATCGAGATTAAAAATTCGACTTTCGATAACGTCGCCAAAGGCATTATGGCGGCGAATTTAAAAGACACGAAAATCGAAAACGTGCGCGTCAACGGCAAGTTAATCAAAGACATCAACGAAATCGCCGTGAAGGTCGTGCCGAGCAAAAAGAGTTAGACGACCGAAATAATTTGAAAGATTAGGTAAAACAAAAATGATTCGATGAAAATTTTCAGCATCATAATTTTAACTTTGGTTTTCAGCGTTTTCGTCGTCGCGCAGAAAAAAACAATCGTCGTTTATCTGGCGGGCGATTCGACGATGGCTGAAAAACTGCCGGAAAAGCGTCCTGAAACCGGTTGGGGCGAAAAACTTCAGCAGTATTTTGACGTTGAAAAAGTGAAGATTGAAAATCACGCGCAAAACGGCAGAAGCACGAAAACTTTTATCGCGGAAAATCGCTGGCAGACGGTTATTGATAAACTGAAAAAAGGCGATTTTGTTTTTATCGAATTCGGACACAACGACGAATCGAAGGACAAAGGCGAACGCTATACGCCGCCCGCCGATTTCAAACGCAATCTCGAACGAATGATCGGCGACGTGCGGGCGAAAAAAGCGTTTCCGATTCTGCTCACGCCCGTCGTGCGGCGGCGTTTTGACAAGGACGGGAAATTTTACGACACGCACGGCGAATATCCGAATTTAACGAGAAGCGCGGCGAAGGAATTGAAAGTTTCGCTGATCGATATGCACCGCGCGAGCGAAAAACTCTTAATCGAAGCGGGCGCGGAAAAATCGAAGAAATTGTTTTTGATTTTACAGCCGAACGAGAGTCTGAATTATCCGAACGGTTTGGACGACAACACGCATTTTTCGCCGCTCGGCGCGGAAGAAATGGCGCGGCTCGCGGTTGCGGAATTGAAAAAATCAAAAATCAATTTGCGAAAATACTTGAAAAAATAAACTAAAAAATTATCGAGAATTTATGAAGTTCGCATTAGCAATTTTTCTTTCGTTCATCATTTCCGCATCAACTTTCGCGCAGGCGAAAACGAGCGCGCCGTTGTCCGAAAGGTTGGCGGATACGGCGATGAATCGCATTTGGGTTGACGACGGAAATCCAGCGGGAATTCCCGCGAAATGGACTTACGATCAAGGCGTGATCTTAAAAGGCATCGAAGCCGTCTGGTATAAAACCGGCGACGCGAAATATTTTAATCACATCAAAACCGGAATGGATTTTTGGCTCAACGAAGACGGCTCGCACAAGGATTATGATTTGACCGAATACAACATTGACCACGTTACGCCCGGACGCGCGATGCTTCTGCTTTATAAGGTGACGAACGACGCGAAGTATAAAAAATCCATTGACTTGTTTCGCTCGCAGCTGCAAACTCAGCCGCGCACGAAAGAAGGCGGTTTCTGGCATAAAAAGATTTATCCGTATCAAATGTGGCTCGACGGGCTTTATATGGGCGAGCCGTTTTACGCCGAATATTCGCAGGCGTTCGGCGAAGATAATTGGAACGACATCGCCGACCAATTCGTCTGGATGGAAAAGCATTCGCGCGATGCGAAAACCGGTTTGCTTTACCACGGCTGGGACGAATCGCGCCGGCAAAAATGGGCGAATAAACAGACGGGAACGAGTCCGCATTTTTGGGGACGCGCGATGGGCTGGTATGCGATGGCTTTGGTTGACGTTCTCGATTCGTTTCCGAAAAACAATCCGCGCCGTGCCGAAATCGTCGCCATTCTCAACCGCGAAGCCGCCGCCATTGCCAAATATCAAGACAAAGACGGGCTTTGGTTCGACATCGTTGATTTAGCCGGAAAAGAAAAAAATTATCACGAATCTTCCGCCGCGGCGATGTTCGTCTACGCGCTCGCCAAAGGCGTTCGACAGGGAAATCTGCCGGAAAAATATCTGGACACGGCGCGGAAAGGCTGGGCTGGAATCAGAAAAGAATTCGTCAACGAAAAATCCGACGGAACGATTGATTGGGAAGGAACGGTTTCGGTTTCGGGACTCGGCGGCAACCCGTATCGTGACGGCAGTTACGAATATTATATGTCGGAAAAAGTCCGCACGAACGACGCGAAAGGTTTGGGCGCGGCGATTATGGCGGCGGTCGAGATGGAAAATCTCGAAGCTGAACAAACGGGCGAAGGAAAAATCGTTCTGCTCGATTCGTATTTCAATAACGAAACGAAAAAAGACGCGAACGGCAAAGACGTTTCGTGGCATTACAAATGGGAAGAAATGTCGAACGGCGGTTTTTCTTTGTGGGGAACGATTTTTCAAAGCGCGGGCGCGACGCTCGACACATTGTATCAAGCACCGACCGCAAACACTCTGCGAAACGCGAGCGTTTATATTATCGTTGACCCGGACGACGCGAAGGAAAATCCGAATCCGAAATTTATCTCCGCGCCGGACGCGAAAGCTGTCGCCGATTGGGTGAAAAAAGGCGGCGTGCTGGTTTTGATGGGCAATGATTTCGGCAACGCCGAGTTTGATAATTGGAACAATCTGGCGCGGCAGTTCGGCATCGAATTTAATAAGGACAGTAAAAATCGTGTGCAGGGAAATCAATTCGAGCAGGGGAAAATCGAAGTTCCCGCCGGTAACGAAATTTTCAAAACGGCGCGTAAACTTTATTTGAAGGAAATCTCGACGCTCAAACTTTCCGGCGATGCGAAATCAATTTTGGATTGGAACGGCGACAAAGTAATGGCGACGGTCAAATACGGCAAAGGAACAATTTTCGCGGTCGGCGACCCCTGGCTTTACGACGAATATACCGACGGGCGAAAACTGCCCGCCGATTTTCAAAATTTCCGAGCCGCAAAAGATTTGAGCCGGTGGCTTTTAAAACAGGCAAAGAAAAAATAAGTTAGAATCTTTTGGTAAATTCGATATGAAAAAAATTATTTTCGCCGCAATTTTAATTTCCGCATCGTGCGTTGTTTCATTTGCTCAAACGCGCCAGCCGTCGAAACCGATTCGTGATTATATCGTCAAAACGAATCAGGAAGTTTCGGCAATCGAAAAAGCCATCGGCAAAGAGAACAAAGTAACGGAACTGATCGGCGGCGAAGGAATGCAGCTGCGCGTCGCCGTGCAGCACGACGAGAAAAAAGACGCGGCGGACGCGGAAGTTCACGACGCTTCGGACGATGTTTTTTATGTTCTCGAAGGCTCGGCGGAATTAACTTTGGGCGGCAGTTTGGACAATCCGCGCGAAGCGAGCCTCGGCGAATGGAAATCGTCAAAAATCAACGGCGGCAAAACTTTTACGATTACAAAAGGCGATTTGATCGTCGTGCCGCGCGGAACGCCGCACCAGCGCATTAATACGAAGGGCAAAACATTTTCGCTGATTTTAATCAAAATTTTCGCCGCGCCGCTGCCCGCGCCGAAAACGGCGGTCAAATAAAAATATTTCCAACCTTGAAATCGGCAAACAAGAGTTTTATTTTTAATAAACGGTTTGCGGGAAAAATTTCCAAAATGATAAACGTCGGCACACTCAAAATTGAAACGAACGAACGCGCGGGAAATTCTTCGGAAGAAGTCGTCGCGCGGCTTCGTGAAATGATTCAGCGCGGCGAACTCAATCACGGCGACCGTCTGCCGCCCGAAAGAGATTTGGCGAAACTGCTCGGCGTTTCGCGCCCGACATTGCGCGCCGGAATTCGTTCGCTCGCGGCGGTCGGCATTTTGCAGTCGAAACAGGGCGCGGGAACTTTCGTCGTCGAAGCCGAAAAATCGCCGACGCTCGACAGCAGCTCTTTGCGTTTGATGGCGGCTTTACACGGTTTCACGTCGGCGGAAATGTTTGAGGCGCGTCTCGCTCTGGAAATGAGCATCGCCGGACTCGCCGCCGAACGCGCGACGAGCGAGCAGATGACTTTGATGTCCGAAGAAATTGCCGGAATGTTCGCCGCGCTCGACGAGCCTGAGGAATTTCTCGTTCACGATATGAATTTTCATCAAACCGTCGCCGCCGCTTCGGGCAATCGAATCTTGACGGCATTGATGAATATGATCGCCAAAATTTTATTTGAAGCCCGCAGCAAAACCGTCAAACGCGCGACCGATTTGAAGGAATCAGCCGAAATGCACCGTCATATTTATCGCGCCATCCGCGAAGGCGATACCGAAGCCGCCAGACAAACGATGCACGATCATTTAATGCTCGCGCAAAAAGCGCAGGCGCGTGAAACAATCAAAGATTTTGCCAGCGTCGAAAACGGCGCGGACGGCAATCAAACAGACGGTAAAAAGCGCAAAATCGCTAAATCGAAGCAGAATAAAAATTAAACTTTATCTTCGCGCCGCGCAGCTCTGACGATTTCCAAATATTGTGCGGCGCGTTCGGTCAGCATTTCCGCATTTCCTTCGCGCAAAGCCTTTAGATCAACCAAATCCGCGCCAACACCGAGCGCGAACGCGCCGGCTTTAATAAAATCCGCCGCCGTCTTCAAAGTCACGCCGCCGGTCGGAATAATTTTGATAAGGGGCAAAGGTGCTTTTAAGGATTTAATATAGTTCGCGCCGCCGAGCGCGCCTGCCGGAAAAACTTTTACGCAATCCGCGCCCGCGCTCCAAGCCGTTACTATTTCCGTCGGAGTCAATGCGCCCGGCATCACCGCGACGTTTTTTTCGTTGCAGATTTTTATCGTTTCCAAGTTTAACGCCGGACTGATGATAAATTTCGCGCCAGCCGCGATGCAGTTTTCGACATCTTCGGGAGTCAGAACCGTTCCCGCGCCGATGAGCGCGGTTTCGCCGAATTTCGAGGTCAAATCTTTAATCAGATTAACCGCGTCGGGAACAGTCATCGTAACTTCAAAAACATTCACGCCGCCCGCCGCCACCGCTTCAATCGCCCGCATCGCTTCGTCCGCCGAACCGGCGCGAACGACCGGCACGATGCCAATTTCACGAATTTTTTCAAGAATTTGCTGTTTTGTCATTTCGAGTATTTTATCAATCAATTATTCAAATCGAAACCAATCAATATCAGCAGTTCCCGCGTCGTTGAATTTTGCCGGACGATTGAAAAACAAGCCGACTTTCGCGCCGATCCATTTTCCTTCGCGGGCTTTGAACGGAACGCCGACGCTGGTAAAAGTTTTGTTGTCGGTGCTGAAACTGAAACCACACATCGCGTCTTTTGCCACTTTGACGCGCAGATAAAACGTCTTTTCATTAAGCGCGAACGGCACATTTTCTGTTTCCGTTGTTCCTTTGTCGGCATCTTTCGCCGTCGCCTGCGCGACGTAAAGTTTGCCGCCTTTGGCGGTTACGCCAATGTATGAATAATCGAGTCCCATCACGATCAGTCCGAATTTCTCCATTTCAAAACGCGGATTCAAAGTAACTTTCGCAGTTGCCGCGAATTCTTCGGCAGGAAATTTCTGCAAAAGCAAGTTCGGCGCGTCCCAGAGATTTTTGTAATTCTCTAAAGTTTGAACCGAATTCATTCGCAAAAAGCCTTTCGCCGGAAACAAAAATGCCCAAACCTGGTTCGGATTCGCGTGCCATTGCCACTGCAAACCGAGCGTTTCGCCGTCGAATTCGTCCGAATCGGCGGGCGTTTCAATCGGAAAAGTTTGTCCGACGTTCGGCTTTTTGTATCGCAAAACCGGCTCGCCGATTCCGTCGCCGTCCGCGTCAACTCCGATCACGGGAAAATCGTTTTTCCAAGTCATCGGTTCGAGATACATAATTCTGCCGTATGCGCCTTTGTCCTGAAAATGCACGAACCAATCTTCGCCCGTTTGCGTCTGAACCCACGCGCCCTGATGCGGTCCGTTGACATTCGTTTTTCCCTGCGCGAGAACGATTTTTTCTTCGTAAGGTCCGTAGATATTTTTCGAGCGCAAAACCAATTGCCAGCCGGTCGAAACGCCGCCGGCGGGCGCGAAAATATAATAAAATCCGTTGCGTTTGTAAAATTTCGGACCTTCGACCGTCGGATGTTTTTCGTGTCCGTCGAAAATTAAAGTGCCTTCGTCGAGCAGTTTCGCGCCGTCCGCGCTCATTTTTGAAACGATCAAAACGGATTTGATTCCCGCACGACTTCCGGCAAACGCCGAAACGAGATACGCCTTGCCGTCGTCGTCCCACAAAGGACACGGATCAATCCAGCCCTTTCCGGCTTTTATCAAAACGGGTTCCGACCATTCGCCCGCCGGATTTTTGGTTTTCGTCATATAAATTCCGAAATCCGGGTCGGGATAAAAAATATAAAATTCGCCGTCGTGAAAACGAATCGAAGCCGCCCAAACGCCGCCGCCGTGCTGCGGTTTATCATAAACGTCGAGCGGTTTTTGCTTTTGGAAAACATAATTGACGACGCGCCAGTTAACTAAATCTTTCGAGTGCAGAATCGGCAAACCGGGCGCGGCGTTAAAGCTCGAAGCCGTCAAATAAAAATCGTCGCCGACGCGGATCGCGTCCGGGTCGGAATAATCGGCGTGAAGAATCGGATTTTTATAAGTTCCGTCGCCGTTATCGCTCACCCAAACTTTAGAAACGAATCGCTCCTGCGCGACCAGGATCGTCGGCGCAAGAGCGATAATGAAAAAGCAGCTTTTCGAGAAAGAATATTTACTCAATTTAGTTTCAGGCAATTTCGATTTTCGCCGGTTCGAGTTTCGGCGCGAGCAAATGCATTATCAACAGAGCCGTCAGATAAGCCGAACCCGCGATGACGAAAATCAAAAAGTAATTGCCGTTCGGATACTGCGCGGATTTAGTGCCTTCTAAAATCAACCCGACGGTCGAAGCGATAATCATTCCGCCGATGGAACCCGCCATTCCGCCGATGCCGACGACCGAAC
>CAXTMQ010000099.1:0-14459 GCA_964245305.1 uncultured Pyrinomonadaceae bacterium
TTTTTTTATGTTTGGTTAAAAAGCTTATCATTTCTTGTAGTTAGCAAGCTAATAGTATATCATTATCTTACTTATAATCAGCTATGCAATTAAATTTCATTTGCTTGCAAAGAATTTTTTAATTATGAATTTTGAAGAAACAATTACGTTTGAATTAATGCAGATTTCAACGGCGTATCGCACAAACTTGCAAAAGGCGATGAACGCAATAAACCTGCATAGCGGGCAAATTTTTGTTTTAATCGCGCTCTGGAAAACGGACGGTCAAAGTCAGATCGAAATGGCAAAAAAACTCTCGCTTGCCGCGCCGACGATTAATAAAATGATCAAAAGTTTAGAGAAAAATAATTTCGTCGAATCCCGCAGATGCGGCGTAGATAGCCGCATGGTGCGCGTTTATTTGACAGATAAAGGAAAACAATACGAAAGTCCGGCAATCGAGCGATGGAGCAATCTTGAAACGCAGATGTTTTCCAATTTAACCGAGACCGAGAAACTAATTTTTTCGCAGCTTTTTGATAAACTAAAAGCGAATTTGGGAAATTATCAGGCGGTCATTTCTGACTTGGAATAAATTTCAATCGAATGTCGTTTTCAATAGAAGCGAAAAATTTAGTCAAGAATTTTGCCGATTTTCAGGCGGTAACTAATATTTCCTTTGCCGTCAAAACCGGCGAAACTTTCGCTATTTTGGGCGAGAACGGCGCGGGCAAATCTACGACGATGCGAATGATCGCCTGTCGTTCGCCTTTGACGGCGGGCAGTCTTCTTGTTGAAAATTTCGACACGCAGCGCGAAGATAGAAAAATTCGTTCCCTGATCGGCATTGTCCCGCAGGAAAATAACCTCGATCCTGATTTGAACGTGCGCGAAAATTTAATCGTTTATTCGAGATACTTCCGAATTCCGAAGGAGATTGCGGAACGAAGGAGCGATGAATTGCTCGAATTTACGCGCCTGACCGAGAAAGCGAACGCCAAAGTCGAGCATCTTTCCGGCGGTATGAAACGACGTTTAATAATTGCCCGCGCACTTCTTCATCGTCCGAAAATTCTTCTGCTCGACGAACCGACGACCGGACTCGATCCGAATGTGCGGCAGGAAATTTGGGAAAAACTCGAAGAACTCCGAAGCCGCGAAAATCTGACCATAGTCTTGTCAACGCATTATATGGACGAAGCCGAAAAACTCGCGCAAAGATTGATCGTGATGGCGCACGGCGAAATAGTCGCGCAGGGCGAACCGAGAAAACTAATCGAAGAAAACGTCAAAAAATTCGCGCTCGAAGTTCGTCAAGCCGAACCGATAGATTTGCATACAGCAGCGACAGAAATCATCGCTCAAAAACGAGGCGCATCGCATCTTTATTTTGCAGAAACCGCCGAACGGCTTCTGCCTTTAATGTCGCGTTACGGATCGCGTCAGATGCTTCTGCGACCGTCGAATTTGGAAGATGTTTTTTTGCAAATAGTTAAAAATTAAGTTGGGAAATTTAATCGTCAACCAAACAGTTAAATGGACAAAAAAATCGTTACGGTAAATTCCAGAAAATTCGATTATCAGATTTATCGAACGTGGCAATGCGTACTCCTGGAACAAACCGATAACCGTCTAATGTTGCTCGGCGAATTTGAAAAGGAGGTTTCTCACCAATCGCTTGGCGTTATCAGACGCGGGACTGTAAGTTACGAGTATTTTTGGTTTAAGAAATACTTTAATGTTTTCAGATTTCACGAACCCGACGGTGAATTTCGTAATTTTTACTGCAATATAAATCTGCCGCCGAAGTTTGAAAATAATATTTTGGATTATGTTGATTTGGATATTGATGTTCTGATTTGGCGCGATTTTTCTTTTGAGATTTTGGACATTGAGGATTTTGAAAAAGATGCGGAGAAATTTTCTTATCCGTTTGATTTGCGCGAGATCGTGAAAAAAACGATTTCGGAATTAATCGAAAAAATTGAAAAACGAAATTTTCCGTTTGATTATCAATTGTGAGTTTTGCTTTTAGAAGAGTAGATTTATCAGACGCGCTCGCGGTTTGGCGCAGGAATTCGCGCGTTTATTTAAGGCTTTGGAAGACCGAACTCGTCGCGCCGATTATCGAACCGATTTTTACTTTTTTCGCGTTCGGTTTCGGCATCGGCGCGCTCGTCGCTTCGCAGACGGTTGCGGGTTTGAGTTATTTATCGTTTGTCGGCGCGGGCGTTTTGGCGTTCACGGTTCTGATGCGGACGATTTTCGAGATGACTTACGGCGCGTATTTTCGGATGGTTTATCAATCAACTTACGACGCGATTCTTGCCACGCCGGTCAACGCCGAATCGCTGGCGTTCGGCGAAATTTTATGGGCGATGACGAAAGGCATTGTTGATTGTTTGTTCATCATTCCGCTCATCGTTATTTTCGGCGCGGCGGCTTCCCTTTTTACGCCGCTCGCGGTTTTGCCGCTTCTTTTCGGCTGTCTTTATCTCGGCGCGCTCGGCTTGACCGTTACCTCGCGCGTAACCGAAATTGATTATTTCAATATCTTTTTCGCGCTGTTTTTCTCGACTCTATTTTTATGCGGCGCGTGGTTTCCGGTCGAAAATTTACCATTCTGGCTGCAAATCGTCGCATATATTTTGCCGACGACAAGCGTCATTGATTTGACCCGCGCTTGTTTGACCGGATTTTTTTCCGCAAAACTCGTTTACGAAGCGATTTATCTGATCGTTATTTCCCTCTTTCTGCTCGAAACGGCTTTGCGCGGCATAAGAAAAAGAATGGTCGTTTAATGAAACCGGATGTTTTTTCTGCAACATTTCGACTAAAATCCTGTGTAAAATTTTCAAAAAAAATTTTCAACAAAGGCGGTTACGATTATGAAACTAATTTATCTCGTTCTGTTTCTTTCGATTTTTGCCGTTACCTGCGCGTCGGCTCAAACTAATTCGATTAATCAGCAGAATTATCCGGCTCAAGAACCGGCTCAAAATGTTTCGTTGGAAATCACGAAAATTTCCAAAGCGGTGCAAAACTTGAACGCGAACATCAAGGAATTTCTCGAAAAAATGATGGTCGGCAGAGGAATGCAGTTGTCCGAACGCCAGCAAAAACTTTTGCTCGGTTTTGAAGTTCTCAATCGCGCCGAACAGCGTCTCGAAGTTTTGCAAAAATTTCAAATCGAATTAACACAGAAAGACAGCGAAATAAAAACCCGTTTGGCGCAAATCGAAGAACAATTAACTCCGGGAAGCATTGACCGCAACATCGCGGTCGTCGGCACGACTCGCACCGACGAATTGCGCGAGACAAGAAAGAATTCTCTGGAAATCGAACGTCGCAATCTGCGTAATTTGATTTCTCAAATAAGTCAGAATTTACAGCAGACGAACGAAGAACTTAAACAAGCCGAAAATTTTGTTCAAACTCTGCGCCGTAAAATTCTGCCGCAAATCGAAGCGGAAATTTCTGATTTGTAAATCGAACTGCGTCCACAACTCACTCTCAACTTTCACACCGCCGTAAATTGGCGGTTTAATTGTATTTTGCAAAACTCACTTAACTCGTTAAACTATTTGGCTATGCAGCCCGAACAAAAATTGACGACCAAATTGGAACAGCTAAAGGAAAAGTCCGGTCTCGCCGAACAAGGCGGCGGCGCGGCGCGGCTTGAAAAGCAACGCGCGGCGGGAAAAATGACGGCGCGTGAGCGCATCGAATTTTTGCTCGACGACGGTTCGTTTGAAGAATTCGACAAATTCGTCGTTCATCGCTCGACCGATTTCGGACTCGAAAAGCAAAAGTTTCCGGGCGACGGCGTTATCACCGGACACGGCTTGATCGAAGGACGCGAGGTTTTTGTGTTCGCACAGGATTTTACGGTTTTCGGCGGCAGTCTTTCTGAAACTCACGCGCAAAAAATCTGTAAAGTGATGGATTTAGCGATGAAAACCGGCGCGCCGGTCATCGGTTTGAACGATTCGGGCGGCGCGAGAATTCAGGAAGGCGTTGTCAGCTTAGGCGGTTACGCGGATATTTTTTTGCGAAATACTCTGGCGAGCGGAGTTATTCCGCAAATTAGCTGCATCTTAGGTCCGTGCGCGGGCGGCGCGGTTTATTCTCCGGCGATTACCGATTTTAATATTATAGTGAAAAACACTTCGTATATGTTTATCACCGGACCCGACGTTATTAAAACCGTTACGCACGAAACGGTGACGAAGGACGAACTCGGCGGCGCGTTGACGCATAATCAAAAATCCGGCGTGGCGCATTTCGCCGCCGAATCCGACGAACATTGTCTGCGTCTGACGCGCGAACTGCTCTCTTTTGTTCCATCGAATAATATGGAAAATCCGCCGTTCGCGGCGACGAATGATCCGTCAAATCGAACTGACGCGAAATTAAATTCAATCGTGCCGGAGCAATCAACCACGCCTTACGACATCCGCGATATTATTCACATCGTTGTTGACGATAATTATTTTTTTGAAGTGCAGGAACTTTACGCGCCGAATATTGTCGTCGGTTTCGCGCGGCTCGGCGGATTTTCAGTCGGCATCGTCGCCAATCAACCGGCATTTCTGGCGGGCGTTTTGGATATTGACGCTTCGGTCAAAGCCGCTCGATTCGTGCGCTTCTGCGATTGCTTTAATATTCCGCTGATAACTTTTGAAGACGTTCCGGGATTTTTGCCCGGCGTAAATCAAGAACATCTCGGAATTATTCGTCACGGCGCGAAACTTCTTTATGCATTTGCCGAAGCGACCGTGCCGAAAATCACGGTTATCACGCGCAAGGCTTACGGCGGCGCGTATTGCGTGATGGCTTCCAAACACATTCGCACCGACATCAATTTCGCATACCCGACAGCGGAAATTGCCGTGATGGGCGCGGAAGGCGCGGTCGGCGTTTTATATCGCGAGGAAATTTCCGAGAACGACGAAACGTATCGAAAAAATAAAGTTGTCGAGTTTGAAGAAAAGTTTGCCAATCCCTATCTCGCGGCGGAAAAAGGTTTTATTGATGAAATTATCGAACCGAGCCAAACGCGCCCGAAATTGATTCGCGCGCTTTCGCTTTTGCAGAATAAGCGCGATTCCAATCCGCCGAAAAAACACGGCAATATTCCGCTTTAAAGTTTTACATTAACAGTCGGCTGGCAGACCTTTAATGTTTTGGTTAAGATTTTGTTTGGATTTTTCTGATACTCCGCAATCGAATCGTTTCATCGAAATGAACAAAAATTTCGTTCATCGTCCGACCTGGACTGAAATCAATCTCGATAATCTTTCATTCAATCTTCAATCGGTGAAAAATTTTATCGGCGGCGCGGTCGATTATATGGCAGTCGTCAAAGCCGACGCTTACGGACACGGCGCGGTCGAATGCGCGAAGGAACTCGAAAAAAAAAGTATCGAATGGCTCGGAGTCGCGCTGCCCGAAGAAGGTTTGGAACTGCGCGAGAATCGAATTAGAACTCCGATTTTAATTTTAGGAAGTTTTTGGGCGGGACAGGAAAATCTTCTGCTTGAAAACAATTTAACGCCGGTAATTTATCAAATAGAAATCGCCGAAATTTTCAATCGAGCGGCGAAAAATAAAAATATCGTCGCCGGCGTTCACATTAAAATTGATACGGGAATGGGCAGAATCGGCGTTCGGTTCGATGAAGTAAAAGAGTTTGCGGAGAAATTAAAACGCTTCAAAAACCTGCGCGTCGAAGGAATTATGACACATTTCGCGGCGGCTGATAAATTGTCTGAAAATGATTTTACCGAAACGCAAATCAAGCGTTTCGAGACGGCGAGAGAAATTTTCAAGCAAAAAGGTTTCAATCCGAAATACGAAGATTTGGCAAATTCGCCGGGCGCGATTGCACATCCGAATTCGAGAAAGAATCTCGTTCGACTTGGCGGAATTCTATACGGTTTGGGCGATGATGTTTTGCCGCCGAACGTCGAAAAACCCGAATTAAAACCCGTTCTTTCGCTTCACACAAAAATTGCGTATCTTAAACGAGTTCCGAAAGGCGAATCGCTCGGTTACGGCAGAACATTTCAAACGAAAAAAGATTCTCTGATCGCCACCGTTCCAATCGGCTACGAAGACGGTTTTCCGCGCGCGCTTTCAAATTCGGGAAAAGCGATTATCAAAAATCAATTTGCGCCGATTGTCGGGCGCGTTTCGATGGATTGGACGATTTTAGACGTTTCCGGCATCACGGAAGTTAAAGTAAATGATGAAGTCGTGTTGATCGGCGGCAATGAAAAGTTTCGAATCAAAGCTGAAGAAATCGCCCGAAAATGCAACACAATTTCCTATGAAATAACCTGCGGGATCAACAGCCGCGTCAGCAGAAAATATGTTAAAGGCAAATAAAAGCCTTTGGTTTGAAAAAGTTTTCGCCGTTTATAATCGAAATTTGCTCAAACGCCGATTCGATTCTATTTGGATTTCAAATCTCGCTTTGATAGAGCAGACCAAGCCGATGATTTTTTACGCCAATCATTCGAGCTGGTGGGACGGATTACTGGCTTTTCAAATTTCGCAGCAGTTGCAAATTGACAGTTACGTTATGATGGAAGAAAAACAGCTAAAGAAATTGTTTCTTTTCCGAAGTCTCGGCGCATTTTCGGTCGTTCGAGAAAACGCGCGGCAGGCTTTTGAAAGTTTGAATTACGCGGTCGGACTTTTAAAGGAAAATCCGAACCGAACGCTTTGGATTTTTCCGCAAGGCGAGATTTTGCCGAACGACGCGCGCCCTTTGAAATTTTACAGGGGTTTGGCGAAAATTGTTGACAGATCGGAGAATTGTTCAATTGCCCCGCTTGCCTTTCGTTATGAATTTCTCGGCGAATTTAAGCCGCGAATTTTTGTTAAAGTCGGAGAAACAGATGATTTCGTTTCAAATGTTAAAGTTAATTCTAAAGTTTTGACCGCGAATTTTGAATCGAGGTTGACTGAACTGCTCGATGATTTGAAGCGAGATATTACATTGAGGAAAACAAACGACTATCGAAAAATCCTGTAGTTTTTTAATTGTCTTTGTCATTACAGCCGATGTCTTTGCCGGTTTTTAATTCGTTGGAAATGCCGATTTTGCAGGAGCTCGCCGCAACCGGCGGCAGCGACGACGTGCGTTATTTATACGAGCGGCTGATCGCATATTTTCCGCAATTGAACGAAAAGGAAATCGCCGGAATTCGCGGAGGCACGAATAAATACTGGCGAAAAGCGGTACAGAAAGCGGGGAAAGTTCTTGACGAAGAAAAATTTCTCGAAAGAAAAAACGGTTTCTGGTCAATTACGGCGAGAGGTTTGGAAGCGGCGCAGACAGAAACTTCGGGTTTTATTTTAACGAAAACAATTGAAGAATCGCCGTCGCACGGGCAAATTCAAAGGCTTTTGATTGAAATAGGCGAAAGTCTGGGATTTTACGCCGAAATGGAATTTGAATTTTATGATGTCATCTGGCGCGAAACCGAAAAAAGCCCGCGCATTTCGCATATTTTTGAAGTCCAAAGCAAAGGCAATATAGATTCGGCTTTTGCCAAACTGAAACGCGCCTATCACAACCAGCGCACGAAACCGTTTCTGATTTTATCAACCGAACGCGATTTAAATCGCGCCCGCAAATCGCTCGCGCAGGAATTCCAAGACATTGAAACGGTTGTTACCATTCTGACGTTTTCGCAAATCAAATTAATTCATCGTAATTTGAAATCAATCGGCGATTTCATATTAAAGTTTTTGGAGAAATAATATCTTCGGCATCATCAAATTTATCAAAAAGGAGAATTTAAAGTGAACTATCCGTTAGATTTAACATTCAAAATTTTTGCGCTGGCGAGTCAGATTTACATTCGGGACGCGAGCGGAAACTTAATCGGCTACGTTAAGCAAAAAATGTTCAAGTTAAAGGAAGACATCAACATCTTCGCCGACGAAAATCAGACGCAACTGCTTTATAACATCAAAGCCGAGCGCATAATTGATTTTTCCGCCAAATACAACTTCACCGACGCGAGCGGCAAGTTTATCGGCGCGATCAAACGACAGGGAATGCGTTCGATCTGGAAAGCAAATTACGAAATTTTTGACGCGAGCAATCAGCCGGTGATGAGTTTTAACGAGGAGAACGGCTGGACAAAAGTTTTGGATTCGCTCTTCGGCGAACTTCCCGTCGTCGGAATGTTCACCGGCTACGTTTTCAATCCAGCTTATGTTTTGTCGAAAAATAATTCCGCGCCGCTTGTTACGCTCAAAAAACAACCGGCGTTTCTCGAAGGCAAATTTCAAATTGTTCCGAGCGCGCCGATTCCGCCGCACGAGGAAACGCTCGTTCTGCTCAGTTCCCTAATGCTGACTTTGATGGAACGCCGTCGCGGTTAAATTTTCGCAAGCGGATAATTAATCCGTTTCTCGACTGATATTTGCGATGCAATTTCGGGTAAATATTGTAAAATTGATTATTCGCAAATTACACGAAAATTTACCGCGTTTATGAAAACGGAAGAAACTCCGATTCGTCGGCAGTATCTCGAAATCAAAGAAAAATATCAGGATTCGCTTCTGCTTTTTCGGATGGGCGATTTTTACGAAGCGTTTGACGACGATGCGCGAATTTTGGCGCGTGAACTCGACATCGTTTTGACTTCGCGCTCGCTTGGAAAATCTTTGTCGCGCGTTCCGCTCGCCGGAGTTCCGCATTTCGTTCTTGAAAAACATCTGACGACATTGATTTCGCGCGGTCATCGCGTCGCCATCTGCGAACAAACTTCCACAACCGCGATCAAAGGACAAAACGGAAAAAGGTTGATTCCGCGCGAAGTCGTGCGCGTCGTCTCTGCCGGAACGGTGATCGAGCCGCAGATGCTCGACAGTAAAGCGAACAATTATTTAGTTGCTTTTACAAGCGACGGCAGCCGCGCCGGAATCGCTTACGCCGACATTACGACCGGCGATTTTGCCGTGACGGAAATCGAAAACCGCGACGCGCTCGCCGAACTGCAACGCCTCGCGCCCGCCGAACTTTTAATTGCGGAAATTGACGAACTTGCTTTTTCAAATCGAGATTTGCCGCCGTCGGTAACGAAATTAAATCCTGAATGTTTCGACAGAAAACGAGCCGAAGCCGCACTTTTAAAACATTTCAGCTCTAAAACTTTAAAGTCTTTCGGCGTGGAAAATTCTTCGCTTTCGATTTCCGCCGCCGGCGCGTTGATCGCTTATCTGAATCAAAATCAATTCGATTCAGCCGGACAATTAACGCGCCTGCGAACTTACGACAGCCGCGCTTTTATGATGCTCGACGCACGAACTTTCCGAAGCCTCGAAGTTTTTGAAAGCGCGTCGGGCGCGAGCCTTTTGTCGGTCATTGACCGCACGAAAACCGCGATGGGCGGCAGACTTTTGCGCCGCTGGCTGCGTCAGCCGCTGCTCGACTGCGCGGAAATTTTTCGTCGTCAGGAGCATCTCGCGTGGTTTAAGGAAAACTCCAAAGAGCGAATCAAATCGGGTGAAACCCTTTGTGAAATCAAAGATTTGGAACGTCTTTCGAGCCGCGCGAAAGCTAATTTTTTATCGGCGTATGAACTCGCCATTCTGGGGAAAAGTTTAAAATTAATTCCGAAAGTAAAAGAAATTTTGCGAAAAGACACGGTTCGATTCGGACAGCTTCTGGCGCATCTTCCCGAATGCGCGGAAACCGTCAATTTAATCGAAGCGGGAATTTCCGACGAACTGCCGACGCGCTTTGTCGAACAAACCGGAATTATCCGCGAAGGCTTTTCCGAAGAATTGGATAAACTGCGCGAAACTCTGAAAAACGGCAAAAGTTTTCTCGCCGAAATGGAACGCCGCGAGCGCGAGCGAACCGGCATTAAAAGTTTGCGCGTCGGTTTTAATAAAGTTTTCGGCTATTATATCGAAGTTACCAAACCGAATCTGCATCTGATTCCCGAAGATTATACGCGCAAGCAAACGCTCGTGCCGTCGGAAAGATTCGTCACGCTCGAACTCAAAGAATACGAGTCCTTGGTCATTCACGCGCAGGAACGCATCGCCGAACTCGAAGCGAATCTTTTTCGACAAATTTGCAATGAAGTCGGCAAAAACCGCCCCGCAATTTTGCTCGCCGCCCAAACGCTCGCTTACCTCGACGCGATTGGCGGGTTGGCTGATGCCGCCGACGAACTCGATTATGAACGTCCGACCGTCAATGAAACATCGCTTTTGCGAATCAAAAACGGGCGACACGCGGCAGTCGAATTGATTCTGCGAAATGAAAATTGCGAATTCGTTGCCAATGATTCCGCGCTCGGCGGCAACGGCGCGCCGCAAATCGCTTTGATTACGGGTCCGAACGCTTCGGGAAAATCTACATATTTGCGGCAAGTCGCGTTAATCGTTTTGCTCGCGCAAATCGGCAGTTTCGTTCCGGCGGACGAAGCGGTTGTCGGCATCTGCGACCGAATTTTTACGCGCATCGGGCTTTATGATCGCATCGGCAGCGGCGAATCCACGTTTATGACCGAGATGATCGAAACCGCCGAAATTCTGCATCACGCTTCGCCGCAGAGTTTGATTTTGCTTGATGAATTAGGACGCGGAACTTCGACGTTCGACGGTTTGGCGGTCGCGCGGTCGGTTTTGGAATTTGTTCATAACCATCCGAAATTAAAATCACGCACATTATTCGCCACGCATTATCACGAACTAGCCGAACTCGAAACGCTTTTGCCGCGAATTGAAAATTTTTACTTTTTAATTGACGAAGAAAACGATAAACTCGCATTTAAATACAAAATCGCCAAAGGCGCGGCTCTGAAAAGTTACGGAGTTTACGCGGCGCAGCTTGCGGGCTTGCCGAAGCCGGTCGTCCGACGCGCCGAAGAGCATTTGGAAGAATATGAAGCGAACGACGCTCGACCTGTAAAATTCGCCGGAAATTTTTCAGAAGTCGAATCCGAACTTTTTGAAATGGACGTTGACGCTTTATCGCCGGTCGAGGCTTTGATGAAAATTTACGAGCTGAAAAATTTGCTCGAAAATAAAAGTAAAGTTGCCGAATTGAAACGCGCCATCGGCTGAATCGAATAATTTTCTTTCGCGCATTGGCAGTATTTTTCGACCGAAAAATTAAAAATATGAAGCTGTATAACTTCAGCTATGCGAGCCTTAAAGATTTGAAAGCGAAGGATTTCTTCGTGCGTCTGTATGAAAAAGCGTTCGTCGAAGAAGACATTGTCAGCAACGCGGCGCAGGTCGCGTTTTATTTCGCGTTCGCAATTTTTCCGCTGCTCGTTTTTCTGGTCAGTTTATTCGGTTTCGTTCTCATCGCGGCGGACGATTTGCGGGCTGAAATGTTTTTTTATCTGCGCCAGGTAATGCCGCATTCGGCTTTTGAATTGGTGCGAAAAACTATTCAGGAAGTAACCGAAAGCAGTTCGGGCGGCAAATTAACTTTCGGGATTTTGGTCGCTTTATGGTCGGCTTCCGCCGGAATTGACAGCATTCGCAACGTCTTGAACGGCGTTTATAATTTGACGGAAACGCGCCCCTGGTGGAAAACGAAATTCATTTCGCTTTCGACGACGCTCGGTTTGGGAGTTTTGGTCACGCTCGCGCTCGGCATCGTTTTTTACGGCGGAAAATTCATAATGCTGATTCTCAACTCGCTGCAGCTGCCCGTCGAATCGCCAATCGTTTTGGGCTTTTTACAGTGGATTATCGTTCTGCTCGTTTTAGTCACGATATTCTCGCTTCTTTATAATTATCTGCCCTGCCACAAAGAACGGAAATGGGTTTGGATTTCGCCCGGAACGGCAATCGGCATTGTTTTGTGGCTTCTGCTTTCGTATAGTTTTCGGCTTTATCTGGAATATTTCAACACTTACGACAAAACTTACGGCTCGCTCGGCGCGATGATCATTTTGATGCTCTGGCTTTATCTGACGGGTTTGGTCATTCTCATCGGCGGCTCGATTAACGCCGTTTTGCAGGAATTTACCGATCCGAAAACAGCTGAAGCCGGAGCGAAAAAAGCCGCCGCGAAGGAAATTGTTGACAATCCCGAACAAAACGCCGAACGGCAAAATCAAATCGCCGCCGACAAACAGGTTGAAACTCTTGCAAAACTCGATCAAGACGACCCGAAAGACGAACTTAAAAATACTGAAAATGAGAGCGGCAAAGACCCAATCAGACTGCCCAACGCCGAAACCATCTCAAAAACGGCGATTGACAAAATTTAATTCGAGAAAATTTTTATATGTCTTTAATGCTTAAAGAAATCGGCGAACAGCCGGCGGTTTTGGAAAAAACTATTCGATTGGAAAGCGATAAGTTAAAAAAACTCAGCGCGTTTCTACGCGACCGAGACATTGATTTAATAGTTCTCGTCGCCCGCGGAAGTTCAGATAACGCCGCGTTTTTCGGGCGTTATCTGTTGGAAATCACGACCGGAATTCCCGTCTCTTTGTCCGCGCCGTCGGTTTTTACGCTTTATAAGGCGAAGCTGAATTTAAAGCGCGCTCTGGTCATCGGCGTTTCGCAATCGGGCGAAGGCGCGGACATCAATCAGGTTTTGGAAAAAGCGAAAAAATCCGGCGCGTTCACGCTCGGCATAACCAACCAAGCCGATTCGACGATGGCGAAAATCGCCGACGAAACGCTTCTGACACACGCCGGACTGGAAAAGTCGGTCGCCGCGACGAAAACTTACACGGGACAAATGCTGCATTTTTATCTGCTGGCTTCGATTCTGTCTGATAAAAAACTCGAATTTGAAAAAATTCCGCAGTTTACCTCTGAAGCGTTGAAATTAAAACCGCAAGTCGAAGAAATCGTTCAAAGATACGCTTTTATGGAAAACTGCGTCGTCGTCGGTCGCGGTTTGAATTACGGGAATTCTTACGAACTCGCTTTGAAATTGATGGAAACCTGTTACGTCGTCGCCGAAAGATTCTCGTCCGCCGATTTTTTTCACGGACCGCTGGCGATTGTCGAGCGACGTTTTCCTGTAATTATGTTCGCGCCGAAAGGCGTTACGCAGACGAGCAATCTCGATTTGTTAAAGCGTCTGAAGAAACTTCACGCCGATTCGTTTTCAATTACCAACGATCAGAAAATTGCCGCGCTGAGTTCGAGAAACTTATTTCTGCCCGCCGGGATTGACGAATTTTTATCGCCGATTCCGTTTATCGTTCCGGCGCAGCTTTTCGCCGCGCTGCTCGCCGAAGCAAAAGGAATTGACGCGGACGCGCCGCGCTCGCTTTCCAAAGTTACAAAAACAATCTAAAAAAAGATGCCGACGAATTCGTCGGCATCTTTTGAAAATAACTAATCGTCCTGAATTTAAAATTCGCTGACGGCGCGCAGAAGAGCTTCGCGCATTTCACCGGCGGTGCGCCAGCGAAGTTCGACTTCTTTGGCGATGGCGGTTTCGATGACGGCGGCGACGCGCAGAGGAATTTCGGGCATCCGGCGCGTGATCGGAATAATCGGTTTTTCAAAAATCGCTTTGACGGTTTCGGAAATTCCGGCTCGCGGGCTGATGTCGAGCGCGTGCGCGCCGGTGATTAAGCTGTAAGCCGTCATTCCGATGGCATAAATGTCCGACGGCGGGCGAACTTCCTTGAAATCTCTGACTTGTTCGGGCGGCATATAAGCGATTGTTCCGGCAACGTCGCCGACCATCGTTACGCCGCTCATTCCCGTCTGCTTAAAACTTTTCGCCAAACCGAAATCGGTTAATTTCGCGTTAAAATTCGGATAATTGCCGTCAACCAGAATATTTTGCTCCTTGATGTCGCGGTGAACGAATCCGCGTGAATGCGCGAAATCGAGCGCGGCTAAAGTTTGCTCGATGATTTTGACGACTTCCTGATAATTTAATTTGCCGCCGCGCATTTTGGAAAGTTTGGAAGCGTCCATTCCGCCGACGTATTCGGTAACGAGATAAACGATGCCGTTGTGCGTTCCGTGTTCGATATAGCTGACGATATGCGGATGCTGAAGGCTGGCGGCGACTTCGATTTCGCGCAAAAATCTTTTCAAAGACTGCTCGCTGACGGCAACTTCGGGCAAAAGCGTTTTGATGGCGACGGCGCGACCGTCCGCTTCGGAGCGGGCGAGCATCACGCTGCCCATTCCGCCTTGTCCGAGAACGCGAATCATTTGATAATTCGGAATCGGCTGCGGATTTTTCTTCAATTTTTCGCGGCAATCATCGCATAAATAAGTTAATTTCGCATCGGGACGCGAGGCTTCGGCTTTCGACGGCAAACCGCAGTTGAGACATTGAATCGTAATCAGAGAAGGCGTAGTTTCGACAAACGGCTGCTGATTTCCCTCCGACGAAAATTGCAGAGTCGCCGTGTCCGGCGCGGAAACTTCGACTTCGAGAACCGTTTCGCCGCCCTGAATACGGTCGCCGTTTTTCAAATGCGCGGTTTCGACCTTTAAAC
>CAXTMQ010000100.1:0-9772 GCA_964245305.1 uncultured Pyrinomonadaceae bacterium
TATTGATCGCTTAGACTTTCAACCTTTTTTGCCAAATCTCGGTGATGATTAGAGATGAAATCATTGAATATAACATTAGTAACCGAAGGAACCTCAGATATTGCTTTAATACCTCATATCCGTTGGCTTCTACGTCAAAACGGTATTACAAATCCGATTGAATTTACTTGGGCTGATTTGCGACATTTACCAAGAAATATTGAAATTAAAGGTCTTAGCAAAAAAATTTCATTAGCCATTGAATTATATCCCTGCAATATTCTTTTTGTTCATCGAGATTCAGATAATAGACCAGTAGAAGAAAGAGAAACGGAAATACTAAATGCTATCGAAAATCTTGAAGGCACTAAACCTGATTATTTTGTCTGTGTAATCCCTGTCAAGGAAACAGAAGCTTGGTTATTGTTTGATGAAAATGCAATAAGGCGAGCAGCAGGAAATCGGTATGGTAATGAACTGCTTGAATTACCTAAACTGAAAGACCTAGAAAATTTAGCAGACCCTAAACAATTACTAAATGACAAACTGAAAATAGCCAGCGGTAGAAAAGGCAGAAGATTAGCAAAATTTAACGTGGGACACAGCGTAACTTTAATCTCTGAATATATTGAAGACTTCACGCCGCTAAGAAATTTATCCGCTTTTAATCGGTTAGAAACAAAAATTAAAGAAATGATTTCTAAAATCAACATTGAAGTTTAAAAGTTAATGAAACCGATTTTTTTTCCAACCCAATCCGATTTCCGCCGCTGGTTTGAGGAAAATCACGAAACGGCGACGGAGATTGTTGTCGGCTATTACAATGTCAAATCGGGCAAAACTGGTATGACTTGGAGCGAATCGGTGGATCAGGCGTTGTGTTTCGGGTGGATTGACGGTGTGCGGCGGAAGATTGATGAGGAAAGTTACTGCAATCGGTTTACGCCGCGCAAGGCGAGTTCAAATTGGAGCGCGGTGAATATCAAGAAGGTTGCGGAATTGACCGAAAAAGGTTTGATGATGCCTGCCGGAATCCGGGCATTTGAAAAGCGAACGGCGGATAAATCGGCGATTTATGCTTATGAAAATGAGTTGAAGCGGTTTTCCGATGAGTTTGAAAAGCGTTTTCGGGCGAATCAAATCGGTTGGAAATTTTTTGAAGCGCAGGCGAATTGGTATAAAAAGCAGATGATAAATTGGGTGATGACCGCGAAGCAGGACAAGACCGGAGAAAGCAGGTTGGAGAAATTGATGGCGGCGAGCGCGGACGAAAAAAGGCTTTAGATTCGATGGAATTTCTGAACAGCGCAATCGAAGATTTGGACGAGATTTTCCGGCTTTATGATTTGGCAGTCGAGTTTCAAAAACGGGTTTTTGATAAATCGTGGCTGCCGTTTGAACGGGAGTTTATCGAAACGGAAATTGCCGAAAAAAGGCATTGGAAAATCTTGATTGATGACAAAATCGCCTGCATTTTTTCGATTGCTTTTGCCGACCCTTTGATTTGGAAGGAGCGCGGGCGTGAACCGGCGATTTATATTCATCGGATCGCCATTAATCCCGAATTTCGTGGTTGGAAATTTGTTCCGCGCATTGTCGAATGGGCGCGTGATTATGCAAAATCGCTCGGCAAAAAGTTTGTGCGGATGGATACTTGGGGCGATAATCAAAAACTGATTGATTATTATACGGATTGCGGTTTTGAATTTCTCGGCGTGGTTACGGCGGACGAAATCGAGAAATTGCCGAAACATTACGAGGGAATTACGCTGAGTTTATTCGAGATGAAGTTAGATTAAAAAGATGATAAAAATTGTCAGGACGGATTCGGAAAACGCGGGGTTTCGTGAGCTTGTCGCGCGGCTCGATGAATATATGGCGCGGATTGACAGCGCGGAGCATTCTTTTTACGCGCAGTTTAATAAGATTGATAAAATCCGCAATGCGGTCGTCGCTTACGATGACGAAACGGCAATCGGCTGCGGCGCGTTTAAGGAATATGAGCCGGGCGCGGTTGAAATCAAGCGAATGTTTGTGCGCGAAGAAAATCGCAATCAAGGCATCGCCGGATTCGTTTTAGCCGAACTCGAAGCGTGGGCGAAAGAGTTGAAGTATGAAGAAGCGATTCTCGAAACCGGTCAGCGGCAAATTGAAGCCCTCGCGTTTTACATAAAAAACGGCTATGAATACGTTCCGAATTACGGACAATACGCGGGCGTTGAAAACAGCGTTTGTCTGAAAAAAAAGTTTATCTCATAGCTTTCGAGTCGAATCGAACGTAAATTAAGAAAATGAACGAAAAAATAAAACGCGAATTTTTGCGTCACACGATTGCAACCGTTGCCTATCGCGGCGGCAAATCAGTTAGCGGCGCGCCGGAAAATTTTGCGGACTTTAAAGCGTCGGAAACCGCGCGAACGCCTTTGCAGATTCTCGCTCACATCGGCGATTTATTTGATTGGGCGTTGACAATGGCGCAAGGCAAAACTGTCTGGCGCGATGCCGCGCCTTCGGATTGGGAAGCCGAAACGGAAAGATTCTTCGCCGCCTTGAAATCATTCGACGATTTTCTCGCCTCCGATAAGCCGTGCGCCGCGTCAATGGAAAAACTCTTTCAAGGTCCTATTGCCGACGCTTTGACGCACGTCGGGCAAATCAATATTCTGCGGCGAATTTTTGACGCGCCCGTCAAAGGCGAAAATTATTTCAAAGCCGAGATCGAAACCGGTCGCGTCGGCGTGGAACAATCAGCAAACCGCGTCGAGTTCGATTGAATCAAAGTCTTGCAATTCAATGAAAGTTTTTCATGAGGTTTATGAAGAAATTATTTTTAGTCTGCGCTTTGGTCGTCGCTTTGGCGGGTTTTATAATCTGCAAAGAAGCAAAAATTTTCCCGGAATCGAGTCGAACTATGAAAAATTCGGAATCAAAAGCCGCAAATGAATTTTCAGGTTACGATTGTTCGGAAGGCTGGCGGATTACGGGTTATTTTACGCCGATTGAAGCGGATTACGATTCGAGTGAAACACGCGAAATCGAAATCAAAAACGCCGGGAAAATGAAATTTAACGCCGATTTTTTGAAAACGATTTTCGACGAAAACGAAGGCTTCGGCGAAGGTTGGGGCAAAACCCGTTTCGGCTGGTATCTCGGAAATTACAACGGCGCGTGGCACAAGGCGGACGCGCCGCTCGACGCGAATAATTCGCCTTTGCAGACGAATTCGGTCGCGGTTGATAATTCGCTTATTCCGAACGACAGCAGCGTTAAAATTCCCGCTTTGCCGGGCGCGTTCGGCAAGGAAAATTTCGTCGCCAACGATGTCGGCGTGACGGTTCACGGCAAGCACATAGACGTTTATACCGGCGAAGGCAAAGAAGCCGAACAAATGATGTATCGCGTGACTTTTGAAGACGAAAATTTGACTGAAGTTTGTTTTAAGAAACCTTAATTGATGCTGACACCGACCGTTATCGCCATTCCCGTTTTCGCGCTCTTAATCGCTTTGGAAGCGTGGCTTATCATCCGCGAAAATCAGTCGAGCTTTGACCGTAAAGACACCTGGACGAATATTTTTATCGGCTTTGCGAGCGTCGCGTGGGGCGCGTTGTTCGGTTTGGCGACCGGATTTTTTTATCTTTCTATTTACGAGTTCGCTCCCTTTAAAATGCCGCTCGATGCGTGGTGGTCGTGGGCGATTTTGTTATTTTTGGACGATTTCGTTTATTACTGGTTTCACCGCACGAGCCACGAAATGCGGCTTTTCTGGAATTTCCACGTCGTCCATCATTCGTCTAATCAATACAACTTGAGCGTCGCCGTCAGACAAAGCTGGTTTTCAGGCATCGCGCATTGGATATTTTATCTGCCGATTGCTTTTTTCGGTTTTCCGCTCTGGGCGTTTGCGACGATGCACGGAATTAATTTGATTTATCAATTTTGGATTCACACGAAAGTCGTCAAAAAAATGCCCGCGTGGTTTGAATTCGTTTTCAACTCGCCGTCGCATCACCGCGTTCATCACGGAGTCAACGACGAATATCTCGACAAAAACTACGCCGGAATTTTTATCGTTTGGGATAGATTATTCGGCACGTTCGTTGACGAAAAAACCGAAGTCCGTTACGGCATCACGACTCCTTTAACGAGTTATAATCCGCTCTGGATAAACTCGCACGCCTGGGCGGAAACGTGGGCTGTGATGAAAACCAAGCGCACCGTTCGCGGCAAACTCCGATGTTTGTTCGGCGCGCCGGCGATGGATTTTGAAGAGCGCGTTTCAATAAATTCAAACGTCAAGAAATCAAATCTAAAAAATATTTCTGCTAAATAATATGAAAAAACTCGCTTCGGTTTGGCTGTTGATCTTGGTCGCGGCAACGATTAGTTTCGCGCAGACAATTAAGATCACGCCAAAGAAAACCGTTTATACGCGCAAAGGAAAAGTTACGTCGAAGGAAAAACGAACTTTCACCGTCACTTATCCAATCGTTTCCGGCGCGATGCCTTTGGCGACGAAGAAAAAACTCGAAAATACGCTTAGCTACTGGCGCGCTTTCAAAACGACTTTGGCGGAAAATATGAGCGGTTACGATTGGCTTTATGAAATGTCTTACGAAGTCAATTATAACAAAAACGGCGTTCTCGACATCGCTCTGGCGATGGACGGAAGCGGCGCGTATCCAGATCAATCAACCAGAGATTTGGTCGTTGATTTGAAAACCGGCAAGCAGGTGAAATTCGCCGACGCATTCAAAATTGATTCGCTCGATAAATTCGCGCAAATGGTTGACGCGAAGCTGAAAACCGAAATTGAAGAAATTATCAAAAGCGTCGAGGAGGATAAATCGAGCGGCAACACGAAAGAAGACAATGATTCGCTCAAAGAGGAATTGAACGCGCTCAGCTTCAAGCCGGAAACTTTCGACGAATTTTCCGTTAATGATAAAGGCGTAACGATTTTTTACGATGCCGGATTTCCGCACGTTATCCAAGCTTTACAGCCCGACGGTCGTTATTTTTTCACCTGGGCGGAAGCGAAACCGTTTATCAAGCCCGACGGCTTGCTCAGAAAGTTTGTCCGCTAATATACTTGAACCCGTTATGAGTGAAAGAAAAATCAGAGTTTTAGTCGCCAAACCCGGACTCGACGGACACGATAGAGGCGCAAAAGTCATCGCCCGCGCTTTGCGCGACGCGGGAATGGAAGTTATCTATACGGGCTTGCGGCAAACGCCGGAAATGATCGCTTCAGCCGCGCTTCAGGAAGATGTTGACGCGGTCGGCATTTCGATTTTGTCGGGCGCGCATAACACGCTCTGCCCGCGCATCGTCAATCTTCTGCGCGAAAACGGAATGGACGACACGCTCGTGCTGGTCGGCGGCATCGTGCCGCAGGAAGATATTCCCGAACTCAAAGCCAACGGCATTTCGGAGATTTTTCTGCCCGGAACTTCGACCGACGACATCGTAAAATTCATCCGCGAAAACGTCCGCGACGAGAATTAAAGTTTTTGGCACGGGACGTGCAAAATTACCATCCAACTGCATAGAAAATGTATTAAATTTTATTTGGAGGTATTGGTAATTATGCTGAGAGGATTTAGATATTTAGTAATTTTGTTCGCGCTCGTATTGTTTTCATACGTCGGAGCGAACGCGCAGATTGTTGACGCGACGAAAAAGGTCGTTGATAAAACGAAGGACGTAACGGTTGATGCCGCGAAAAAAACCGTCGAAGTAACGAAAGACGCAGCGGGTAAAACAAAGGATACGACCGTTGACGCGGCTGAAAAAACGGTCGATGTCGCCGATAAAACCAAAAACGTAACGGTTGACGCGAGCAAAGGAGCGGTCAAAGGAGCGCAAAAAGTCGGCGGTTATACAATCGAAACAACGGAAAACATCAGCGAAAAAACCGTCGAAGCCGGTAAATATTTTACAACTTCGACTTGGGACGGCGCGAAATGGGTAACGAAAAAAGTCTGGTATCCGACGAAAAACGCCGCCGAAAAAACCGTGAAAGTGGTAAACTAAGAAAGTTTTTTTGATTATTAAATTTCAAAACGAGGAGAATTTTTATGAAAAAGATATTGGGTGCTATTTTTTCGGTAGCGATGTTGTTTTCGGTAGTTTTTATCGCCGATAATAGTTCGGCAAACGCGCAAACGACCGTTCGCCGCAAACGTCCGGTGCGCGGCGTGGTTAGCGGTTCAAAATATATTTACCGCAAAGGTAAAAACGGCGTAGTTTACGCTTATCGTAAAACTGCCAAAGGCACGGTCTACGTTGGTAGAAAAGGTTACCAAGGCGGCAAATACGCAACCACGAAAACCGTTAAAGGCACAAAGTATGTCGGAAAGAAAACCGTCAAAGGTACGAAATCAATTTTCAGCAAAACCAAAAAAGTTGTTACAAACTAACTGAAAAATTAGAGATTTGAATCAGCGTCCGCAACAGTTCATACTATTGCGGACGTTATTTTTTGTATTTTTATAATTGAAGTCTTTAATTGCTAAGAAATTAAATGAAAGAAAAAGTTAAAGTTGCCAGCGGGCAGGGTTTCTGGGGCGATTTGCTGACCGCGCCGGTTGTACAGGTGCGCGGCGGGCAGATTGATTACTTGATGCTCGATTATCTTGCTGAAGTTACGATGTCCATCGTGCAGAAGCAAAAACAGCGCGACCCAAACGCCGGTTACGCACGCGATTTCGTCAGTCTGATGCGCGAAATTTTGCCTGATTGCGTCGAGAAAAATATCAAAGTTTTATCGAACGCGGGCGGCGTGAACGTGAAAGGCTGCGCCGAAGCGATTCGAGATGCGGCGCGTGATTTGGATTTGGGCGGCAAGGTAAAAATCGGTGTCGTCACGGGCGATGACGTTCTCGACCGGCTCGCGGAATTTCTCGACGAAGGCGTGAAAATTGACAATATGGACACGGGCGAATCTTTGCGCGGAATTCTCGACCGAGTTCAGTCGGCGAACGTCTATCTCGGAGCGCAACCGCTCGTCGAAGCATTAGACCAGGGAGCGCAGATTATCGTCGGCGGACGACTGACCGATACGGGTTTGACGCTCGCGCCTTTGATGCACGAATTCGGCTGGACTTTTGAAGATTGGGACAAAGTGGCGACGGGAACGATTGCCGGACATATTATTGAATGCGGAGCGCAATGTTCGGGCGGCAATTGTCAATTCGATTGGCAGACGATTCCCGATTTGGCAAACGTCGGTTTCCCGATTGTCGAAGCGTTTCCGAACGGCGAATTCGTCATCACCAAGCATGAAAACACCGGCGGGCGCATCAACATTCCTTCGATTAAGGAACAGCTTTTGTATGAAATGGGCGATCCGAAAAGTTATATCACGCCCGACGTAATTGCCGATTTTACGACTATTCAATTAAAAGACGACGGCGAAAATCGAGTTCGCGTGTTCGGCATCAAAGGCAATCTAAACACGCCGTTTTACAAAGTTTCCATCGCTTATTCGGGCGGCTGGAAGGCGGTCGGAACGCTCGTCTATTCTTACCCGGACGCTTTCGCCAAAGCCAAAGCCGCCGATCAAATTTTGCGGGCGCGACTTGACAAATTGGGATTAAAATTCGACACGATTTTGACCGAGTTCGTCGGTGTCAGCGCGACGCACGGCGCGTTGGCGGGCGAACCTCCGGCGGATATTCCCGAGGTCCAGCTGCGCGTCGGCGTGCGCGGGCAAAACAAAACGGATGTCGAAAGATTCACAAAGGAAATCGCGCCGCTGATTTTAACCGGTCCGCCGTCGGTAACGGGTTTTGCCGGCGGTCGTCCGAAGGTCGAAGAAATTATGGCGTATTTTCCCGCGCTGATTCCGAAAGAATTGATTGAAACGAAAGTCGAAATCATCGAAGCGTAAAATGAAAAGGCTTTCAATTTTTGAAAGCCTTTTTTATCGCATTTAATTTTCAGAAAGTTTAATTTTCGTCTAAAAGCCGCACATCCGAATCGGTTTTTTTGAACTCTGTGTAATCAAAAGTGACGATTGTATTTTTCGTCGCTTTGAAATTATCGTTTTTCGACACTCGTTTCAAACGATTTTCCGTAAACGTGATTTTTTTCGGCACGAAAATTTCGTATTGACTCGGCTGATATTCAAATTCGGTTTTGAAAGCGACGACAGGTTCGGACGGCTGCGCGATTAACTCTCTTTCCTCGCGGCGGATTTGAAAAGTCTGTTTGTCAATCCACAATTTTCCGCGCAGAAAAACATCGTTTTTCTTGAGCGCGTCGGGAAGATCGGTGTTATAAACAGCACCGACACCTTTGGCGTTGTCTCTTTTCCCGTCAACAACGATAAACGAACTTTTTTTCGTCTGCCGGTAACTCACGACATACGCATCGCCGTCCGCCGCCGTTTCCGGTTCGAGCAATTTAAATTCAAAAACCGGACGCAGATTGTCTGCCAGCGGGATTGCTTGATTGAGCGTATAACCGTTGATCTCCAAAGTCGGATCATAGCGGCTGCTTTCGTTTTCGATCTTATCGAGTTCTTTCTGCGTATTGTCGGTTTTTTTCAATTCTTCCAAAAATTTCTCCGCCCGCGCCTGACTGTCGGGAATTAGTTTGTCGTCAACCTTTAGAACATTGCGTAATTCGTAGGTTTTGGTCGCGTCTTTGGCGGATTGATAAACCAGAAAAATTGATTTGACGACGGTTTGATCTTTGATTTCTTCTTCTTTATCGAATCTTTCAAAAGTTTTCGTTTCGGTCGCCAAAAGGTTTTTAAAAGTTTCCTGATAAAATGCGATCTGCTTGGCGGCTTCGTTCAAAATCGTGTCCAAATTCGCCGGTGTCAAAAGTTTTAGCGCATTTGTCGAATCCGGTTTCGGCGGAAATGTCGGACCTCCATCTAATGTAACAGTTTTTTCAACAGTGGGTGTCGGCATTGGAGTAGAAGTCGGTGTTTGCGCGAACGCAGAAACGCCAAACAGAAGCGCGAAAGCGGCGATAAAAATTATTTTTCGGTTCATAAAATTCTCTCTTGAAAATTGGATACTTGATTTATTATTGAATCACATTTCTAATAATAAAGTCATTCAAAATATGAAAGAACAAGTTGAAATCTGGCGGCGCGTCGAATCTAAAGAAATCGCCGACTGCCGCGTCTTTAAGGTGCGCGAAGATTTTTGCGAGCGCGAATCGGACGGCGCGAGGTCGTCTTTTTTCGTAACCGAAAATCCCGATTGGGTGAACGTCATCGCTTTTACCGAAAAAAACGAAATCGTTTTAATCGAACAGTTCAGACACGGCATCGAAGAAATTATTTTGGAAATTCCCGGCGGAATGGTTGACGAAGACGAATCGGCGGACGCGGCGGCAAAACGCGAACTGCTTGAAGAAACCGGCTATTCTTCCGAAGAATTCGTTTTTCTGGGAAAATCGCGCCCGAATCCGGCGATCAGCGACAATTGGATGCATCATTTCGCGGCTTTCAATTGTGAGAAAAACGCGGAAACGCATTTTGACGAACACGAAAACGTCGTTACTAAATTGGTCGCCGCCGGTTCGATCAAAGAATTAATTAAATCCGGCGCGATCACGCATTCGCTCGTTTTGACGGCTTTTTATTTGATGGATTCACACGACCGAAATTTATGAAAATCGAATTAACAAAACTCGCCCACGCGCGTTCGGGCGACAAAGGCGACACGGCAAACGTCGGTGTCATCGCGCTCAAAGATGAATTTTATCCGCTGCTCGTCGAACGAGTAACGGCGGAAGCGGTGAAAGAACATTTCGGCGTGATGGTCAAAGG
>CAXTMQ010000100.1:9782-14230 GCA_964245305.1 uncultured Pyrinomonadaceae bacterium
ACTGCCGAACTTAAAAGCCTTGAATTATCTGCTTCACGAATCTTTGGGCGGCGGCGGAACTTTATCTTTGATGACCGACGCGCAAGGGAAAACTTTTTCGACCGCGCTTCTCAGAATGAAAATCGAAATTCCCGACGACGAAGCGAAAAATTTAGGCATCAATTAAACGCTATTATCAATTGTCAATTATTAACTGTTAATTAAAGAGCAAAGATAAAACCGCAAAAATTCAAGATTGATTTTGTTTTGCAGATCAATTAACAATTGGCAATTGAAATTAATAATTGATATTTATTCGCCGATATGAAAGATAATCCGGTGCGGGAAAAATTATTCGCTTTCGCCTTGCGAATCGTCAAACTTTACAAATATCTTGCCGAAGATAAGACCGAATACGTTTTGAGCAAATCAATTTTGACCGCCGGAACGCATATCGGCAAGCACGTCAAGGAAGCATCGAACGGCGAATCGAGACAAGCGTTTATTTCCGAGACGGCGATTGCTTTGCGAAAGGCTTCGGAGACCGAATATTGGCTTGAGCTGCTTCGTTCCGGCGGATATTTGGACGAAAAGGCGTTCGTTTCGATTAACGACGATTGTCAGGAATTAATCCGGCTTCTAACTTCGATTGTGAAAACTTCCAGATCGGCGGCGGAATAAATTATGAGTGAAATTTCCTTCGATTACGCGCAAATCGGTGCAATCAAATTACATTACGCAGTCGCCGGACGCGGCGGCGAAAAGCTCGTCGTGCTTCTGCACGGCTTTCCCGAATTCTGGTATTCGTGGCGCAAACAGATCGAAGCGTTAAGCGATGAATACACCGTCGTCGCGCCGGATTTGCGCGGCTACAATTTGTCGGACAAACCCGCGAAAATCCAGGATTATCGAATGGAAAAACTCGTTGACGACGTATGCGGTTTGATCGGTCATTTAGGATTTGAAAAAGCCGCCGTCGCCGGACACGATTGGGGCGCGGCAATCGCTTGGGCGACGGCGCAAACGCATCCCGAATACGTTTCCAAACTCTGCGCGATGCAAATTCCGCCGATGTCCGTCTGGCAAAAAAATCAGACGTTCAAACAATTTCTGGCAAGCTGGTATATGTTCTTCGTGCAAATTCCGCGTTTGCCCGAATTGATTTTGACGCGCGACGATTACGCGCTTTTGGCGAAAAATTTGAAAACTTCGACCGCCGAACCTGGCGTTTTCACCGATGCGGACATCGCCGAATATAAAAAATCGTGGCGCGAAACCGATCAACTGAAATCTCTTTTAGATTATTACCGCGCCAACCTCTGGAAACGCCTTTTTTCAAAGGCGAATCCCGACAGAAAAATTAAAGTTCCGACGCTTTTCATCTACGGCGAAAAGGATTTCGCCGTGCTGCCCGAAACAGTCAAAAACGTCGGCGAAGCCGTTGACGCGCCGTTTTCCGAAGTCCGCATTCCCGACAGCGGTCATTGGGTGCAGAACGAAGCGGCAGATATCGTAACCGACAGTTTGCGCGAATTTCTAGCCGAAGATTTTAATCGCTAAAGCCGCCAATCGAACCGGCGAAAGATAGAAAATCTTTCGCCGTTCTCGCGGGTGTTTTTCGCTTTGTCCGAAATTGCTCTACAATAAAAGTCGCTTTCCAAAATCAATTCCGAAGGAGTTCAGATGTTACGTTTCGTCTTCAACGTCGCTTTAGTTTTTCTTTTAATCAATTCGATTTTCGCGCAAATTGTTTTGAACGCGAATCAAACGATGCTCGGATTTTCAAACGCCGACGCGCAAACGCAAAAATCGCTCGAACGGCAGTTCGATTCTTATTTGAAACGCGAAAACTTGCGCGAATGGCTGAAAAAAATGTCTTCGCGCCCGCATCACGTCGGCTCGCCTTTTGATAAGGAAAACGCCGAATTTATGCTGCAAATGTTCAAATCCTGGGGTTACGACGCAAACATCGAATCGTTCGATGTTTTATTCCCGACCCCGAAAACGAGAATTTTGGAAATGGTCGCGCCGGTTCGTTTTCGCGCCAAAATCGCCGAACCGCCCGTGCCGAGCGATCCGACGACCAACCAATCGCGCGAGCAGCTGCCGACTTATAACGCTTATTCGATTGACGGCGATGTCACCGCGCCGCTCGTTTATGTCAATTACGGCATTCCGGCGGATTATGACGAATTGGAAAAGCGCGGCGTTGATGTCAAAGGCAAAATCGTCATCGCCAGATACGGCGGCTCTTGGCGCGGAATCAAACCGAAAGTCGCCGCCGAACACGGCGCAATCGGCTGCCTTATTTATTCCGATCCGCGCGACGACGGTTTTTTTCAGGGCGACGTTTATCCGAAGGGCGCGTATCGCAATGAAAACGGCGCGCAGCGCGGCTCGGTCGCCGATATGCCGCTTTTTCCCGGCGATCCTTTGACGCCCGGCATCGGTTCGACGAAAGACGCGAAACGTCTCGCGCTCAAAGACGCGCCGACGATTACGAAGATTCCGGTAATGCCGATTTCCTACGGCGACGCGCTGCCGCTTTTGCGAAGCTTGGACGGCGCGGTCGTTTCGCAAGCGTGGCGCGGCGCATTGCCGATCACATATCACTTCGGCGGCACGAATAAAACCAAAGTTCATCTGAAACTCGCGTTTAATTGGGATACGAAACCTTTATACAACGTGATTGCCAAGATGAAAGGCGCGGAACGCCCTGACGAATGGATTATTCGCGGCAATCATCACGACGCTTGGGTGAACGGCGCGGACGATCCTTTGTCGGGATTGGTCGCGGAACTCGAAGAAGCCCGCGCCGTCGGCGAACTTTATAAAACGGGTTGGCGACCGAAACGCACAATCGTCTTTTGCGCCTGGGACGGTGAAGAACCCGGACTGCTCGGTTCGACCGAATGGGCGGAAACGCACGCCGCCGAGTTACAGGTCAAAGCCGTCGTTTATATCAATTCCGATTCCAACGGACGCGGCTTTTTAGGAGTCGGCGGCTCGCACACACTCGAAAAATTTGTCAACGAAATATCGAGAGATGTCATTGATCCGCAAACGAAACTGACGGTTGACAAGCGTTATCGAGCTTCGAGATTAGTCGAAGGTTCGCCCGCCGTGAAGAAAGAAATCCGTGAACGCGCCGATTTCCGCATCAGCGCACTCGGTTCGGGTTCTGATTTTACGCCTTTCCTGCAGCATCTCGGCATCGCTTCGTTAAATCTCGGCTACGGCGGCGAAGACGGCGGCGGTTCTTACCATTCGATTTACGATTCGTTCGAGCATTTCACGCGCTACGGCGATCCGAACTTCGATTACGGCATCGCGCTCGCGCAGACCGCCGGACGAATGACTCTGCGAATGGCGAACGCCGACGTTCTGCCGTTTGAATTTACGAATTTCGCCGATACCGTCGCGGTTTATGTCCGCGAAGTAACGACGCTCGCCGACACGATGCGCGAAGACACTCGCCAGATGAATCAAATGATCGCCGACGGAACTTTGCGCGCCGCGCAAGACCCGACCGAAACATTTATCGTGCCGAAACCGAAACCGGAAGTGCCGAATCTCGATTTCAAACCGCTGCAGGACGCGCTCAAAAAATTGCAGGACAGCGCGGCAGATTATCAAAAAGAATCGAGCAAAAATCCTTCCGCCGACAAACAAGCCAGGCTCGACGCGATTTTAATGCGAACCGAACGCGCCCTTCTCAATCCGAACGGTTTGCCGCGCCGCGATTGGTTCAAACATCAGATTTACGCGCCCGGATTTTACACGGGTTACGGCGTAAAAACTCTGCCCGGCATCCGCGAAGCCGTCGAACAGCGCAACTGGTCGGAAGCGAGCAGCCAAATCAAAACTACCGCTCAAATAATCGAAAATTTCGCGTCGGAAATTGATCGCGCGGCGAAGATTTATTAAATGTCGAAGATTAATTTTGAAATTTATTTCCCTTTTTATCAGTGAACAATTAATAATGAATAGTTCATAGTTGTTCACTGTTCACTGTTCACTGTTAACTATAAAATCAGGTGATAAAACATCGAATTCATTTCCCTTTTTTATCAATGAACAGTGAACGGTTAATAGTTAATAACTGTTCGCTTTTCACTATTAACTGTTCACTGTAAAATCAGGAAACAAACGTATGAGCAAAAGCATCGTCCTCGAAAAATCAATCAAGTTCGCTCTGCGAATCGTCAAACTCGCGCGTTATCTTTCCGAAGAAAAAAGCGAATTCGTCCTGAGTAAACAGATTCTTTTATCAGGAACGCACGTCGCCAAATTCATCAAAGACGCGAACAACGCCGAATCGAAGCAGTTCTTCGTCAGCGATATGCAAACCGCGTTTAAGAAGGCTTCGGAAACTGAATTTTGGCTTTTGATTTTGCACGAAGGCGGATTTCTCGAAGACAAGCCGTATAATTCCATTAACGAAGATTGTGTCGAATTAATCAAGATGC
>CAXTMQ010000101.1:0-14214 GCA_964245305.1 uncultured Pyrinomonadaceae bacterium
AACACATTTAATTTTCGCTATTCGTTTGAAGACGTGAACGCGATTGACCAGAGCAAGCTCGACCGCGCGCGCGGTTCGAGTTCGTATCTGCAAAATTTGAAAAATCGTTTTCACTCGTTTCAGTCGGCGTGGATCAGTACGCTTTCGCCAAACGCCGTCAACAATTTCAGCTTCAGCGTCAACGATTTCGACAACGCGACCGACCCGACGCAGCAGGGAATTCAATACACTTTTCCGAGCATTCTCGACGGCTCATCGTTCCGCGTTCCGCAAGGCACGAAACAGCGGCGGCTGCAATTTGCCGACACTTTTAATTTGGTCGCGGGCAATCACAATTTGAAATTCGGCGGCGAATTTCAGCGCGTTGATTCGAGCCTTTTCCTGGGAGTTTTCCGGCAGGGCAGAATCGAATTCGTCGAAGATTTCGCCAGTGCCGACCGCAACTCGGACGGAAGAATTGACGATAACGACTTGCTTTTCGCCGTTACTTTGCGAAGCCAGTTTCCCGACCGCGATTTGAATCTCGGCGACGTTGACAACAATTATTTCGCCTTTTTCGCGCAGGACGATTGGCGCGTGAACAAAAATTTGACTTTGAATCTGGGACTGCGTTACGAAGCCGACACGAACGTCAAAAATAATTCGGGTTACGGACAAATCAATCCGCTCGTCGCTTCGTTTTATCGCGGCAATCGCAAAGCCGATTTGAACAATTTCGCGCCGCGCGTCGGTTTCAATTACGCGATTGATTCGGGCAAATTCAGCGTTCACGGCGGCTATGGAATTTATTACGACCGTGTAACTCTGGAATTGATCACGCTCGAACGCGGACTTGACGGACGCGCTTTGCCGGTTGCGGTGCGCGCCGGAAATGCCTTGACCGCGCCGAACGGACAGCCGGTTTTTCTCAACCCGAACGGAACTTTCGCGCCCGGCGCGCCGACGTTTTCCAATCCGTTTTCCGGTTTCATTTTGCCGGGCGCGGGCGCGTCGGGCATCAACATCATTGACAACGATTTGCAGAATCCGATGATTCAGCAATCGAATCTCGGAGCGCAGTATGAATTCGCCCGCAACTTCGTTGTTCGCGCCGATTATCTGCACAATTTCGGTACGCATTTCATCATCGGGCGCACCATCGGCGTGGTCAATAATCCGGTGGTCGGCGGACCTGACCGCATTGTCAATCTCGAATCGAGCGTTAATTTTAAATACGACGGTTTGCTTCTGAGCGTCGAAAAACGCTTGGCAAATCGCTTCGGTTTTCGCGCCGCTTATACTTTGTCAAAAGCGTTCAACTATGCCAACGACGACCAGATTCCGTTTTCCAACGGTCCGATTAATTCAAATAATTTGCGTCTCGAATACGCGCCGACACCGAACGATCAGCGGCATCGTTTCACTGCCGCCGGGACGATTGAGATGCCTTACGGATTTCGCCTGTCGCCGATTTTAACTTTAGCTTCCGGCGTTCCGATGGATATTCTTTTACCCGACGGTTCATCAAGAATTCCGCAGTTGCAAAGAAACGCGGGCGGGCGGCTTTTCAAAAACGCGGCTGAATTAAATGATTTTTTGACAAACTATAATTCATCGCGTCCGGCAAGTCAGCGTTTGCCGCTCGCGCCGGCGAACGCGAAATTTAACGACGATTTCAGTTCGATAGATTTGCGTCTATCGAAAGTTTTCGCCTTTGAAGAAAGATTCCGCTTCGAGCCGATCATTGAAGTTTTCAATCTTTTCAACACGACGAATATTTTAGGCGTGTCGAACACGAATTATTCCGGCTTCGGCAATGTTTTGGGAACGCCGACTTTCGGTCAGCCTCTGACGACGGCAGGCGGCGTTTTCGGTTCGGGCGGGGCGCGGGCGTTTCAAATCGCGGGGCGATTTACGTTTTAGAAAGCAAATTTAACCACAGATGGACACGGATAAACACAAATAAAAACTGATGAAAACTTAGGATTTATAAATTCTTATCTAAATAATCCGTGCTCATCCGTGTCCGTCTGTGGTTAAAAATTCTATGCAGTTAAAAAGGCAATTCGGCATTTGGACGGCGACGGCTTTGATCGTCGGGCAGGTCATCGCGGTCGGTATTTTTCTGACTCCGGCGGGAATGGCGAAGTCGGTCGGTTCACCGTTTTGGCTTTTCCTAATTTGGATCTTGATGGGCGCGATGACTTTGAGCGGCGCGCTTTGTTACGGCGAACTGGCGGCGCGGTTTCCCGAAGCGGGCGGCAGTTATGTTTATTTGCGCGAGATTTACGGCAGACTCGCCGCGTTTCTTTACGGTTGGATGGTGTTGCTCGTTCTCGATCCGGGCTTGACGGCGATTCTCGGTGTCGGTCTGGCTGAGTACGCCGGATATTTGATCGAACTTTCGCCCGTCAGCAAACAATTCTTAGCGATTTCAATTATCGTTATTGTCGGCTTAATAAATATTTTAGGCGCGAGAATCGGCGCGAATTTTCTCAAAGTTTTGACCGTTTTGAAAATCGGCACACTGCTTTTTATAATTTGCTACGGATTTTTGGGAGGCTTCGGAAATTTGAATAATTTTCAGCCGTTCTTTGCCGCGCCGCCTGACGTTTTCAGCGCGTTGGCGGGCGGAATTGTCGGCGCGTTTTTCGCGTTCGCGGGTTGGTGGGAAGTTACGCGCGTCGCGGGCGAGATTGAAAATCCCCAAAAGAATTTGCCGAAGGCTCTGGCGGTCGGAGTTATCATTATCACGCTGATTTATATTTTGACGAGCGCGGTTTTCATTTATCTCGTGCCGATTTCATCAGTTACAAATGAAACTTTCGCGGCGCAGGCGGGCGAAGCGTTGTTCGGACGCATCGGCGGAATTGTTTTCGCCGCAATCGTGATCGTTTCGGTTTTGGGAACGCTCGTCGCTTACTTGATGGTTTCGCCGCGCGTTTATTACGCGATGGCGCGGGATAAACTGTTTTTCAAATCAATCGGCGAGCCGCATCCGCGCCTGAACACGCCGCACCGCGCGACGCTGATTCAAATCATTCTGGCTTCGATTTTAATTCTTTGGGGAAACTTCGAGCAGATTCTTTCCTACTTTTTTTTCGTCGTTGTTTTATTTATCGCGCTCGTCGTCGCCGGAATTTTCAAAATTCACCGAAGAGGATTCGACGGTTACAAAACGATTTTTTATCCGTTCACGCCGTTGTTTTTTCTCGCCGTTACCGCGCTCGTTTTGTTGATGATTGCGATGCGAAATCCCGTTCAGAGTTTTCTCGGAGTGGCGGTTGTGCTGGTCGGCATTCCGGTTTATATTTTGTTGTTTGGGAAAAACGGGAAACCTTCGGAATAGATGAGAGATGAAAGATGATAACTGAGAGATTCGATCTGCCATCTATTATCTATTCCAATCCATAAAAAATGAGCGACAGCATCTTACAAGAAAAATCTTATAAATTCGCTTTGCGAATCGTCAAACTGAGCCAGTATCTGAACGATGAGAAACACGAATTCGTTTTATCAAAAAAGATTCTGGATTCGGGAACGGCAATCGGCGTTCTGATCGAAGAAGCGAGACAAGGCGAAAACCGCGCCGATTTTTCGCAGAAACTTTCTGTCGCCAACAAGGAAGCGTTCAAAACGAATTTCTGGCTGCGGCTTTTGCGCGACGGCGAATTTTTGAGCGAGAAGCAAGCCGAATCGCTTTTGAAGGATTGCGAAGAATTGCAGAAAATGTTGGTTTCGTCTTTGAAGACGACAAGACCGAATGTTTAATTAAAACGAAACGATTCGGAATAGGTGATAGATAAGAGATGAAAGGTTGAATTTATCAGTTATCATCTCTGATCTTTCATCTATTCCGAATCGTCAGTCATCAAAAACAAAATATGGCGTGGATCAAAACAATAAAGTTTGAAGAAGCGGACGACAACTTAAAAGAGATTTTGATGAAAACGCGGATGAATTATCCGGCGGAATACGCCGCGCCGATGTCGGACGATCCGGCGAGTCCGATCAACGAATCAATCGTTGATTCGCACAGCTTGATTCCCGACGCGCTGTATCATTCGTTCACGGCTTTCAGTGCGATGATGTCGCCGGATTTGCCGCTGGAAAGGCGGCAGCACGAAATGATTGCGACGATGGTTTCGGTGACGAACGATTGTTTTTACTGACTGGAATCTCACGCAGAGTTTCTGCGTCGCGTAACTTTGGACGACGATTTGATCCACAAGTTAAAAACCGATTACGAAAACGCGCCGATCACCGAAGCCGAGCGCGTGATGTGCGATTACGTCGTGCAGTTGACGAAAGACGCAACGAAAATTCATCCGGGCTGGCACGAAAAATTGCGCGCCAACGGTTTCGACGATCAGGCGATTTTGCAGATTACCTTAATCGCTTCGTGGTTCAATTACATCAACCGCGTCGCCGACGCGCTCGGTGTCGGGCGAGGCTAAAAAGAAAATTGTCCACAGATAATCACAGATTTTTATGATTTACCTATGGTTTCATTTTCTTTAATTTTTCGCGGCAGATTTTCCGGCGTTCAAATTTTTGCTGTAAGAATTAATAATTTGCCAAGTGCTTTTATCGCTGTCGAAAACCGTATTTAAACCTTGCTCTTCCATCGGCGGATCGCCCATATAATCGTCGCCGTCTTTCCAAAAAATCTGATTCGGAGTCGGGCGCGCTCGTCCGCCGAATGCCCAGAACGCGGCTCCGGCGAGATAGCCGCTCGACTTCGCGCTCGCGGCGAGACGGGCGAAAAATTTGCCGTAATAATCGTCGCGCAGAGTGGTCGGCGAATTGACGGCGAACGATTGTCTGTCGCGCGGCAAGCCGAATTCTTCGATGACGAGCGGTTTGTTTAATCGTTCGGCGACGGCTAAATGCTGTTCGAGATAAGCGGTCGCTTTTTCGACGACGTTCGGAAAACCTTCGGCGACTTTATCATCCTTAAACCAACCCCAATTTTTCGCCCAGATGTGAATCGTCAGATAATCAATATTTTTATCGGCGTGGATTTCTTCGAAAAGCGGCAGACTTTCCGTTCCCATCAAGCCTTCATGTCCGATGCAGACGAGATGATTTTTATCTTTCGCCTTAATCATCGCGGCGACATCGGCAATCCATTTTTTGTAATCGTCGTTAGCGAACGGGCGCATCGGGCGCGGTTCGTTGGCGAGTTCCCAAGCCATAATCGCCGTTTCGTTCGTATATTTTAAGCCGTTGATTTTATTCGTGCGGTTCAAAATCAAGTTGACTTGTTTGTTGTAATTTTCTTTACAAGGCGCGCAGCCGTAAAATTTCCCCACGATGTCGCGCTGTTCGTCCCACGTGAGTTTGCGGGTTTTTTGATCGTCGGGAACTTTATCATTCCATATTAAATACTGCTGAAAACCGCCGCTCCATTCCCAATTGTTGCTCAGGAAAACGACGGCTTTCATTCCGCGTTTATTCATCTCGGCGAGAATAAAATCCAATCCTTCAAGAACGGTTTCATCGAACTTCCCCTGTTCGGTTTGCAGAGGCGGTTTGACGCGAGACACGCCGTTAATTTGTCCCGAACCTTCCGCGCCGGCAATTATTCGCAGATTGTCAACGCCGTTCGCCTTCAAAAAATCAAGTTCTTTTCGAAGCCGTTCGATGCCGCGCTTTTTATCTTTTTCCAAGCCTAAAAATGTTCCATACCAGTAATTCGCGCCGATAAAATAATAAGGCTTTCCGTCGGCGTAGAACTGATGATTTTTGACTGTGACGAAGGATTTCGACTGCGCGAACATTTCAATTGAAAACGGCAAAAGAACTAAAACAAAAACGGTTGCAGCGGTAATCATTAAAAATTTTATTCGTTTCATAAAATGCTCCATATTTGTTGACACATAAAATTACGAACAAACGGCTTGTTCGCAGAAGAATTTCGATAAATTTTTGATCGGAAAATTATTTTCTCAAAATACCAAAAATATCTTGACAATATATTAAATTCATATTAACTTTTGTTAGGTCATACAACAAAGTTTTAATTAACAATTCGTTTTCTTTCTAAAATTATTTAACTTCAGCTCGATGTTTGCAGAAGAAGATTAGATAATTCGGCTTTCCGTATCTGATTATGACGGGATTCTTTTTGATAAAAGGCAATCATTAATCATCAAGATTGAACGATTCAAAATTTTAGTTGATCCAAGTTCGGAGGAATTTCTATGAATGCTAAACGTCCTTTGCAAAATCCGGCTCAACGAGCGGCGATTCTGCGTAAAAGTTTTATTTTCGAGATAGTGGTCGTGCTGTTATTTGCGTTGTTGCTGGTTTCGGCGGCATCGGCGCAAACTTCGACGACCGGGCAGATTGTCGGCAACGTCGCCGACCAGAGCGGTGCCGCCGTTCCCGACGCGATTGTAACGGTAACCAATGTCGGAACAGGCGAAAAGCGTTTGGTAATGACGAGCCAAGACGGAAACTATTCGGTGCCGAACTTAGCCGTCGGAACTTATCGCATTTCAGTTACCAAAACCGGCTTTAAGGAATCGGCAATCGCCGATGTGGTCGTCAACGTCGCCAACGTGACCAAACAAGACGTGGCTCTGCAAATCGGACAGGTTTCCGAAGTCGTCGAAATTACGGCTGACGCGGTGCAGATCGAATCGCAGAGCGGTACGGTCGGCGAGGTCGTCTCCGGCGAACAAGTGCGCGAACTGCCGCTCAACGGTCGCAGTTTCGTCCAGTTGACGCAGTTGCAGCCCGGAGTCTCGCCGCAAAATAATTTTGACCCTAAAAACAAAGGATTGTTCGCGGGCGTTGATTTCTCGGTTAACGGAAATTCCGCGCAGAGTAATTTGTTCTTGACCGACGGCGCGAATAACAACGACACCGGCTCGAACCGCACGATTCTGCTTTATCCTTCGATTGAAGCGATAGCCGAATTCAAATCGCTCCGCAACAGCTACGGTCCCGAATACGGACAGGCGGCGGGTGCGGTCGTCTCGATTGTCACGCGCGGCGGAAGCAACGAATTTCACGGCAGCGCGTTTTATTTCGGTCGCAACGACAAGCTGAATTCGACCGAGTTTTTTACCAACAGATCAGGACTTAAAAAAGATAAACTGCGACGCAACGACTTCGGTTTTTCGCTCGGCGGACCGATTATTAAAAACCGTCTTTTCTTTTTCTATTCGCAGGAATGGAACAAAGAAATTCGCGGTCAGGCGCGCGTCGGTCGAGTTCCGACCGTTGCCGAACGCGCGGGCGATTTTCGAGAAAGTGTAACCAGACTGCCCATAGCTTGCCGACTAAATGCAATCGGAGGCGGTCGTCCCGGGGAAGGAACTAATGTGATTCCGCAGGCTCAAATTAGTTCTGCCGGGCAGGCTCTCATTCAGTTGCTTCCTTTGCCGACTCAGGCATTTGATAACAACTGTAACAACTGGGCAATATCGTCAAACTCGCCGATTAATTTCCGCGAGGAAAATGTCCGTATAGATTATAATGTAAATAACAACAATAAAATATTCGGACGATTTACCAACGATAATTGGGAAAATCCTTTTCCGATTTTGCAGGGTAATTTGTGGGGCGACGACGCGTTTCCGGCGGTCGAAAGTAGTTGGATGCAGCCTTCGCGCCAGTTCGCCGTCAAATTATCGTCTACACTTTCGCAGACGGCGATTAACGAAATTCAATTTTCTTATTCAGCGAACCGCATCAATATTGATCCGGGCAACGGAGCGGATATAAACCGCACGATCAATCAGGCAATTCCGGGGTTTTATCCCGATTCGGTCAAGGTCAACGGCGTTGATCGCCCGCATCCGGTTTTCTGGGGCGGAATCGCGCCGTTCAATTACGGCAGCGGACAAGATTTGTGGGCGCAGATTCCTTTTAGAAATAAGCTCGATATTTACTCGCTCAGAGACGACGCTTCAAAGGTTTTCGGCAATCATACTTTCAAAATGGGATTTTTGTATGACACTGCCGGAAAAGACGAAGATTCGGGTCCGAGCAACGAAACGCCGCAATTCTGGGGCGCGTGCTGCGGAAACAATTCCGGCAACTATTTAGCCGATGTTTTAACGAGAGACTCGCTTTTCGGATTCAGCGAAGTTAATACGATGGCAGTCGGTCAGGCGCGATACAAAAATCTCGAATTCTATTTAGGCGATACCTGGAAAGTTCGCCGCAACGTAACTTTAGAACTCGGCGCGCGATATTCATTGTTATTCGAGCCGTATGATAACCGAGATCGAATCAGCTCGTTTTCACCGGCGGCATACAGCGCATCGAAACCGGCGACCGATTCTTGTAACGGTTTAGTCGTTCCGAAGGGAACAAATCCGTGCGCCGGAATCGCCGGAACAAGTACGCCGGCGGAGTTTTCCAATCGTTCATTGCGCGAAAATAAATATAATGCCATCGCGCCGCGCTTAGGCGTTGCGTGGGACGTTTTCTCGAACGGTAAAACGGCGATCAGAGCCGGTTTCGGACAATTCTACCTTCGTGAAAGAGTCAGTCCGGTATTTGCCGCGCTGACGCAGAATCCGCCGTTCACGGCTTCTATCGGCGGTCAACGAACTTTGGACGGAACGGTGTTCACGGGCTTGTCAGCCGCCTCGAACGGCGCGCCGAAATTCGGCTTCAGTCCGGATGCGGCACTTCCGTATTCGCTCCAGTTTAATTTCTCGTTCGGACAGGAAATAGCGAAAGGCACGGTCATCGAAGTCGGCTATGTCGGCAATCGCGCCCGCAAACAATTGACGCATTCGGACATCAACCAGGTTCTGCCGCAAAACCAGTTAGCGGCGGCTTTCGCGGCGGATGCCAATACGGTTAATACTTTCCGCCCGTTCAGCAATTATGCTTCGATTTATCAATTCGAGCGCAACGGTAGAGCCGATTATGATTCGCTTCAGGTTTTGTTTAGAACGCGATTTACCAATTCTTTGAATTTCCAAGCCGCTTATACGTTCTCCAGATCGCGTGCCGATTTCGGATTAAGCGATTCGAGCGGCGGTTCGAGCGCGTTCGCGGTTTTGGACAGAAACAATCGAGAATTGGATTTCGCCGAATCCGACATCAACCGACCGCATATCTTTGTCGCCAACGCGATTTACAATTTCCCGAAATTCAACGGCTCGAATCCGTTCGTTCAAACGGTTCTCGGCGGATGGGAAATAGCAAGCATCGTTCAGGTGTCGAGCGGAACGTCGCTGACTCCTCAGATTAATGCTACAGGTATTTCAAATCTGTACAGAAACGCTGCCGGAGAAATTGTGACAACGAATGCTTTCCAAGCCGGCATCACGGGACTCGGCACGAACGTCGCCAATCAACGACCGATTCGCGTCGAAGGTCAGCCCTGTACAATCGACAACGGTAAAGAAACATTTATCAATCCGGCGGCGTTTACTCTGGTCGGTTACAAAATCGGACAAACCGTTCCGAGAAAAACCACCTGTTTAGGCTCGCCGACGAGGAATGTTGATTTCTCGGTGTATAAAAACTTCTCGCCTTCGTTCTTGAAAAACAGTTTCTTGGGCGAACAGGCTCGCGTTCAGTTCCGATTGGAATTTTTCAATGCTTTCAACACGCCGCAGTTCAGAGGCGACAGAATCAACATTCTTTACTTTGGCGGTTCGGTTGAATGCGGTTCGCCGACCACGCCGTGCAGCCCGACGAATAATACGATTACACGACTTGTCACTACACAGACAGTCAATAACGTAACAAGTATTATTCCGGCTACGCCGAATGGTAACTTCGGAATTGCCGGATCGCCGACACGCGGCGGTCGTGAAATTCAATACGCGCTGAAATTGATTTTCTAATTTTTCACTTTCAATCTTCGGCAAGAAGACGGTTTGCTTTTCAAACTTGTTCTTCTTGCCTTTTTTATTTTGTGATACAATTCGGCTAAACTCTTTTTATTCACTTAAAATATTTTCCGGCAAGTATGAAAGCAAAAGTAGCGGTATTAATTTTACTTTTCTTTGTCACGAATTTTTACGCTCAAAATCCGTCCGTCAAATCAACGCCGCAAACGCCGCCCGAAGACGATTTGCAGAAACACGTCAGCGCGGCGGAAACTTTTCAGATTTCCGGCGATCTGCCGAACGCGCAGATTGAAAATCGCCAAATCGTCGCCAACGCTCTGCAAAAAATCGGGAATATTTATATCGAAGAAGGTAAATTGTCCGATGCCGCGAAAACGCTCAATGACTCGAAAAGTTTTAATGATAATGCGCGCGTTCGCGTTGATTTAGCCGTCGCTTATCTGCAGTCCGGCGACATCGAAAACGCTCTGCGCGAAGGACGCGCGGCGGTCGAACTCGATCCGAAAAACGCTTATGCCAGATACATTTTGGGCAATATCTATTACAGCAAAGAAGATTATCAAAACGCGCTGCCCGAACTCGAAAAAGTTCTGCTTCTCGCGCCCGACTTTGATTCCGCGCGCGCGCTCGGTTTGACTTATTTGTATCTGAAACAGCCGCAACGGGCGCGACTTTTGTTCGACGAAATGATCGCGTCGTTAAAAAAGGAAAGCGCGGATTTGCACATTCTTTTCGGGCAGGCGTATGAGCAAACGAATTATCCGCTCGAAGCCGAACGCGAATTCAAACGCTCTCTCGAAATCAATCCGAAACAGCCGAAAGCGGCATTTTTTCTCGGCTATGTGATTTTGCAATACGGCGGCAGCGAACGTCTCGCCGAAGCCGGACAAGCCTTTGATAAAGAACTGCAATTAACACCGAACGATTTTTATTCAAATTTTTTCGCCGGTGTCGTCGCCGTTTCGCAGAACAACGCGGCAAAAGCCATCGGGCTTCTTCAAAAGGCGATTGAGGCAAATCCGAACAGCAGCGAAGCCAATCTTTTTCTCGGTCAGGCGCAGATGGAAACAGGCAATTTGAAGGCGGCGGAAGCGACTCTGCGCCGCGCCGTCGCGCTGACGCGGAATGTTTCCAAAAACGGTTTTGAAGTCCGCCGCACACATTATCTTTTGGGAAAATTGCTCGTCCAAGCCGGACGGCGCGAAGAAGGCGAAGCCGAACTTGCCAAGGCGCGCGAACTGCAAACCGCTCTCATTAAAACGACGCGCGACGATCTTAATCAACTGTTCAGTCAAGTCGTCGGCGACACGAGACAATCACCGCTCAAAAACGCGCCTAATCAAATTGACAAACCCGTTAATCTGCCCGCGCCGCGCGTTGCCGAACTGAAAAAAAACAAAGATTATTTAGCGAATATTTTGGCGCAGGCATATTTTAATCTCGGCGTGATTGCCGCGCAGACGAGTCAAACGGCAGAAGCGATTGAAAATTTTTCCGCCGCCGCCAGTTGGAAGCCGGACTTTCCGAATCTGAATCGCAATCTCGGCATTATCGCCTTTAACGCCCGCCAATTCGATCAGGCAATCGCGCCTTTGTCGAGACAAATCAAAGCGAATCCGCAGGATAATCTTGTCAGGCAAATGCTGGGAGCGAGTTTTTATTTTACGAACGATTTTAAAAACGCGGTCGAGACGCTAAAACCGCTGGCAGCGCAGATTACCGACGATGCGGAACTCGCTTATTTTTACGCCGTTTCGCTTATCAGATTGGAAAGAAACCAAGAAGCCTTGCCGATTTTCGATAAACTGGCGCAAGCCGCGCAGAAAAACGCCGACACGCTGACATCGGTCGCGCAGGGCTTTATGATTTTGGGCGATTACGAACGCGCCGTGAAAGAATTTCGCAACGTCGCCGCGCTCGCGCCGACCGCGCCGAAAATTAATTTTTTTACCGGTCAGAGTTTGATTCGCCTCAATCGCTATGACGAAGCGGAAAAAGCGTTTCAAAAAGAACTCGAAATAAATCCGGCGGACGAATCGGCGAAATATCATCTCGCGCTGACCTTAATCGAACGCAAAATCAGAATTGACGAAGCAATAAAACTGCTCGACGAAGCGATTGCGACGCGCGCTGATTACGCCGACGCGCATTATCAGCTCGGAAAGATTTATAACGAGCGCGGCGATTATGCCAAAGCCGTCGAACAGCTCGAAGCGGCGGCAAACGCCGATCAGAAAAAAGATTATATTCATTATCAATTGAGCATCGCCTATCGAAAAGTTTCGCGCGCGGAAGACGCGGCGCGTGAACTGAAACTTTATCAGGAATTAAAAACCGCCAATCGCAAAGTCGAAGATTTGATGCCCGTCAAAAACAGTAAAAATGCGCCGCAATAAATTTTCATTTCAAATCTTTTGCACCGCGCTGTTCATTTTCAGCGCGACGCTTTTCGTTTCGGCGCAAAAGCCGGACGCGAATCGTGCTGTTTTGATAAAGTTTGAAAAAAATATCGAACAGGGAAATTTTTCGGCGATTGAACGCGAATTGCTCGATTACGCGATTGCTCATCCGACCGACGCGAAAAGTTTTGAACTGCTCGGCAAACTCCGCGCCGGACAAAATCGGCTCGCCGAAGCCAAATCGCTTTATCAAAAATCTCTGTCGCTCGCGCCTGATGCAGCGTCGGTGAAAATCAATCTCGCCGTCGTCAATTCACAACTCGGAAATCGCGCCGACGCGCTCGCGCTGTTAAATCAAATCGGCGATAAAGATTTGAACGGCGATGCGCCGCGTTTGCAATTGGCGCGAGCGTTCGCGCTTCTCGGCGATTGCGAAAAGGCTTTACGCGTTGCCGAAAAACTCGGCGAAAAAATTAAAAATTCGGACGCGCTTCCGATTCGCGCCGGATGTTATCTGGCGGCGGGCGATAAGCAAAATTTGCTTGCGCTTTTGCCCGCGGCGAAAAGCGCGGCGCGGCAAAATCCATCGGCGGCGTTGAATTTCGCAAGCGTTCTGAGCGACGGTGAGATGTATGACCAAGCGGCAACCATCGCGCGTTCGATTTTAACGACTGCGCCGGATAATTTCGACGCGCTGACTAAGTTGGCAAAGTCGGAGATTTACTTGAAAGATTTTATCAATGCGAAAACTCATCTGGCGGCGGCGGCGAAAATCAATCCGAATTCCTCCGAATTATTCTTCGTACAAAGTCTGTTTGAAAGCGTGCAGGGCAACCAAGCGAAATCGCTCGAATTGATGGAAAAATCGCTCGCGGCGAATCCGAATTCGACGGTGGTTTTAAGTCAATACGTCATCGCCGCGATGCGCTCTAATCAAGCCGCGAAAGCATCGAATGCCGCCGAAAAATTGCTCGCAATAAATCCTAATGAGCCGAGTTTTGTTTATTTGCGCGGCGCGGCGGCTTTGCAGAGCAACGATTTATCGGCGGCGGAAACGTCGCTCGTTCGTTTCGCCGAACTTCGCCCGAACGATTCGCGCGGCTGTCTCGCGCTCGGTTTAACTTTCGCGGCGCAGCCTGAAAAAATCGAAGCGGCGCGGCAGCAATTAACAAAATGCGTCGCGCTTAATCCGGCAGATTTCGAGGCGAATTATCAGCTCGGTTTGTCGTATAAAACGCAGGGCGAGACGGCGCGGGCGATCCAATATCTCGAAGCGGCGACGCGCAATGCGCCCGAATATTGGCTCGCGCTGCGCGATTTGGGCGCGAGTTATCTGCAAACGGGCGACGAAGCGAAAGCCAAAATCGTTTTGGAAAAAGCCGTCGCGCTCGCGCCCGACGATGCCGAAACGCATTTTCAGTTGAGCCGTCTTTATAATTTGACCGGCGAAAAAGATTTGGCGCGTAAACATCTCGAAGCGTTTCAAAAATTAAAAAATCCGGCAAAAAGCGGAATGTGATGAAATTTTCTAAATCTTTAATTGTCGTAATTTTTCTTTCGATTTTCTGCGCCCAAAATCTGTCGGCGCAAACCGAAAATAACGTCTGCGCGAATCGCAAAATTCCGCAGCTTACGGACGTTTATAAACAATCGAAAATCAACTTTCTGCACACTTCCGCTCCGGAAAAAAAATACATCGTCGAATCAATGAGCGGCGGCGTTTTGCTCATTGATTTCGACCGCGACGGTTTTCTGGACATTTATTTTACGAACGCGCCGACGGTCGAGATGGCTTTGAAAAATCAGAAGTCGAAAAGCCTTCTCTATCGAAACAACGGCGACGGAACTTTCACGGACGTCACCGATAAAGCTGGAGTCGGTTTTCCCGGCTACGCGATGGGCGGCGCGATCGGCGACTTTAATAACGACAATCTGCCGGATATGTATATCACCTGTCTCGGCGGCAATGTGTTGTATCAAAATAACGGCGACGGCACTTTCACCGA
>CAXTMQ010000102.1:0-14199 GCA_964245305.1 uncultured Pyrinomonadaceae bacterium
ATGACAGATAACTTCAAAATAATCAGAAATCGTCGAATTGAAACTAACTGAAAATAGAGCCGTAAAATAAACGTTGTAAAATTCCATATTTTTAATTTCAAAAAATAATTATGCGAAATCTTAAATTTCTATTCTTATTGCTGCTGATAACCGTTCCGGCATTCGCCGCCAAAATTAAAAACGGCGAGCAGTTAATTTCCGCAATGCACAAAAAATATGACGGCAAGTGGTATAAAACATTGACTTTCGTGCAAAAGAATTCCGCATATAAAAAGGACGGCGGCGTTGAAAATTCCCGCTGGTATGAAGCGATGAACGCGCCCGGACGCTTGCGGATCGATTTCGACCCGCTCGACAAAGGCGACGGGGTTGTGTATGCCGACAACACGGAGTATAGTTTCAAGGACGGGAAACTTGCGGGCAGCCGTCCGCTCGTTCATTCGCTGCTCGTTCTCGGGTTTGACGTTTATGTTCAGCCGGTCGAGAAAACCGCCGGTCAGCTCAAGGAATTAAAATTCGATTTGTCGGTTTTGCACGCAGATAAATGGCAGGGCAGGGACGTTTATGTCGTCGGCGCGAAAAAAGGAGATTTAACGTCGCCGCAGTTTTGGATCGATAAAAAGAATTTGCTGTTCGTGCGAATGATCGAACCGGTCGGAAAAAATAAAGATCATCTTCAGGAAATCGAGTTTAATAAATATCAGGCGGTCAAAGGCGGCGGCTGGGTTTCGGCGGAAGTCGTTTTTATGGTTGACGGAAAAAGAAATTGGATGGAAGAATACTCAGATATTCAAACAAATATTCCGCTCGACGAAAATCTTTTCGACACGCAAAATTGGATGACCGCGGAACGCAAATATTTTATCAGGAAATAAAAAAGCGTTATATCCGCCGCCGCTTAAAAACTATAAAGCCTTTCAGTTTAGCCGGTTAAAGTCCTTTTAATTTTTTCAAAGCGGCAATCGAAGAAGCGTAATTCGGGTCAATCGAAAGAGCCTTTTCATAAGTTTTAATCGCTTCTTCCTTTTTTCCCGCCGCTTGATAAGCGTCGCCCAGACTGTCATAAACATTGGCTGAATTCGGATAATCCGCCGCGTTGAGTTTGAAAATCTCGATTGCCTCCGCAATTCTTTTGTTTTGCAGCAGCATATAACCGAAACGATTCATCGCCGCTTGGGTGTCGAGGAATTTGTGTTGCAAATCGTTTTTGAAAGCCTTATATTTGCCGATAAATTCGGCTAAATCGTTTTGCTGCGTCGCTGAATTAATCAAATCCTGAAAGCTCGCGCCCGGAACGTAATCGAAAACGGCTTGCAGCATCGGGTCGAAGCCTTTGCGATAGTCTGCCGAGGAGAGTTCGGCGGCGATTTCCGGCGCAGTCCACGGGCGCGCGTCGCGCGGGTCAACGTCCTGCCAGTAGATGGTCGAAATGCGCACGTCGAGTTTGCTGTTCGGCAGAGTTATCGGGCGCGCGTCGCCGTAATGATTCGGATGCCCGGCGCTCGGTTCGCCGACGAAAATCGCGTTCGTATAATTTTCGAGTTCGTTGACGAAATTCTGCGCGGCGGAAAAAGTTCTGCGCCCCGTAATGACGAAAAGTTTTCCGCGCTCGTCAATTTTCGATTTGATAATGTCAATTACGACCTGGCGATTGAGACCGTTGTTGCCGCCGTCGTTGTTCCGCAAATCCAAAACAAATTTTTCGACCGGGTTGGCGGCGACAAAATCGAAAACTCTTTTGTAAAAGGCGTTTATCGTTTCGTCCGGTTTGTTTTGGACGGCGTTTTCCTGAATGTAAATTAGTTTCTTGTCCTTCAAATATTCAAACCAGTAAAGATTTTTCGGGTCTTTCAAATACAGCGGCGTTGCGGTTTTCGCCGCGTCAATCCAATCGGCGGGCGGCTGTAAAAGTTCGCCCAGGTTCGCCGTCGGTTTGATTTGAAAAGTTTTCGTCCTGCCGCCGGTTTCGACGCTTAATTTTAGATTTTGCTTATCGCTGTTGATTTTCAATCCGGCGAGAAGTTCGGGAATCGAAAGCAGGAGCGGCGCGTTTTCCTTCGCGCCCATTTCATTATCGGAAGCGACGATTTGACCGGCTAATTTCAACGCCTCTTCCGCACTGAGATTTCCTATTCCGGTTACTCGCCCGCCGACCGCATCGGCGTACTCGGGCGCGGCTTTTTGCACGAAAAGTCCGTCTTTATAAAGATAGAACCGCACGGGATAAACGCCGGAGCGAAAAAAGTTTGCCGGAAAAACGCCCGTATGACCGTCTTTCGCCATTCCGATGATTTTCATCAGTCCGACAATGATTTCATCTTCGCTTAACGAAGGAATTCGGTCGTGAAACGCTTTGACAGCCAATTCAAAATCTTCTTTTTTCATTCGGCGAAAAAGATTCGGATGCTGTTTCGGAATTTCCTCAGCCAGAAATTTCAAATCCGCCTGCCAGTCGGCGGCGTTTAATTTCGGCGCGGAATTTTGCGCCGAAATCGAAGTAAAAGAGTTCATCAGAACCAAGACGATTAAAATAAAAATCACATCGAAGTTCTTTTTGTTTCTTGCACACATAGTTTTCAGCCTCGTCTATCGGGTTTTACAAAGCGTTGATTAAATTTGACATCGTTTTGTCAAAATCAACTTTTCCTTCCAGATACGGTTGCCAGTAAAGTTCGAGCGGTCGCCGGTAATTCGTCCACGCGCGCGTGAAAAGTTCGTAATAGGCGGGTTTGTAATCGCTCACGCCGTATTCGTTTAAGTTTCGTCTGGTTATTTCGCCCGTCGTATAAAAAATGATGGCGTGCCACAAACCGTCGGGTATCGGCTTGTTTTTAGCTTTACTTTCGCGGGCGATTGCTTCGGCGACCGCGCCGTCAAAGGGATTCACCATCCAGTGCGAAGATTCGTGAAACAATATCTCGAGCGCGGCAAATCCCTGATTGCCGGAATCCATACTGCCGATTGTGATATGCACTCTATTTGCCCGGTCAAACGTCGTATAAGCTCCCGCCCAATTCGCGTATTCCACCGCGTCCACGCGAATCGGCTGGCTCGTCCATTTCGCCCGATAAACGGCGGAAAGCTCTTTGATAAGCGTTTGGCTGAACTGCTGAACCAGCGGCATCGCAACGGCAATCCAAAAGCGATTTGCCTTGTCGTGCCGCTCCCACCAATGAGCGCGATAAACCGGCGCGACGCTTTCGAGAATTTTTTTCAAATCGCCGTTTATTCCCGACTTGCTTAAATCGGATTCTTTTTCCGATTCGGAAAGCTGGTCGTTAATGCGCGTCATTTCTTCATCTTTCAGCAAATCGCGCTTGATAATCGAATTCGCGTAAAAGTTCAGCGCGGCATCCCAAAGCCGCTGCTGTTCGGGTGTCAGTTGTTCATTCGGTTTGGCGGAACTAATCGCGGTTTGATTAAAACTTTTAACTTGCTTTCGCAAAATCGCCTGTTCGTAAAGAAAGTGGTGAAGATTAATCCAAAAGCCGCTGCGGAATTCAAACGGGTATGTGTTTTCATTCCGCATCTGATTTTCCTGCCTTGCCTTTGCCTGAACAGTTTTGGTTGTTACTTCCTGACAAAATAAAACACCTGGGGAAGCAAAAATAAGACAAAGCGTAAAACGTATTAAGGAATTAAACAATGAAAACGGCATAGATTTATTAATTTTCATAGATTTATTCGAGCGAACCGACTAAAGAAGTGCTATTTATTTTTATCAGAGATGAACATATCTTCATTACTTGAACAAATATAGCGAACACTGGAATAATAATGGTCGCAAAGATAGAGGCTTTTTATATTTCTCTATCGCAAAGTATTTGTTGAAATTTATTCAGCAGATAAAATTTTGTTAAGCCCGCTGCTGACTGCCCCGCTCACACCTTGCCCGTTTTTTTCACCGGCATTTGACAGGACGATCATAATATCGCCATTTTCATACGCCCAAATTACCCCGTTATGACCGATGGCATCTTCGCTTCCCGTGTGCCTGACCGCAATTCGCCGACCGTTTTTGTCGGTCACAACATACCAGCCAAAACCGGAATAAACATCCGTTTGCGGATCGTGGCGGATAAAAACTTCCGGTGACCACATTTGCTCCAGACTTTTTTTGGTCAGTATTTTTTCGTTTCGGAGAGTTTCGAGCAATTTGTAAAGGTCTTCGGTTGTGCTGAATAATCCGGTCGCCCCGCGATAGCCCCAGTTGGCGACGCTTTTACCGTCTTTGTAAATAGTCGGCTTTAACTTGTTCAAAAGCATCGGGTTCGGCATCGAAGCAAACGAAACATTTTTTTGAAAACCCCAAAATCCCGTATTCTTCATTTCAGCCGGATCGAAAATCTCCCTTTGTAAATAATCTTCAAAGCTTTTTTTCGAAGCGATTTCGACGACGGCGGCTAAAAGGTAAAAATTAGTATTGGCGTAATGCCATCCTTCGCCGATTTTCCATTCCAATGGAATATTCAAAACCGCCTGAACGGCTTGATCGCGGTCAATAATTCCTTCCGCCACATATTGATGAGGCAAACCCGATGTATGGGTGAGCAAATGACGAATTGTAATTTCTTGTTTGTCAGCCGGAACATTCTTGAAAAATCTGGTAATCGGATCGTTAACCGACAAACGACCTTCTTCCTGAAGTTTGAAAATCGCTGCTGCCAGAATCGGTTTTGAGTTGGAAGCCAGCCAAAAAGCGGGAAACCGACTTGAATTCTCCGGCAGTCCGTAAGTTCCATCAATAACTGTTTTGCCGTTATGCCCAACTATTACTGCTCCCGTAAATCCATTTGCAACTTGCGCTTTTAGATAAGAGTTAAGGTCAACAGTTAGTTGATCGTTCTTTGATTTATCAGTTTGACAGAAAATTGTTTGGAAACAAATTGACATACAAAACAAAAATATCAGCGCGAAATAAAAAATTGATTTCATAATTTTATTTTTTACCCCAAATCAAAAAACGATCCGTAAATTGCTGCATCCCGATTTTCGGGTAATAATCTTTCGCCGCCGGTGCGGATAATAAAAGAAGCGTGATTTTTTTCTGGCTTTTTCCTTGGTTAATACGACCAGACGCTTGCCGGTTTCTTTTCGCTTTTTTAGTTCTTTCGCATTCAGTTTTTTTGCCCGAGACGATTTTGAAATCGGCAATCCCGATTGAATGAAGCAGAGATTTGTCTTTATATCATTTGGCAGCAAAAGTAATTCCGTCAGTATTTTCAAATTTCCCCTGCAATCCCCAGCCGCCGAAATTTTCGGAAACTGCTATCATCAGCACGTTTTCGCCTTTTTTGAGCGGCAAATAAAAATCGTCGAAAAAGCCGACGGTTCCTAAAAATCTAAAATCTCTTGTGCGGAATCCGTCGTTGCCGCTGTAGATAAGTTGATTGTTAAAATAGAATTTTGCACGGTCGCTGAACCCTGCGGAAAAGCGTTTTATCTGTTCTTTGTCGGAATTGATAATGAGTTTTGCGAAAACGGTATTGTCAGCTTTTCCTTTTATTCTCAGTCGAGCGATATTGATTAACCCGTTCTCGGTTTCACACGACAATTTAGTCCAATTGAATTGGTTTAATAGTTCGCCGTCGAGCGCATATTTTTTTTCAAGCTGAGATTCGCTGAAGACGTTTGAAATCATCCAAGAACCGACTACGTTTTCGGCAACTTGAAATTTGGGCAGAGGAATTTTCCTGGTCAAACCGGGTGAATCGGGCGTGTAACTGAAATTTGCAAAATGCGCTTGATCCAACGTCAGAGCTATTTTTCCTGATTTCGGCTCGCGTTTAAGTTCGGAAATTATCAGTGCCGGAGTCGTATCTTTACCGAAATAAACTTCGCCGTAATTTCCTTTAACGATTAGTTTGACGTGCATCCATTGATCGAGCGAATATTCATAAAACTTTGTGAACCCGTCTCCGGCGTATAACTGCCAGCCCGAAACGCCGTTATAAACCGGCGAATACTGATTGGCATCGTCTTTTCCGCTTTCAAAGGGGCGCAGATAAAATTCTTCATAATTTAAATCGTCCTGTATTCGGAATCTAATGCCCGGAAAGGAAAATTTATTCTGCATCGAAATATCAAACTCGATAATTCCGTCCAGAAAATTTACGTTCCTTAAAACTGCCTGACCGCCGTCGGCATAAACCGAATCAAAACCCTGATATTTTTCAAAACGCGCGTTTTGAGCCTGCATGTCCCATTTTTCAGAATTGATCGGAACTTTGATCTGCGCCGAAATTGTAAAGGGCAGGCACAAAAGCAAAAGGTGGAAACATAATCTAAATTTCTTTATGATTTGTTGAAAATTATTTACTTTCATTTTTTCTCGGTTTTTTTGCGAACATTCTTTCTCATACTTCATCGTTTACTTTAAGCTAATGCTCATCGAATCAAAGTTAAGCGTCATTGCTTGAAATTGTTTGACAAAATCCTGACCCAAATTCCCGTAAAAATAGCGGCTACCGCCGGTTGTATATGCGGGTAAAATAGCGATTTGAGGAAAGTTTGCATCTTTGCCGGCAAAATTGATGATAAGATTTTTTGCGTAATAAGCCGTGACCGCCGTGCTGCTGCCGACACCGGCGCGATTTGATATTCGAGAAGGATAATTCGCTTTTATCTGCTGTTCATAAGCCTTATAAAACGGAGGATATAAATCCGAAGTGTTCGCGCCCGTATCGAGTGAAAAAATCAGTTTTTCGCCCTTATATTCTCCTTCGATTAAAGGAGCTAAACCTTCGAGACACATATTTTGAATTTGTCTGCTGCCCGGTTTTGCGGGAATTCTCAATTCTCCGCTGCGCGACAAGGTTATTTCTCGCAGGGCTTCCATCAGCGGAAATCCGATGTATCCGTTAAGCTGCAGCGAGAGCGGCGAAATATAAAGAGCCGAATCATCGAATATCAGGAAAACGACATTTCGCACCGTCACATTGCCTATTTCGACTCTTTCGGCGATGCCCAGCTTCGCCTTCGATTTTTCTCCGGTGCTGGAGCCGATATCAACTCCGGTTTCGATTATTTTTAAGCCTAATTTTTTAGCGTATGTGGCAGTCACGCTCGAAATATTCGCGCCCGTATCGAAAACCAAATCAACATTCTGATTATTAACAGTAGCCGGGATGTTTATTAAGTCCGCTTGATTTCTGAACGTTTGAACGGCGGATGAGCCTTTGAATGAAGCACTTTGCGGCGAAACATCTTTTAATGCGCCCCAAAGTTTCAATAAATTTTCATAATCTTTAATTTCGTTCGCGGTCAAACGATTTCTGAAATCTGTCAGAATAGCGTTGTAGGCTTCGGCGGCTTTTTTGTATTGATAAATTTTCCGGTAATTGTCAGCCAGCAATTCATAAGAATCAACCGCTAAAGTTGTTTCTTTATTCTTCGTCCGCTTTAAATATTTCCGTATGTAATCGAGAGAAATCCGCGGCTTGTTAAATTTATTGGCGACCGCCGCTTGAAAAAAATCAAAATCGGCATCGGTTTTTCTCTGATAGTTTTTAACCGCGCCGCGCAGTTCAAAATATTTCTTCTGGTCGTAAAGTCGTTTGAGATTTGAAATTTCACCTGTTTTACCGACTTCTTGCGCCGAAACGGAACACGCGAAAAGCGACAAACCGGCGAAACACAACAACAGCCAGAAAAATAATTGAGCTGACTTCTCTTTGTTAATCATCACAAAATTTCCCCCGGAACATTTTTATCATTTGGATTCGAAGAGTTCGGAAACGTTTCCGAACGGATCTTCAAAAAACACTGATTTTCCTTTTTTTGCGCTGATAATTTTGATGTTGTTTTGCTTCATTTCCTTGACGGACTGCATTAAATCGGCGGTTTTAAAAACAATCATATAAAACGGCGCGGTTTTCGGATATTCGCTTTTGATTGATTTCACCCAGTCTCTGTAGTGCAGCATAAACGCAAAAGTTTTATCCTGATGACCGAGCGGCATATCGAGCGGCAGATATTTTTTGCTACGGGCGACAAACCCGAGCCGGTTTTCATAAAATTCCCTGCCCGCGCTCATATCGGGAATGTAAAGCCCGAAATTATAAATTTTCGGCTCAGTAAATGGGTCGTTCTTGACGATGATTTCATGCATCAGTGAGATTTTCCTGCCGAACGGGTCGAAGATATAAATGGCGTTTCCGACACCCTCCTTACGCGGTTTCGTTTCGGCAAATTCAACTCCGAGAGATTTCATCTTTGCGATAGCTTGATCTAAATCATTAACCTGTAGCGTCAAACCGACGTGGGTATCGCTGTCTTCGGTTTTCCGCAGCTTTTTAACCTTACTCAGAATTAATTTGAAGTGGTCGTCAGTCCTGAAAACAACTTCTTGCGGAAAGCCTTGACGGTCGGCAACTTCAAATCCGAGTTTATCTACATAAAAGGCGAGGGCTTTGTTCATATCGTCAACATTGATTTTCAAAGCAGATATGCGGAACGTCAATTTCTCGGAAGTTTTCGGATTCTGCGCGAACGTCGCAACGCAAGCGACGGCAAAGAGCGAACTGATTATTATTAGTTTTGAAAACATATTTTTATCTCGTTTATACTGAAAAGCCGGATGATGTTCGGCTTCTCAAATAAAAATAGACCGCTGGCGGGCATCTTGAAAAATCGCCTGCATCTTGTCAAAATTCAGTTATTTCGCAGTCTTTCTGACGTATTTGAAATCGTAGAGCGTCTTCCACGTGCTGCCTTCATCGGCGGAATTTTCCGCGAGCTGGCGAACGGTTTCAGCATCAACATTAAAAAATGTCAGGCGGGTGAGAACCTTCTTTCCATTCGCGCCCACGGCTTCGCCTTCGTAACGAATCGCATTATCTTTATAAACGCCGGAGTAGCGCAGCGGAATCGCATTTTGTCCGATCCAGTATTGATGCCATTTTTTCGTGTTATTATCGTAAAAGTTGATGCTTTTTCCGCCGCCGCCGCCGAACGCGTCCGACCAGTTTTCCAAAATTCCGCAGCCGCCGGCGATTGATTGAATGACGCTGGTTCCCGTTTTATTTCCCTGCGGATTGTAAGCGTCCCACTCTCCGATAAAGAAGTCGAACTGTTTGGCTTCCGCGCTGTATTTGCACGGTCGAAGCTGGCGGTCGACTTTTTCCGCCATCGCTTTTACTCTTTCGTCCTGCCTGATGCCCGCCAAATCCGCGTCGTCGAAATTGACCGCCGGAAGAATTACATTCGGATTATTAATTGTTTTGGTCAGCCATTCAATCGCCTTTTCCTTTTCGCCCAGCAGCGAATAAACGCAGGCTAAATCGAACATTGAAAAAGGATTGCTGGAGATGGCGATGTTTTTCTCGAAAGCGGCGGCGGCGGGCGCATACTGCTTGAGCGAATAACGCGCCTGTCCGAGCCTGCGCCAAGCCATGCCGTTGCCAGTTTCCGTCTTTAAGACAGTTTCATAAGCCGCTGCCGCTGCCGCCCATTTCTGCGAGTTGAATAAAACGTTAGCGGCAGCCATTTGCGCTGACGGCAGCGGCTCCGTTTGGGCAAATACTGACAAACAGCCGAACGCCGCACAAACGATTCCCGACATTAAAAATAATTTTACTTTCATTTTTTTTCTCATTTTTTACGAAAACGCTCTCGAACATCGCAAAATTTTCATTTAATCCGAATCAAATCAAACAAAGTGAATTCAAACAGATCAGCGGATTTTCGTCGTTGTAATACAAAAGATGAAAATCATCGTCTTTGATATGAGAATAGATGGCGTTTATATCCAGACAAGACAGCAGTGCCGCCTCGTCGGGCGGAATCATACTGACTTCGCGGTTGCAGCGCGGGCAGAAACTTCTGACGAAAAAGCGTCGGCGTTTGATGACCCAAAATTCATCGGTTTCAATCGTGACGGTAGTCCGAATTTTTTCCATGTATTTTCTCCTCAAGGCATCTCGAATCCTGATTTGACCTGTTTGTTAAAATTCGCAAATATTTGTAGGATGAAGTAAAGCTGCTGGTCTCATAAAACACGATGTAAAGATGAAAACCCGAAACATCGTGCTTTTTCCTTGAACAGTTCACTTCATCCGCTTTGGATTTTACGCAAAATCTTTTGTGAAAGTCTTGAAAGATTTATAAAATTCTTTTCAAATTTTCTTGAAATTTCAGCGGCTTATGAAAAATCGAAAAAATGTTTCTTATAGTTTTAACCCTTATTTGCTGGAAGTAGCGGAAAGACGTTTGTGGCGTGAAAAAACCTTGATTTCAATAACGCCGAAAGCGTTTGATACGCTCGTCGTTCTGCTCGAAAACAGAGGAAAAGTTGTCGAGAAGAATGTTTTGCTGGACGAAGTTTGGCAGGATACGTTTGTCGAAGAATCAACGCTCGCGCAAAATATTTCCACGCTTCGCAAAACTCTCGGCGAAACGCTGTCGGATGAAACACAGTTTATCGAAACCGTGCCGCGTCACGGCTATCGCTTCGTTGCCGACGTTAAGGAAATAATCGCCGGTGAGGAATTTATCGTTCTCGAACATCATGTCCGTACTCAGATTTCCGCCGAACACGCAAAATATTCCGACGGAGCAGTTGTGCAAACCGAAACCGATTTGAGCGAAAAGAAACGTGCGCGGGAAATTTCTATAGCGAAACAAATTTTATCCGGGCTGCGAAAAAATAAATTGCGTTTTGCCGCCTTCGGTATCGCAGGTTGTTTGATTCTGGCAACGGTCGCGTTCGTGATTCGCTATGCGTTACAGAATAAACCGCTTTCAGAATCCAATTTCAAACAAATCGAAGTTTCAAAACTCACTTCGGACGGAAACGCCGCGCTCGTCACAATTTCGCCGGACGGGAAATATCTCGCAGTGGTCGTACAGCGCGGCGAGAACCAATCGCTTTCCCTGCGGCAAATTGATAATTCCAAGTCGATAGAAATCGTGTCGCCGAAAAAACAGAAGTTTACCGGCATAACTTTTTCGTCCGACGGACAAAGCATTTATTACGCCGCGTATGATTTGGAAGATAAATCACAGCCGGAGTTGATCGGCAATTTATACAAAATTCCGATTCTCGGCGGCTCGGTAAAGCAAATAGCAGCCGACGTTGACAGTCCGATCACGATTTCCCCGGACGGACGGCAGTTTGCTTTCGTTCGCAATTATTTAGGTGAAAAACAATCCGCTTTAATAACCGCTTATTTTGACCGTACGGACGAAAAGAAATTAGCCGTCCGCGCCATCAATGAAAGATTTCTACAGGAAGGTTTAGCCTGGTCGCCGGACGGAAAAACGATTGCCGCTACCGCTTACTCTTTTAGTCAGGAAAACGGCGTAAAAATGCAGGCATTGACCGTCAACGCCGCCGACGGAGAGCAGAAAACGCTGGGTTCGGAAAAATGGGACTGGATTGCCAATCCCAACTGGTTAAGAGACGGAAGCGGGTTGGCTTTCGTTACTTACAGCGGACGATCCGGCGATCAGGCTGATGAAATCCAGCAAATCTCTTACCCGGAAGGCGTGGCGCGAAAAATTACGGGCGGAGTCAGCGGTATTTACGGTCTCGGTTTGACCGCCGATTCAGAATCAATGGTCACGGTCAAATCGGATCGGTATTCGAGTTTCTGGACGAGTTCCGCCGATGATTTAAAACAAGCGGTAAAAATCATAAACAATTTAACTGATTTTAATTTAACCGTTCCGGGTATTGATTGGACACCGGACGGGAAAATTATTTTTGGAGCGACCTTAAACGGTAATCTCGACCTTTGGCTGATGGATGCGGACGGTTCTCGGAAAAGACAAATAACCGTTGACAACGCGGCTGATTCGATGCCTTTGGTGTCCAAAGACGGACAATACATTTTTTTCTTTCCAACCGTTCCGGCAGGCAAAACATCTGGCGGATGAAAAACGACGGTAGCGATCAAAAACAAATAACCGATGAAAACCAAGCCGGTTCGCCGAGTCTTTCGCCGGACGGCGAATACATATTTTATACGTCGGTTGATAAATCTAATTTAAAGCCTTTACTTCGTAAAATTCCGATTGAAGGCGGCGATTCCGCGCAGTTAACTTCGTTGACGACTATAATGCCGAAGATTTCACCGGACGGAAAATGGATCGTTAGTTTTTATTCTTCAGCTGCGGCAAACACCGATTCTTTTAAGGACGTAAAGTTGACAATTCTTTCGGCGGAAAACGGGAAAGTTATCAAACAATTCGATTCCGACCGTCCGATTAAATTATCCCCGCTTTCGTGGTCGGATAACGTAACTTTCAATTATTTGACAAATGAAGGCGAAGGCGCGCGTCTGTGGCAGCAATCAATTGATAAAATTAAGCCGCAAATAATTCTCGATTCGTCGGACGAAATGATTTTTCGTTTCGCCTTTTCGCCGGATGGTCGAAAACTGGTTTATGAAAAAGGAACCGCGCTGAACGATATTATCCTTATCAAAACCGCCGAAAATTAATCTGTCAATATTTCCTCCGACGGCTGTTAATGTGCAGGCAGCGCAAACCGCAAACATCAAAACGACCGACCATCCGCCTATACCGGTAAAGCCTTCTCGCGCCCGCGGGTTAATCTTCCACAGCGGTTCGAGGAAACTTCCGGGAAAGAGCAGCGAAATGAAAGAAACAAAACCGGCGGTCGCGCCGAATGAGAAAAGCATACTTAGCGCGGTGATGCCGATCGGTCGAGTTGTAGATTTAACCGGCATCCTTTTTTCATCTTATAAAGACGGGATTTGCTATTCCTGAAATTTTGCCTGACTGTCAAATGGTTTACGCTTTTTTGAGGTAATTCGTTTCAGAACGATGAACGTTTGTCTCGGTTAATAGTTATTTTTCTAACAGGCGCTCTTTTTATATCTCAGTTACTTCAAAATCCACGGCATCTAAATCTTCGTCCGTTTCTTCCGGTTTGCCGAGAAGCTTAAGCCAGAGAAAGCCGATTGTTCCCGCCATCAGTGAAGTCAGCAAAATCGCCGTTTTCGAGGCATTGACAGCATTTGATTCGCTGGCGAAAGTAAGATTGGCGATTAAAATTGACATTGTAAAACCGAAATAAAAAACGCGGATAAACTCTTAAAAAAGCTAATTTTGCTAGTATTGATTGATAATGGCGAAAATCATTTCCACAGATGCAGGCTGGCGGCGAAAATGGACGACATACCGGCGTTTGTGGCGACCGCGGCTGCAGAGCTTCAAGCTGAAAATTCTGCGGCTTTTTCTGCGTTTCGTGCCGAAGGAATCGCAGAGAGTTTTCGCTTTGACTTTAATCGTCGGCGCGCTGTGCGGTCTAGCGGCGGTCGCGTTTCACCTCGCCATAATCCGTGCCGAAAGTTTACTAATTGACTCGGCTCTCGCCGCGCCCGGTTATAATTGGATTTGGCTTGGCATTTTAACGCCGACTTTGGGCGGATTATTAAGCGGCGCGCTGCTCGCATTCATTGTGCCTGGCGCACGCGGCAGCGGCATTCCGCAGGTCAAAGTCGCATACGCGGTCAAAGACGGTAGACTTCCTTTCCGCGACGCGCTCGGCAAATTTTTCGTCGGCGCGCTGCAAATCGGTTCGGGCGCATCCTTGGGGCGCGAAGGTCCGACGGTGCATATCTGCGCCGGTATCGTCAGCGCGTTCGGCAGAATGTTCGCGCTCTCCAGACAAAACTCGAAACGGCTGTTGCCGGTCGGAGTGGCTGCCGGAATCGCCGCCGTTACTTTTACAATTGAAGAAATCATCGGCGATTTAGACCAGACCGTTTTGTCGGGCGTGATTGTCGCGGCGGCGATTGCGGCGGCAATCGAGCGCGGCATTCTGGGCGAGCATCCGGTTTTTACCGTTTCTGGAAATTACGGTTTGCACGACGCTTCGTCGCTTTTTTTCTACGCCGTGCTGGGCGTTGCGGCGGGCGGCGTTTCGCTCGTCTTTAGCGAATCGCTGCTCAAATTGCGGCTCTGGTTTCGACGTTTTTCGCTTCTTCCGGCGTGGGCGCGTCCGTCAATCGGCGGCATCGTAACCGGCGTGCTGACCGTCGCCGCGCTGTATTTTTTGAAAACCGGCGGCATCAACGGCGCGGGTTACGACACGCTTTCGGTCGCGCTTTCCGGCGGTTTGGCATTCAAAGCGATGGCGGTTTTGTGAGTTTTAAAACTCATCGCCACGGTTTTCTCTTAGAGCGTGTTTAGAAATTCAATTTCGTAATTTGATGCGCTTGAGCATCACGT
>CAXTMQ010000103.1:0-14169 GCA_964245305.1 uncultured Pyrinomonadaceae bacterium
TTTTGCGCCAAAGCGTTCCGAAGCAAAGGATGCGCGAATTCTGCAATTTCAGAGTTGAAGACACCGCGACTTATTTCATCGTTTTATCCGACGGCGTGAAAATCGGCGTTCACAACGCGAAGAACAACGGCGGCATTTATTATCCGGAGGTGATGGTCTAGATGCCTTGGGTTTTACGCAGATCAACCGATAGAACGAATCCGACTTTGGCGGGCGGTATCTACGGCTTTTACAAAATCGCCGGGCGCGGTGTTTTCTATTATTTCGACGGCGCGCGCGTCCGCTTCATTTTATTCATCGGCGATGGTGGTCGCTACGGTCTCGGCGAGCTGAGTGAAGTTTCATATAAGAAAATTCCGATTGCGACTGAGGATTATAAATATCATCGCGGAAAACTGACCAAACAAATTGCGCCGGTCGCCGTTACTTCGATTGATGCGAGCGGAAATCGCCTTACTTCCGCCGCGCACCCATTCGCCGACACCGACGAAGTTCGCCTTCGGTCGCGCAACGGAACATTGCCCGCGCCGATTCTTTCGACGAAAAAATACGTCGTCTCGGGCAAAACCGTCAATACAATTCAGCTCAAGGAAATTGACGGCGACGATCCGATTGATTTGACTTCGCGCGGCACCGGAGAAATCACCGTTTGGAAAGCGGATGCCGGTTTCGACGATCCCGCGCAAGGCTTGCCCGACTTCTGCGCGCAGGTCGAGACGACCTTCAGCGGCATCGCCTATATCGAAGGGTTGCTTCCAGCCGAATACAACGCGGACGAAGAACCGTCGTGGTCGGATTTTCGCATCGGCGGAATGGGCAGACTGCTTATGGATTACGACGGCTCCGGTTACGAGGTCGGCTTGGTGACGACGAATGTTGATTTGTTGACCAATCCCGCGCTTTGCGACGCGGATTACCTGCTCAACGATTATCAAAAACCGAAATCGAGAATCGATTGGGCATCGTGGTTCGCGCTTCGGAACGCGTCTTTGGTAAAAGTCGTGCAGCAGCCGGACTTTTCAAACGCCGGAAGCGGTCTCGTCGGCAAATACTTCGCTTTTTCGGGAACGCCGGATTTTTCGGGAACGCCGATTTTCACGCGCCGCGACCCGAATGTGGATTTCAATTTCGGGATGGAAATTCCCGCGCCGGAGCTGCCGACGCAGAATTATTGCATCCGCGAAGACGGCTGGATCGTGCCGAAGTTCAGCGAAACCTATACGTTCAAAATCAATCACGACGACGGCGCGCCTTTACTTGAACGATGTCTTGAAGTTCGACACGGATGCGCCTGCTACCGATTCGGCGACGTTCGCGGCAACCGCCAATGTGCCGATTAAAGTCAGAATCGAGATTTGGAATTACGCTCCGCCGGCTAACTTTAATTTTTCGTGGAGTTCGGCGAGTCAGGAAGAAGAAGCCGTGCCGGTGCAGGCGTTGTATGAACCGTCGACGACGGTCAACCGCTACCAGTATTCGGGCGCGGCGGCGGCACCGATTGAGGCGGCGGATTACCACGAACAGATTATGAAACGGTGTCCGGGCTGGGACTGGACGGACGCGAACGGTTTAATCACGTATTTGCCACCGGATCGCGCCGTCGCTTACGAGTTTGTTTTCGATGCGGAAGACGACGACGTTTCAGGAACGTTTTTCGAGAAATCTTTTCAGAAGTCTCGCCGCCCGCGCCGCGACCGCAAAAATTTCGTTCTTTACAGTTTCCGCAATCAGCTCCTTAGTTACTTCCCGGAGGAATTCGTCGAAGAAAACCGTCCGCGACTGAGAGAACTACAGGGCGGCGCGCCGAACAACGACGCGCCCGGCGATTTACTCGTGATGACGAGAAGCCTTGCGCAGCGCATCGCCGATTCGGATATGAAAACGAATTTCGATCCGGCTTCGGATTTATCGCTCGATGCCGGGAAAGCGGCGGGCGTGGTGAAAAAACGAATGCTCGTCCGCGTGAGAAATATCGTCCGCGGCGATAAAAGAATTGAGGACTCATATTGTCTCGTCAATTCTGTCGAGCGCAAAGGAAACCGAATTCATTTCGAGATGACACCGGTTGAAAATCCGTTTTACACGGATGCCGTCGCCTGAGAATTTAAGAATTATGGTAATGAGCATCGCCCCGAGCAAATTAAAACATCGCTTCGATTCTTCGTCGCCGCCGATTTTGACCATCGGCGGCTGGGCGGATTTTCCCGGTTTGATGTTCAAAAATCATCTTTATCAAACGCGCCCCGTTAGCCCGTCAAATCCGTTTACCTGGGCGGCTCCCAACAAAACGGACGCGGTCGAAATATCTCTGCGCGATCTGACCTTCGGCGGCTGGACGCTCTCGAGCGGCATCAGCCGCAATTCGGGAACGAATCAGTTCACGAAATCGGCGGGCGGCGACGGATTTGCCGGAGCTTTGGGCAATGCGCTGCCGAACGCGAGTCTTTCGATAGAAGGCAAGCCCGATAGTTTTAATTCTACGGTAATGTTCGCTCTGCAAAGCGGAACGCCGACGGATTTCAATTTTTTCTCGAGTTCGGCAATCGAACACGCGCTGATTATTTCGCAGACCGGATTCGCGCAAGTTTATGAAAAAGGCGTGGCGAAAGAGAATACTATCACCAAGTGGAACTTGGGCGACAAGGCACTCATCGAACTCGCTTCGGGCATCGTCCGTTATTACAAAATCTCATCGCTCGGCGTTCCGACACTGATCCGCTCGACCCGCTCGAAACTCGTCGGAACCATTAATCCGACGCTGATGATTTACAGCGTCGGCGGCTCGCTCTCGGAAGTCGCCGTCTGGTACGGACCGGAGGCGAAAACTCAGATGCAAATCTACGGCGTGCTGGAAAATTTTCAGGATTGGCAAAACAAGGCTTCCTGGGAGTCTTTAGCCGACCGCACGGTCAACAAAGACAAAAGCGAAGAATTCACCTATTTCTCGACGCGGAAATATCTGAAATCGCTCTCGATCAATGTCGCCTGGGACGAAGGCGATCAATACAGAAAATTTGTCGAGTTCTATAAATGGCACGACGCGAGCCGTGAATTTATCTTCAAGGATGCGGCGCGCGGCGATGAGTTTTTCGCGCGCTTCGTATCGCCGTTTTCCGATTCGCCTTTGGGAGCGGATACGTTCGGGATGGCGGCGGACATCAGGCAGATTATCAGCGCGCCAGGTTTGGATGCACTGCTCGAACCAATGCCGATTGCGCCGCCTGTTCAATACGCGCTCGTTGACAGCGACGGGTTTATTTTAACCGATACGGACGGCTCGGTGCTGACCGTTTACAACTAAAATTATGTCAATAAACAGTTTTCCTATTCAGACTAAAAATTTAACCGAATCTTCCGATTACGCCAATGCCGGCGGCGGCATCGAGTCTTACAACGCGGCGCAGCTGCCGTCCGCGCCGACGGGCAAGCTGCTCGCCCGCGTCCTCGACGGCGTGCGCGGACTGCACCGCTACGTGCCGGAGTCGCAAAGCTGGGAGCGGACGGCGCGCGTCAACGTGAAGGATTTCGGCGCGCGCGGCAACGACGACGCGAACGACCAGACGGCGATTCAGACGGCGATTCAGGCGTTGTTCGATAAAGGCGGCGGCACGCTCTTTTTTCCTGACGGCGTGTATAAATGTTCGGGATTATTACATTCGATTTTCGGCAGCAATCTGTATATTCCGCGCGTCGATCCGCAGACCACGAACAGCAAACAAATGCCGATTCGTCTTCTCGGCGAATCGCACGGCGCGTGGGTTCCGTACAACACGGTTGCGCCGCAGGGCGGAGCGATCATCCGTTCAACGACGAGCGGTTTGAACGGCTTTTCCGCTCTCCTGAGCGCGGGCGCGTCGGACGGCATCGAGATTGCCGACAAAAATCTGGTGACCGTCTATTTGCAGAATCTGCTTTTCCGCACCTTCGACAATCCGACTCTGCACGCGATTTATCTGGCGGCGGCGGCGAATGCGGCAATTATTGACTGCACGGTGGACACGGGCGTTAATCAATTCAATTTATCCGAGCCGACGCATAATACGTGCGGCATCGTGCTGCCCGCGCTCAATAATTACGGGCTGGTGGATTTGGCGCGCGTCGCGGTCGGCGGCTACGGCACCGGCATCCGTTTCGCGGAACACGCGGCGTTCCACAACGTCGCGGTTCTGCGCTGCAAAATCGCTCTCGACGCTCTGGCGAGCTATCATTTGTCGTGGGGCGTTGTGAATATCTTTCACTGCCCGACTTATCTGAAATTCAGCGGCAAGCAGCCAATCGATTTCGTGCTGGATTTGGAGCGCGCCGAAAGCGGACAGTGGTATTCGCAGGTCGGCGGTCAGGAAATTCTCGATCCGGGCAACGTCGGCTGCGGCGTGGTGAAATACAAAATCACGAAAGCCGATGTCGGCGACGATTCGGACCCGCTCACGAGAACCGGAGCCTCGAACGTGCAGTTAATCGACCTCAACAATCCGAGTCAATATCTGATTGATTTGATTAACTCGGTCGTCGCGGGCAACAGAACGAACTTCGCCCGCGTCGGAGATGTCGGAGTGGGGGCGAGCGCGACGGCTGCCGGCTCGCCCGGCGCGGCGACGGACGGCGCGTCCGTCTGCGCGAGCTATCCGGCGAATTGCTGGACGAGCGGATTGCTGACTTCCGGGGCGCAGACGCTGCAGCTCGATTTCAACGCGAACCGCACGTTCGATGAAATTGACATCTTCGGTTTGGCGGACGAAGTCAATTACACGACTCCGCCGACGCTCTCGACAACGGCGACTTTGCGCGCTCTGAAAGCGTTCACAATCGATTACTGGAACGGTGCGGCGTGGGTGAACATCCCCGAATGCACGACGACAGCGAACGACAAGGTGTGGAAGCGCTTCACTTTTACCGCCTTGACCGGATCGAAAGTCAGGCTGGTCGTGACCGACTCTCAGGACACGTCCCACTACGCTTATGTGACGGAGTTTCAGGTCTGGGGATAGAAATTTGAATTGTTCAAAAGTAAATTCTGAGCATTATCGTGTTTGCGCGCGTAAGAATTTATTTTATGCCCCTTTAAAGCCCCTAAGCGGCGGAATTTTAGGGGCATTGCCAAGTAAGAAAGCAGAATTTTTGAATGATTATCACAATCGAAATCAAGTAAATAAAAGGAGTATACGCATCGTGCGTAACCGTCCGTGCAGACGACAATTTCGACTACGAATCAAGGGGTCGCATGTTCGAATCATGCCGAGTGTATTCAAATTTGAAAAGGCTGTCAGTTTGGCGGTCTTTTCTTTTTTATTTTAAGACAGGATAAATTCTCGAAAAAATACTAAAAAGTTTTCTCAGGTTTTGAATCTACAGAATTGAAGGATTTATAAGGCTGTCGTATTACCCACATTTTCCCGGATATTGTATAATTTCAAAGAAAGTTTATAATATTGCGCGTAAACTGATGAAGTATTTGTGTTTTATTTTTATTTTTTATTTGTCGCTGTTGCCCTGGCAATCTTATCAGGTTTTGGCGGCGGAAAATGTTTCCTGCTCTTTTGCGGAGGCAAAGCAGGTTAATTTGCATACTGATTCGGATTCGGATGAAACGGGCGATTGCTCCGAGTTCTGCGTTTGTTCAGGCTACGAGAGCGCGGCGGATGAAATTAATTCGACGTTTTCATTCAGCAGCAGATTCGTCGTTCTCACCGAAAAATCATTTGAAAAGCCTTATCAAAATCACTATTCTCAAAACCATCTGGATTCGATCTGGCAGCCGCCTAAAATTAATTTCACAGTCTAACTGCGTCTTCTTAACAAATTAAAAATTCTTATCGCGGTACTGATTTGTCCGACAAATCAACCGCGCGAATATTTCTGCGGAGATATTCGTCGAGAATTTTAAAATCGTGAATTCAATAAATAATTAAAGGTATTTTTCCATAAATCATAAGGGAGTTTTAATGACAGCTACTACGATAAATATACGCAATTTTAGATATGATTTGCCGGCGGGTTTGGTAGTTTTTCTGGTCGCTTTGCCGCTCTGCTTGGGCATCGCGCTGGCTTCGGGCGCGCCGCTTTTTTCCGGCATTATCGCGGGCATCATCGGCGGCATCGTCGTCGGTTCTTTGAGCGGTTCGCACACGAGCGTGAGCGGTCCGGCGGCGGGACTTTCGGCGATTGTTTTAACGGCGATTACGACGCTCAATAATTTCGAAGTTTTTCTTCTGGCGGTCGTCATCGCCGGAATTATGCAGATCGGTCTGGGAATTTTCAAGGCGGGCGTGATTGCCGATTTTATGCCGTCGAACGTGATCAAAGGCTTGCTCGCGGCAATCGGAATTATTCTTATTTTGAAGCAGATTCCGCACGCCTTCGGTTACGACGCGGATGCCATCGGCGATTTTTCGTTTTTCCAATTAAATAACGAAAATACGTTCAGCGCGATTTTGACCGCCGCTTCGAGCATTAATATCGGCGCGACGATCATTTGTTTATTATCAATCGCCTTGATGCTCGCTTGGGATCATTCGCCGCTCAGAAAAATAACTTTTCTGCCCGCGCCGTTGATCGTCGTTTTGATCGGTATCGCTTTAAATCAATTCTTCAACGCATCGTTTTCCGCGCTGGCGGTTCTGCCCGAGCATCTCGTCAGTTTGCCGGTCAGCAATGATGTGCGCGGATTTTTCGGACTTTTCACCGCGCCGGATTTTTCGGCGATAACGAACGCGGCGATGTGGAAAGTCGCGTTCACGCTCGCGCTCGTCGCATCTTTGGAAACACTCTTGAATCTCGAAGCGACCGACAAACTCGATGCTCACAAACGCTCTTCGCCGCCGAACCGCGAGCTTTTCGCGCAAGGCATCGGCAACACGCTTTCGGGCTTGATCGGCGGTATTCCGATTACTTCGGTCATCGTTCGCAGCTCGGCGAATATCAATTCGGGCGCGGTCAGCAAAGTGTCGGCGATTTTTCACGGGATTTTGCTGCTGATCTGCGCGTTTGCGATTCCGACGCTGCTGAATATGATTCCGCTGGCGAGTCTCGCGGCGATTTTAATTTTGACGGGTTACAAACTCGCCAAAGTTTCGCTTTTCAAAACGATGTATGCGCGCGGCTGGAATCAGTTTCTGCCGTTTATCGTGACGGTTCTGGCGATTGTTTTCACCGATTTGCTTTTGGGGATCGCCATCGGTTTGGCGTTCAGCTTGTTCTTTATTTTGATGAGCAACTTCCGCAACCCTTTCGATTTCGTCAAAAGCGATTATCACACGGGCGAAATTATCCGGCTCGAACTCGCGCCGCAGGTTTCGTTTTTTAACAAGCCCTCGATTCAGAACACGCTCGACCAAATTCCCGAAAATTCGGAGATGGTGATTGACGCGAGCCAGAGCGACTTTATTGACTACGACGTTCTCGAAACGATTGACGAATTCCGCACGATTATCGCGCCCGAACGCAATATCAATTTGAGTCTGGTCGGTTTCAAAGACGAATATCAGATGGCGGATCATATCAAATACGTGCAGGTGTTGACCGAAGAAATTCAGAGCAAACTCATGCCGCAGGAAGTTTTGGAAATCTTAAAACGCGGCAACGAGCGTTTTCGCAAAGGCGACACGACGATTAAAGATTTGAATCATCAAGTCAAATTAACCGCTTCCGGTCAGCATCCGATGGCGGCGATTCTCGGCTGTATTGATTCGCGCGTGTCAAACGAATTGATTTTCGACATCGGTTTGGGCGATGTTTTCAGCGCGCGAGTTGCCGGAAATGTCGTCAACGACGATGTTCTCGGAAGTCTCGAATACGCCTGCAAACACGCGGGCGCGAAGCTGATCGTCGTTCTCGGACACACGGCTTGCGGCGCGGTCAAAGCGGCTTGCGATTATGTCGAATCGGGACACATCACGCAGCTTCTCGGCAAAATTCAAACGGCAATCGAATCCGAACAAACGACGACGGTAAACCGCACGTCGAAAAACGACGAATTCGTTCGCAAAGTTACCGACATCAATATCGCGTTTTCGGTCGAACAGATTTTACAGCGCAGCGAAATTCTCGCCGAAATGTGGCGAAGCGGCGAAATCGAAATCGTCGGCGCGACGTATGATGTGAAGACCGGCGCGGTCAATTTCATAGACAAAAGCGTTATCTTCAAACGGCTGGCTGAAAAAACTCTGTTCGCCGAGGCAAAAGCGTAACGAATTTTTGAAAAAAATAATTTTTCAAAAATCGCGGATTGTCGTTTATCATAAACGGCAGTCCGTTTTTTCTTGCGCGCGTTTTCTGCAAGATTCAAACTTTCCATCCGTTCACCAATTCGTAACGGCGCGGCTTGATAAAATGAAAGCCGTATCGAAAATAAATTTTGAGAATTTAAAAAAACAGAGCGCGGCGCAACCTTTCCCCGAATCGCCGACTCTTTAATAAAAATATGAAACGCTTGATTTCTTTGACATTGATTTTTTCCGTCTATCTCGGTTTGATCGCGCCAACCGGCAATCGATTCGTGCGCGAGGCGAACGCCCAACAAGTAACGGGAAAAACGCGGACGACCAAAACTAATATGAATGAAACTTTGCCCGACGGCTTGCAGTTCCGTCTCTCGGAAGGCACGGAAGGCGCGGAAGCGCGCGAGAAAACCGCGCCTGCCAACACCGATCCTTTATCGGAAAACGAAACGTCGAATCTTCTAAAACGCATTCCGCCGATCAAGGAACAAACTGACGACAAAACCGATTTCGCCAAACGAGTCGGAAGTTTGCCGCCGCCGAAAACGGGAAAAATGATTCCAGTCAAATTTCCGGCGAGCGAACAGCAGAACGCGCCGAACTTGAATTTGTCGAACTCGCTCGAAGTCGTTCGTTTCTCGCCGGTCGGCGAAATTCCGCTCGCGCCGGATTTGAACGTGACCTTTTCACAGCCGATGGTCGCCGTAACGTCGCAGGAACAAGCCGCGCAAGTCGTGCCGGTCGAATTATCGCCGAGCGTCGAAGGCAAATGGCGTTGGTTGGGGACGAAAACTTTGATGTTCGACACGACGAAGCGTTTTCCGATGGCGACGAAATTTACTGCGCGCGTTCCCGCCGGAACTAAATCCGCCAACGGGCAAACTTTGCAAAAAGAAGTCTCGTGGACTTTTACCACGCCGCCCCCGAAAGTCGAGCAGATGATTCCGCAAAACCAAACGACGCGACGCGACGCGCTGATGTTCGTTTCGTTCGATCAGGAAATCAACGCGGAAGCCGTTCTGCGAACGATTTCGGTAACGAGCGGAAAAACAAAACTGCCGATTCGTTTGGCGACGCAGCAGGAAATCGAAGCGGACAGCAGCATTTCGTATTACGCTAAACAAGCGCAGCCGAAACGCTGGCTCGCTTTTCGCGCCGTGACGAATGAAAATTTGACGGAAAACGCTTTGCCCGCCGACGCGCCGATCACCGTCAGCGTCGAAAAGGGAACGCCGTCCGCCGAAGGACCATTGACGACCGTCAAAGCGCAGGCGTTTTCGTTTCGCACTTTCGGCGCGCTGAAATTCGTCAAAGGTTTCTGCAGTTGGGAAGGCAACAAAAAATGTACGCCGTTCGACGTTTGGAACATCGAATTTACAAATCAAATTGACGCGGCGACGTTCGACAAATCAATGGTCAAAATCGAACCGGCGATTGACGGCTTGAATATTTATCCTTCGGGAAATTACATCGGCATTCAAGGTTATAAAAAGGGAAGAACGACGTATAAAATTTCGATTGATACGCGCCTCAAAGACATTTACGGACAGAATTTAGCCGCGCCGGGAAATTTGACGATCAATGTCGGTTCGGCGGAAACGAGCCTTTACGTGCAGGGCGGAAATTTCGTTTTGCTCGATCCGTCGGCGAAACCTTCGTTTTCAATTTATTCAACTAATCAACCGTCGGCGAAAGTGCGGATTTACCGCGTTCAACCGATTGATTGGCAGCAATTTCAGGCTTATTTGCGCCGCATTAATTACGACGACGATACTCAGAAACCGAAAATTCCCGGAACGCTCGTCTCCGATAAAGTCGCGCCAATTAAAAACACGCCCGACGAATTGGTTGAAACCAGAATTGATTTGACCGAATTTTTAGAGGGCAATTTCGGCAATTTAATCGTTGACATCGAGCCGACCGTCAAACGCGACAAATATGACCGCACGAGAATTTTCGCGTGGGCGCAAAGCACGAGCATCGGCTTGGACGCATTCGTTGACAATCAGGAATTAGTCGGTTTGGCGACCGATCTGAAAACCGGCAAACCTTTGAGCGGCGTTGATCTTTCAATTTATCCGAACGGCGGAAAAGTGGGCGGACAACAGTCAGCAGCGAATAGTGAAGAAGATACATTTTCAAGTATCTGGAATTGGTTAACGAGTTGGGGAACGTCCGACGAAGCAATCAAACAAACCGAAACAGTTGACGAAAACGGCGCGGAAACGCCGGTTGAAACAGTCGAAGAGGCGCAAACGAATAACACGACCGCGAATGGAATTTTGCGACTGCCTTTGCCCGACGTTTCGCCGCAGAAACAAAATCTTTTGATTGCCAAAAAAGGCAAAGACATCGCGTTTCTGCCCGAAAATACCGATTATTACTGGCAGGAAACGGGCAGCTGGTATAAAAAATCCGTGTCCGATCAATTGCGCTGGTTCACGTTTGACGACCGCAAGATGTATCGCCCGAAAGAAGAAATTTCTTTGAAAGGCTACATTAGAAAAATCACCGCCGGAAAATTCGGCGATGTCGAACCGTTGGGCGACGCGGGCGGCGCGATCAATTATTCGGTCAAAGATTCGCAGAACAACGAAATCGCCAAAGGCGCGACGAATTTGAATGCGTTCGGCGCGTTCGATTTGAAATTCAGTTTGCCCGACAACGCTAATCTCGGCTATTCGCGCGTGGATTTTTATCTGAACAAGCCCGTTGACCAATCACCGAGTTATTCGCACCAGTTCCAGATACAGGAATTTCGCCGACCGGAATTTGAAGTAACGGCGAAGGTCGAAACCGAAGCACCGCATTTTGTCGGCAATTCGGCGATGCTTTCGGTCGAAGCGAAATATTACGCGGGCGGCGGTTTGGCAAACGCCGACGCGAATTGGACGGTGACGGCAACGCCGACCAATTACACGCCGCCGAATCGCGGCGATTACACATTCGGAACGTGGATTCCGTGGTGGTATTCCGGCGGTTACGATTACGAATACGGCGGCTATCGTCCATACGGCGGCGGAATCACGCAAACTTTTAAAGGTGTTACCGACGCAAGCGGCAAGCACAATTTGAAAATAGATTTTGAATCGGTCAAGCCGCCGCGTCCCTATAACGTCACCGCTTCGGCTTCCGTGCAGGATGTCAACCGCCAGACATTTGCCGGTTCGACTTCTTTGCTCGTTCATCCGGCGGATTTATACGTCGGCATCAAATCGCCCAGAACATTCGTGCAAAAAGGCGAAAACATCGAAATCGAATCAATCGTTTCCGATCTCGACGGCAAATTAATCGCCGAACGCGATGTGGAAATTAAAGCCGTTTTGAAGGATTACGTTTTTGAAAAGGGAACGTGGACGGAAAAAGCGATTGACGAACAATCGTGTAGTATAAAATCCGTCGCCGACAAAGGCGTTGTTTGTAAATTTACCGCCAAAGCGGGCGGACGCTATACGATTACGGCGCGTGTTTTGGACGACCGCGAACGCGCGAACGAATCGGAATTTACGATTTGGGTCGCGGGCGGCAAAACCATTCCGAAGCGCAACGTCGAACAGGAAGCGGCGCAGATTATTCCCGACAAACGAGAATACCAGCCGAACGACACGGCGGAAATTCTCGTTATCGCGCCGTTTGAAAATGCCGAAGGCGTTTTGACGCTGCGCCGCGAAGGTTTGGTGAAAACCGAACGCTTTACCGTCAAGGGAAGCTCGACGATTTTGCGAATTCCTTTGGAAGCAAAATATCTGCCGAACATCGTCGCACAAATTGATCTGGTCGGCGCGGCGGCAAGGACGAACGACAAAGGTGAGATTGACGCGAAATTATCAAATCGTCCGGCGTTTGCGAGCGGTTCGATCAATTTAAATATTTCGACCGCTTCGCGTCAATTAACTGTTGCCGCCGAACCCGAATCGAAAACGCTTGAACCCGGTGGCGAAACGAAAATCAACGTCGCCGTCACCGACAAAAACGGCGAGCCGGTTGCAAATTCCGAAGTCGCGGTCGTCGTCGTTGACGAATCGGTTTTGGCTTTGACCAATTACGACATCGCCAACCCGATGAGCATTTTCTATGCACAGCGCAACGCGGGTGTCACCGATTATCATTCGCGGAAAGATGTTCTTTTGGGAAATCCTGATGATGTCGCGCCGCCTCCGCCTCCACCGCCAGCCGAATCGTTTGGTGCAGGATTGGTAATGAGTGAAAAACAAATGATGTCTTTACCATCACCTTCAGCACCGAAAGTAGCTAGAAGAATTTCGAGAGGCGTGTTAAATGGTGACGCTGCAAAAGATGAAAACGAGCGCGATGATAATCAATCACAAATTAATCTCCGCGAAAACTTCAACGCGCTCGCCGTTTTCGCGCCGTCGGTGAAAACCGATGCAAATGGCAAAGCGACGATTCCAGTTAAATTGCCAGACAATTTAACGCGCTATCGCATAATGGTGGTTTCGGTTGACACGGGCAAACGCTTCGGCAAAGGCGAATCGAACATCACGGCGAAACAGCCGCTGATGGTGCGTCCGTCCGCGCCGCGCTTTATGAACTTCGGCGATAAAATCGAATTGCCCGTTGTCGTGCAAAATCAAACCGACAAGGAAATGACGGTTGATGTCGCCGTCAGAGCGACGAACGCCGATTTAACCAACGGCGGCGGTCGCAAAGTTTTGATTCCGGCAAACGACCGCGCGGAAATTCGTTTTCCCGTGAACGCCGACAAAGCGGGAACGGCACGTTTCCAAATCGCAGCGACGGCTGGCAAATTCACCGACGCGGCGGAAATCAGTTTGCCCGTTTGGACACCGGCGACGACCGAAGCGTTTGCGACTTACGGCACGACCGACCAGAACGGCGCGATTGTTCAGCCCGTTCAAACGCCGGGCGACGTTTTCCCGCAGTTCGGCGGTTTGGAAATTACGACGAGTTCGACGCAGTTGCAGGAATTGACCGACGCATTCGTTTATCTGTATCGCTACCCGTATGAATGTTCGGAACAAGTCGCCTCGCGGATGATTTCGATTGCCGCGCTGCGCGATGTTTTGACGGCGTTCAAATCGAAAGATATGCCGAGCGAAGTCGAGATAAAAGCGTCGTTTGAAAAAGACATCAAAATTCTCCAATCGCGCCAGCGCGACGACGGCAGTTTCGGTTTGTGGAAACGCGACCGCGAACGATATGAATATCCGTTTCTGACCGTTCACGTCGCACACGCGCTCGCGCTGGCAAAAGCGAAAGGCTACAAAGTGCCGGACGAGATGCTGAACAAGACGAAACCGTATCTGAAAAACGTCGAATCGCATTTCGACGATTGGTATAAAAAATCGCCGCAGGTGCGCTGGACGATTTCGGCTTACGCGCTTTACGTCCGCGATTTGATGGGCGACAAAGACGCGGCGAAAGCCAAGCGATTGTTAGCCGAAGCGACGATTGAAAAAATGCCGTTTGAAGCGTTGGGCTGGATTTTATCGGTTCTGGCGAACGATAAAAATTCGACCGTCGAAGTCGAAAACATCAAACGCTTTTTGATGAACCGCACGACCGAAACGGCGGCGACCGCAAATTTCGTGACCGATTACGGCGACGCGGCGTGGCTGATTATGTATTCCAACCGTCGCGCCGACGGCGTGCTTTTGGAAGCGTTAATCAAAGCCGATCCGGCGAACGATTTGATTCCGAAACTCGTGCGCGGCTTGCTCGACCACCGCACGAAGGGCGCGTGGTCGAACACACAGGAAAATGTTTTCATCCTGCTGGCTTTGGACAAATACTTCAACACCTTTGAAAAAGTTACGCCCGCTTTCGTAACGAAAATCTGGCTCGGAAATGTTTACGCGGGCGAAGAAAAATTTGCCGGTCGTTCGATTGATTCAAATCTTCTGAATATCCCGATGAGCTATCTGACGGAGCAAAACGGCGCGGCGAATCTGATTATGGATAAACAGGGTGC
>CAXTMQ010000104.1:0-14142 GCA_964245305.1 uncultured Pyrinomonadaceae bacterium
CTTTAGGCTATCGGCTCGGAATGCGAAAAACTGCGCGATGAATTTATAAAAAGGAAGGAAAGAGTAAATTTTTATCAGAAAAAGATTAAAAATCTAACAAAACAAAAATAATCTAATGACAACAAAAGCAGAAAAAGAAACAATTTATACGAAAGATTTTCAGACGAATCTGAAAAGCGCGAATCAGCCCGAATGGTTGAAAAATTTGCGTGAAACGGCTTTTCAATATTTTACCGAGAAAGGTTTTCCAACGATGGAAAACGAAGAATGGAAATATACTTCGGTCAAGGAAATCGTGAACGGCGAATGGTCAGCGAGCGATGAAAAATCATTGCTCTCGCCGGTTGCCGGTTTTGTTTTTGAAGAATCGAAAACCAGCGTTTTGGTTTTTGCGAACGGTATTTTCGATAAGAATTCTTCAAATTTGGAAGCCTTAAAAGACGCGAATATTTTCAGCTTTTCGGAAGCGTTGGCAGACGAAAAACTCGGCAAAATTTTCAAGGCGAAACTCGGCTCTCTGGTTGATTCGGAGAAAAACGGATTCACGGCTTTGAACACGGCATTTGTCGGCGAAGGCGTTTTTATACAGCTGCCGAAAAACGCGAAAATTGACGCGCCCGTTCAGCTTTTATTTTTGACGGGTGACGGCATAATTTCGTTTCCGCGAATTTTGATTGTTGCCGAAGAATTCAGCGAGGCGACTTTTGTCGAAACTTATAATCGAAGCGAAGAAACGAAATATTTGACGAATTCGGTCGTCGAAATTTCGGTTGCGGCGGAAGCGAAAATCAAACATTTCCGCGTTCAGCGCGAATCGCATTCGGCGTTTCACATTTCCAACACGGCGGCGGAAATCGCTCGCGGCTCGATTTATGACACGACGGCGATCAATTTGGGCGCGAAACTTTCGCGCCACGACGTTTCGTTAAAATTCAACGAAGAAGGCGGCGAAGCGTTTGTTGACGGGCTTTATTTCCTGGGCGAAAGTCAGCATCACGACACGCATTCGGCGATTCATCACGACGTTCCGAACTGCACTTCGCATCAAACTTACAAAGGAATTTTAAATGATAAATCGCGCGGCGTTTTCAACGGCAAAGTCTTCGTCGCCGTCGGCGCGAGCGGCACGGACGGTTATCAGTCGAACAAAAATCTTCTGCTTTCAAACGACGCGCGAATTGATACGAAACCGCAACTGGAAATTTTCAACGACGACGTAAAATGCTCGCACGGCGCGACCGTCGGGCAGTTGGAAGAAGAAGAATTATTTTATTTATTAAGTCGCGGTTTAAACGAATCGCTGGCGAAAAATCTTTTAACCTACGGTTTCGCCGAAGAAATCGTCAATAAAATCGAAATCGAATCAATCAAAAAACAATTGGACGAAGCGGTTTTGAATCGTTTGAACGCAAGTTTGGAGGCATAAAAATATGAGAACCAGAGTAAATTTGGTAATTGATGAAGAGTTACTAACAAAAATTGACAGCATCTCCGCCGATAAAAACAAACGCGCAGCCACAATCGAAACGGCTCTGCGCGAATTTATTGAACGCGAAGAAGTCAAGCAAGTTAATGACCCGAAAATAGAGACATCTGCTGTAAAAATTGGCACAGAAAATAAATAGCCAAAGCAAAGTTTAGAAGCATAATTTGAGGTGGAAATTATGAGCGAAATTCTAACAATGGAAGAAATCGAAAAGAAATTCGACGGCGAATGGGTTTTGATTGAAGACGTTGAATCGAATGAACAACTCGAAATCGTGAGAGGTAAAGTTACTTATCATGGAAATGACAAAAACGAACTTCATCGTCGTGCGATGAAATCCAAAACAAAGCGTTTTGCGTCTCTTTTTATCGGGAGACCTGATCCGAAGATGGAATTTTTATTGGGTTTTGAAAAAACTGATTTATGAAGTTCTTTTTCAAAGCCGACTACGGTTTAGTCTATGTTCGCGTCAAGGTTTCGTGCGGCGACAGAGAAGCGATTCTGAATCTCGCGCTTGATACGGGCGCGAGCGCGACGATAATTTCCGCCAGAAAATTGACCGAAGTCGGATACGATTTAACTAAACCCGAAGACGAAATTTACATCACGACTGGAAGCGGCTTGATATTCGTTCCCAAAATTACGATTGAAAAACTAACGGCGTTAGGAAAAACAAAAAATAATCTCGTCGTTATCGCACACGATTTGCCGCCGACCGCGAGCGTTGACGGCGTTTTAGGTTTGGACTTTTTGCGTGAAAATGTTTTGACGATTGATTTTATACAAGGGCAGATTGAATTGGAATAAGTTTTATGGATAAAAGTTTGGAGGAACAAAAGGATTTTCTCACGGCTGCCGTTTTAGATTTAAAACAAAAGGTAGATTCCTTAGATTATTTAATAGAAAAGCGGAAACAGAATGAAGACCTGGAAGTAAAACTGACTTTTCAGATTTTCAATGACTTACTCGAATTTATCTATTCGTTACTTTGGGACATTATCACAGTAAAACTTTATTGGATTTTCGATAAAAGAAAAGGACAAAGAAGTTTAATTTGGTATTTAAATGAAGCTAAATCTTCAACTTTGAATTCCCCTGAAATTGATATTGATAAACAAATTAAAAGAATTGAATCATTAGATAAAGAAATTGAAAAAGTAAAAAGATTCAGAGATCAATGGATAGCTCATCGTGATAAAAAGACTTTTGAAAGTTACGAGCAATTTTGGGCAAAAGATGCGAGGCTAACAATAAATGAAGTAAAGAAGTTAACAAGTTGTGCATATGAAATTATTCAGGAGCATTTTCCTGTTACTGATTTAACTACTTCAGGAGTTAATGTTCCATTTTTACTTAGTAAAGTTTTTATTGAAGAGGACTTTATATACAAACTGAATCAATGGGGCTTAGTTGATAGAGAATAAATATATGACAGCAGTAAAAGAAATGACTAATTGGGACGTTAAAAAAATTCGTGAAGATTTTCCCGTTTTATCGCAGACGGTGAACGGAAAACCGTTGGTTTACTTGGATAACGGCGCGTCTTCGCAAGTGCCGAATTTAGTGATCGAGCGCGGATCGAAATATCTGGCGGAAGAGCATTCGAATATTCATCGCGGCGTGCATTATTTGTCGCAGCACGCGACGACCGCGTATGAAGCGGCGCGTGAAAAGGTGAAGCGGTTTATTAACGCCAAAGAAGCGAAGGAATGTATTTTCGTGCGCGGCTGTACGGAAGGCGTGAATTTGGTTGCTTATTCTTACGGGCGAAAATTTGTCGGCGAAGGCGACGAGATTATTTTGTCGCAGATGGAACATCACGCGAATATTATTCCGTGGCAGGTTTTAGCGGAAGAAAAGGGCGCGAAAATCCGTGTGATTCCGATGAACGAGCGCGGCGAATTTATTATCGAAGAATATGAAAATATGCTGAACGAACGGACGAAAATCGTCGCCGTTACGCACGTTTCAAACGCTTTGGGAACGATAAATCCGGTCAAGGAAATGATTCAAGCGGCGCATAAATTCGGCGTTCCCGTGTTGGTTGACGGAGCGCAAGCAGTGCCGCATTTTCCGGTTGACGTGCAGGATTTGGACGCGGATTTTTATACTTTTTCCGGTCATAAAATGTTCGCGCCGACGGGCAGCGGAATTCTTTACGGAAAAAAGGAATTTTTGGATAAAATGCCGCCGTATCAAACCGGCGGCGGAATGATTCGCACCGTTTCTTTTGAAAAAACGACGTTCGCGCCGATTCCCGAAAAGTTTGAAGCCGGAACTCCGGCAATCGCCGCCAACATCGGACTCGGCGCGGCGATTGATTATTTGAATTCGATTGATTTTGAAGCCGCCGCCCGATACGAACACGAACTGCTCGAATACGCGACCGAAAAACTTTCCGCAATCGAAGGCGTGAAAATCATCGGCACGGCGCGTGAAAAAGCGTCGGTTTTATCTTTCACAATCGAAGGCGTTCACCCGCACGACATCGGCACGATTCTCGACCAATCGGGCATTGCCATCCGTGCCGGACATCACTGCGCCCAACCGGTGATGCAATTTTTCGACGTTCCCGCGACGGCTCGCGCTTCGTTCGCGTTTTACAATACGAAAGAAGAAGCCGACAAATTAGCCGATGCGGTGCAAAAGGTGATTGATGTTTTTGCTTAATCAACGACAGGTAAATTTCTTTGATTATTTGCGAGAAAATTAAAATTATGAATTCCGAGATAGGCGTGAAATTAATGATTTTCGGCTTACTGACAATGATCATCTTCGGATGTCAAAATCAAACGGCTTTGAATCAAGCGAATTTGAATACGACGGCAAATAACGCGAATAATTCTGCGTCGCCAAAGGCTGAAACAAAAATTGCCGAACCGCAAAACGTAAAGTTTGAATCGGCGGAGAAGATCGAAATAATCGGCACGTTTTACGAATCGCCGAAAGCTGATTCTCCGGCAATTTTAATGCTACATCAATGGATGAAAAACCGCAAAACTTATGACGATCTTGCCAGACGTTTGCAGGCGAAAGGTTTCGGAGTTTTGGCGATTGACGGGCGCGGTTTCGGCGATTCGACGCGAACGACGGACGGCAAAGATGTGAAACAAAAGCCTAATGTGGAAAAACTCGATTCAAATGTGGTCAAAAATATGAAGGCGGATGTTGACAACGCTTTTCAGTTTTTGGCGAAGCAGAAAAATGTGGACGCTTCGAGAATCGGCATTGTCGGCGCGTCTTACGGAAGCAGTCTGGCGATAATTTACGCGGCGGAAAATTCGCGGGTCAAAGCCGTCGCGCTGCTTTCGCCGGGAATTAATTACTTCGATAATTTGCCGACCGAGCCCGCGGTCAAAAATTTCGGAGATCGTCCGTTGCTGCTGGTTGCCGCCGAAGATGACAAAGATTCTGCCGATGCGGTGAGGAAATTAAAAGCAACCGGCGGCGAAAAATATGAAGTCAAAGTCTATGAAAAAGGCGGACACGGAACGAATCTTTTCGATGCGAAAGTCGGGTTGGAAGATTTGCTCGAACAGTTTTTGACGAAGAATTTATGAAAGCGGAAAAAGTAAATCTCGCTGAAAAATTCGCGCTGATAAACGAATATTGGCGACCGAAAACAATCGGCGAATTGAACGGACAGGAAATCAAACTCGTCAAAATCAAAGGCGAATTTCCGTGGCATCAGCACGAAAACGAAGACGAAATGTTTCTCGCCGTCAAAGGAAATTTCAAAATCGAATTCCGCGATAAAATTGTCGAACTGAAACCCGGCGAATTTGTCATCGTGCCGCGCGGCACGGAACATCGTCCGGTCGCCGAAACGGAAGCGGAAATTTTATTGTTCGAGCCGAAAAATGTTTTAAATACGGGCAATATCACGGACGAAAATTTCACCGCGCCGATTGGCGATAGAATTTAATTTTCAATCGAAAAAGTTCAAGGAATCGAGATGCAGAATTTTATCGGGCAAATCCTTGACGGGAAATACAGAATTGAAAAAGAACTCGGGCGCGGCGGAATGGGCGCGGTTTATTTCGCCGTGCATTTGGGAACGAAACGCCCCGTTGCGGTTAAAGTGATCGTTCCGCAGCTAATGAAACGCGCTGAATTTGTCGAGCGTTTCAAGCGCGAAGCGGAAGCCGCCGGACGCTTGCGCCATCCGAACGTCGTCAACGTCACCGATTTCGGTTTTGCCGAGACGCGCGACGGGCAAGCAGCGTATCTCGTGATGGAATATCTCGACGGTTGCAGCCTGGGCGAGATTTTAGCGGAAGAGAAAAAACTGCCGCTTTTGTGGACGGTTGATATTTTGGAACAGGTCGCTTCGGCGATTGACGAAGCGCATCGTCAGGGAATTATTCACCGCGATTTGAAACCCGATAACATCTGGTTAGAACCGAACGAGCGCGGCGGCTATACGGCGAAGGTTTTAGATTTCGGCATCGCCAAATTGGAAGAACCGGCGACGGCGAATTTTAATCGAAAAAATAATTCGCCGATGAGCGCGAGCAACCGGAACGCCGCTGCGACACAGCCTTTTGCCGAAAGCGAGAACAACGCGCCGCTCGATGCTGAAGGAAACTTAAAAACGAGAACGGGTTATGAAACAGTTAAGTTCAATTTAGAAAATCTCGCTTCTTCGCCAAGCGAAAATTTCGTTCCGACGGAAATTCGGCGCAACGCGACGCTTTCAAATCTGCCGACCGTAACGGATAAAAATGAGGTGAACACCGCGATTTTCGCCGATAAATTTTCAGCAAAATCCGCTTTGTTTGAAAAAACGACCGCCGACATTACGCGCGTCGGCGCGATGATGGGAACGCCGCTTTATATGTCGCCCGAACAATGCCGGACGGAGCGTCCGAGTTCGAGTTCGGACATTTACAGTCTCGGTGTCATCGCCTATCAAATGCTTTCGGGCAGAACGCCGTTCGCGGGCGAACAGCTTTCGGTAATTGCCGGACATTTGCAATCTGCGCCGCCCGCTCTGCCGTTCGGCAGAATTCCGCGCAAAGTCAAAAAAACGATTTACGGCGCGCTCGCCAAAGAGCCGGTCAATCGCCCGCGAACGGCGGAAATTTTCGCCGGACAAATGCGCTCGTATTCTGAAAAAATCACGCAAATTTTTCGCCGCGCTGTCTTGATTTACACGGAAATTTTTTACAAGTTAATCTGGTTCAGTCTTTTGCTGTATTTTCCGACGATTTTGCTGGCGTTTTTATCATTCATTATTGCTGTTTTAAGTCTTAACAAAATTATTCCGCCGGTTGTTTCGACAATTGTTTCGGGAATTTTAAAGTATGCGAATCTTGCCGCGACTGTTGCGGCGGAAACGCTCGTCATCGGCGCGGTGATGTGGATTGTCGTGCAGTTTATCGAAACGCCTCTGCGTTCGTTCAGCGTCGTTCGCGCTTTTTCGGCGTTGGCGCGCAAATGGAAACAGTTCGCGTGGATTCTGCCTTTGCGAATCGTCATAAATTGGCTGATTCAAGGCGATTTTCCCGCGTTTTCCGCGCCCGTGATGTTCGTTTTATCGCTGCTAGACAGCTTTATTTTCTGGTGTCTGCCGTGCGTCGTGATGATGGAAAACATCGGCGGTTTCAGCGCGCTTAAACGTAGTTGGAAACTAACGATTCGAGCCTTTCCGACCGTGACGGCGGCTTTGATTTTGAATTTAATTTTGCTGACCACCGCGACCGTCGCCGTGACGAGCGTCGTCTTCGGTTTGACGGCAATCGTTACAAAGGATTTTTTTCCGCTCGTTGATAATCTTTCGCTCGAAGAATTCACGAAATTCATCGAATCGCCGGCGTTGATTTTAACGAAAATTACGGGAACGATTCTGCTGCCGTTTTTCGCCGTCGTCACAAGTTTGGTTTATCTGAAAACGCGCTATGCGGGCGGCGAATCAACGAAAAAATTATTGGAAGAATTCAAACAGGCAAACGTCGTTCAGAGCAACTGGCAAAGAAAAATCCGCCAGCGGCTCGAACAATCCGGCAGGCTTTCAAATACGTTTTGAAACGATTAAAATTTAAGAAAAAGGAAAGGATTTGAAATTCGGAAATTAAAAATCTTCGCGCTTCCGACGACAAAATAATTTTGCGGCGCGAAGAGAAAAGCGATCCGAAATCTAAAATCCAAAATCAATATGTCCGAATTAAACGATTTATACCAGGAAGTAATTTTAGACCACAACAAAAACCCCAGAAATTTTCGTGAGATCGAAAATGCCGATAAAACGGCGGACGGCAATAATCCGCTGTGCGGCGACGCGCTGAGAGTTTATGTCGAGATGGACGACGACAAGGTGAAAGATGTCGCTTTTAAAGGTTCGGGCTGCGCGATTTCAAAAGCGTCGGCTTCGATGATGACGCAAATCGTTAAAGGCAAAACGCGCGAGGAAGCCGATGTTTTATTCGACGAATTTCACAAAATGGTAACGGGCGAACTCGATGTCGAAAACGACGAAAACAATCTCGGCAAGCTGAAAATCTTCGCCGGAGTTTTGGAATTTCCGGCGCGTGTTAAATGCGCGAGTTTGAGCTGGCACACGCTTCACGCCGCGCTCAATAACGAGGAAGAAGTTTCGACCGAATAATTTCAAAGTCGGCTTTGCATAAAAATCGAGAAAACTCGAATTAACCGAAGAATATAATTCTAAATTTTCAATTGTCAACTCTAAATTATCGAACAGATATTTATTGATTAATAATTGACAATTAACAGTTGAAAATGCCGGTTCGATTCTTCTTCGCTCTCCTGATTTTGTGCAAAGCTCTTAGAGTGAAAAAAGTGGAAATATAAAAAAGTTTTTTCGATTGTTGGCTGCGCGATTTTTGTATCGTTTTGCCTGAAAAGTTGTAAATTGACGCTGACGAAACGACATTCGCGCGTTTCAAATCGAAGTTTCGACGGAAAAATCGTCGTCAAAGCGGAAAAGTCGTCGGTTTTATGTTTCGAGTTATCGTTTTCGCGGAAAAATTGTCGTTTCGGTATAGCGAATTATAGTTTTGAAAAATTGAATCACGTTTCTCACGAAAACGTCCGAGATTTTTGAATATCTTTGCGTTTTCGCTTTTTTGGATTTCCGTTTTCTATATTCTCAAATTCTCGAATTTCACCTTTAAAATTTTTTGTCACAAAACACAGGCTCGCGGTGTTTTTGTTTTGTCTAACCTAAATTGTTATTTCAGGAGCAATCAAAAATGTCGAAAAATATTAAAACTTTAATGAGTTTGACTTTCGTCTTTATTGTCATCGTCATCGGAAACTGCGTGATCGTCGCGCAAACGACGCTGACGGGCGATTGGCGAGCCGAAAAATCGGATAAAAATCCGGACAAAATTCAACTTTCGTTTGAACGCCGCAGCGAGAAAGGCGGCAGAAATCAGCAAAGCTCGTCTTATGCATACACGGATTTGCAGGGCTTGAGCCGCGAACAGACTTTGAAAAACGGCGCGGTCAAATTCAGCCTCGTCCGCGAAGCCGGAACAATCGAATGCGAAGGCAATTTCGCGGACGGCAAAGGCGCGGGAACTTTTCGTTTTACGTCGAATCCGCAGTTTGTCGCGGCAATGAAATCGCGCGGGTTCGATTTTGAAAAGCCGGAATATTCAAACGACGCGCGCGACGCGCGCGAAACGGAAAACCGCCTTTTCGCCGCGACGACGATTAACGTAACGACCGCTCTGGCTGACGATTTGCTCGCGGCTGACTTCGGCAAACTCGAAACGGACGATCTTTTCAAAGCGGCGATTTTCAAAGTTGACTCAAAATTTATGCAGGAGATGAAAGCGTCGGGCTTTCCGAATCTGAAAATGGAAGATTTGGTCAAGGCGCGAATTTTCAAAATTGACGCTGATTTCGTCCGCCAGGTCGCGCAGATGGGATTTGATAAAGAGCCGTTCGACAGCCTCGTGAAAATGCGAATCTTCAAGGTTACGCCCGAATTTATCGCCGAAGCCCGCAACGAAGGTTTGACGAATCTCGACATTGAAGATTTGGTGAAAATGCGGATTTTCAAAATTGATGCCGAATTTATCCGGCAGGCGAAAGCCGACGGCGTTCCGCTCGAAGTCGAAAAACTCGTGCAGAAACGCATCGGCACTTACGGCAGATAATTTCGCATAAAATCAGATTGCAATTCTTCGTGAAGAAAAAGTGCGCTTTCAAACTTCTTTAGAGCCTGGGAATGCGTTCATCTAAAGAAGCAGCCGGAGATTGTAATTTGTGAAAGAGGAGAAGGGAATTTCCTTTTCCTCTTTTTCGTTTTTAAAGCCGAAACTTTCGATGAAAACGAGTTCGACAATTATCAAAGAATAAAATTTCGACTCGCGTGATTTTTAACTGCGTCGTCAAAGCGTCTAAAATAAAATTCACGGAGAAAAAAATTATTTATGGCAAATACGATCAGCGAATTTATCAAACATCATTTTCGGCATTTTAACTCGGCGGCTCTCATAGACGCGGCGGAAGCGTATAAAAAACATCTCGCGGACGGCGGCAAGATGATGATAACTTTGGCGGGCGCGATGAGTTCCGCGGAACTCGGTTTATCTTTGGCGGAAATGATTCGTCAGGACAAAGTTCAAATCATTTCCTGCACCGGCGCAAATCTCGAAGAAGATTTATTCAACTTGGTCGCGCACAATTTTTACGAGCGCGTTCCGCATTACCGCGATTTAACGCCGCAGGACGAACAGGATTTGCTAGACCGCCATATGAACCGCGTCACCGACACCTGCATTCCCGAAATGGAAGCGATGCGAAGATTGGAAACGGCGATGGTTGACGTTTGGACAAAGGCTGACGGATCGGAGACGCGCTATTTTCCGCACGAGTTTATGTATCAGGTTTTAAAATCCGGCGCGCTCGAAAAATATTATCAAATTGATGTCGAAGATTCGTGGATGTATGCGGCGATGGAAAAAAATCTGCCGATAATCGTTCCCGGCTGGGAAGATTCGACGATGGGAAATATGTTCACCGGACACGTGATGACGAACGACATCAAAAACGTCCACACGGTCAAAACCGGCATCGAATATATGATGTTTTTGGCTGATTGGTATACGAACGAATCAACGGCTGATTCGACCGTCGGATTTTTCCAGATCGGCGGCGGCATCGCGGGCGATTTTCCGATCTGCGTCGTGCCGATGCTGCATCAGGATTTGCAAAGGGAAAATGTTCCGGTTTGGGGCTATTTCTGCCAGATTTCCGATTCGACGACGAGTTACGGTTCATATTCCGGCGCGGTTCCGAACGAGAAAATCACGTGGGGAAAACTCGGAGTTGACACGCCGAAATTCATCGTCGAATCCGACGCTTCAATCGTCGCGCCGTTAATGTTTGCCTATATTCTGGAATGGTGATTTGCGAAAATTTTTCCGTGAACTTGTGGTTGAAAGAATTAAATCAAAAATTTAAACCACAGATTTTATATTGATTTTATCTGTGTTTATCTGTGCAAATCTGTGGTTTAATTTTCTTCAAAAAAATTCCTATTCAAACTGCTTCTTAAATTCTTCAAACGATTGTCGAAACGAATCGAATTCGCCGCGCAGATTTTCGAGTTCCGCTTCGATCCCGGCAATGCGCTCGTTGCCGGCTGGATTCGCGGCGGAGACGGATTTTTCCGGCGGCGTGTAAGTTGGCGCGTCGCCCGATAAAAGATGCGCGTAGCGAACTTCTTTTTGTCCGGGCTGGCGTTCAAGCCGCGCGACGAGCGGTTCGTCGCGGCGCGATAAATTATCGAGCGTTTCCTGCACTTCGCCCAAACCGGAAAAATCGTAAAGACGGTCGGTTCGTCCGCGCAATTCGCCCAATGTTTGCGCGCCGCGCAGAAGCAAAACGCAGATAATCGAGATTTCCGAGCGTTCGAGTTCGAGAACTTTATCGAGAATATGTTTGTATTTCGGCACGCGCGACGTGCTGCCGTAAAAAACATAAGCGAGATTTTTTTCGCGCAAATCGTCGAGCGCGTTTTGCACGGTTTGTTCGCTGTAATTGACGACCGGATCGCGGTTGGTTTTTTGGTTACAGGCGGCGACGAGCGCGTTTAGTGTCAGCGGATAATATTCCGGCGTGGTTAGTTCTTTTTCGATTAACGCGCCCGTCACGCGGGCTTCGATTTCATTCAAAATTTCAGGCATAGCTTCGTTTGTTTAGCTTAATACATTTTCCGTTTGATGTTTAGTAATTTACAATTTGAAGCGTGAAAATTTTAGTGGCGCGAACGGCGGACGACATCGAAACGGCTTTTGAAAAATTGGCGTGTGCGCCTGTTTTAGGCTGTGATACGGAAACGTCGAGTTTGAGCGCGCGGCACGGAAAACTTTTTTCGGCGCAATTTTCCGACGGCGATTTTTCGGTTCTCGTTCCGACGAGCGAAGGCATCACGCTCGGCAAATTAACGAAGATTTTAGACGACGCGAACATCGTTAAAATTTTTCACAACGCGAAATTCGATCTGGAATTTTTGCGCGAAAACGGTTATCAAGTCTCAAACATTTTCGACACGATGATCGCCGAAAAAGTTCTCACGAAGGGCGCGAATCAATCGGCGAGTTTAGCCGAAACTCTCTATCGTCATTTCGCCGTTGATTTAGACAAATCGCAGCGCGAAAAATTTAACAAAAACTGGAACGGCATTTGGACAAACGAATTGGTCGAATACGCTTTATCGGATGTCATTTATTTGCCCGAATTAATGAAAGAGCAAAAACTCTGGCTTGAAAGATTAGGCTTGACCGAAGAATTTGAAAGACAAATGCAAAGAATTATTTAGCCGTGAATTGCACATAAAAATCATAAAAATAATTCGTGTAATTCGCGGCTTAACTTTTTACCAGCGATGATAAGCCGGATGACCTTCTTTGACGGCGACGAACAAGCCTCTGCACGTCGCGCAGACTTTTTCGTCGGCGATCAGTTCGGCTTCGACGGTCGCGGTCGTGTCGGTTGATTCGACGACACGAGCCTTTAGAAAAATCGTCGCATCAAACGGTGTCGGTCGCAGAAGTTTTACCGCGTAATTTGCCGTAACGGTGCAGTCGGGCGCAGTTTTGCCGGTTTGTTTCATCAAAAAATTCGCCGCCGTCCAATTAGAATGACAATCGAGCAGCGTTCCGACAATTCCGCCCGAAAGCATTCCGGGAAACGCCTGATGATGCGGCTCGGCTTGCCACGTCGCAACGGTTTCTTCGCCAATTTCAAAACTGCGAATCCGCAAACCCTTCTCGTTTTTCACGCCGCAGCCGAAACAAATTCCTTCGGGCGCGTAAGTTTCTTGCAGAGATTTGTCCTCGTTCATAGCGTAAGATTAGCACAAAAGAATTAACAGGGATGAAAGGGATTTATTGATTTAAAAATATCCTGTTCATCCCCTTCATCCCTGTTAATTCTCTTTTGCAGTTCGTTTGCCGTTCGCGGCGAAAATGTCGTAAATTTATTTCGCTTCAAATTCTTTTCTTGACGAACAAATTTATGAATCAAACTTCCGACTCTTCGCGGCGTACATTTTTGGATATGAATTCGTATCAGTGGACGGTTTTGTTTGCCGCGTGGCTCGGTTGGGGCTTTGATGTTTTCGACGGGCTTCTGTTTAATTACGTCGCGCCGAATTGCGTACCGACGCTTTTGAATTTGCCGCTCGGCTCAATGGAAGCGAAGGCGGCGACGCTCGAATGGACGGGAATTTTGACTTCGGTTCTTCTCGTCGGCTGGGCAGTCGGCGGCGTTGTTTTCGGCAAAGTCGCCGACCGCATCGGACGCGCGAAAACGCTTCTTTTGACGATGATTCTTTACGCGCTCGGCACGGCGGCTTGCGCGTTTGCGCCGAACATCTGGTTTTTGATAATTTGCAGAATCGTTTCATCGCTCGGCATCGGCGGCGAATGGGCGGCGGGCGCGGCGATGGTCGCCGAAGTCGTGCCGGAAAAACGCCGCGTCGAAGCCGGCGCGATTCTTTACACTTCCGCTCCCGCGGGATTATTTCTCGCCACGTTTCTGACATTTCAAATCACCGGCGTTTATTTTAACGATCCGGCGACATCGTGGCGATACGTTTTCTTGTGCGGTTTGATTCCGGCGGCGGTCGCCTTCGTCGTCAGAATTTTTATTAAAGAACCGGAACGCTGGAAAAACGCGGCGGACGAAGGCGCGGCGAAATTAAAAGAATTGTTCACGCCGCAATTTGTCCGGCTGACGATTAGCGGGCTTTGTATGGCGATTACCGCGCTGATTATGTGGTGGAGCTGCAACGCCTTTATTCCGGTCGTGGCGAAGGGCTTGGCGGCGCAAAACTCGCAAACCCTCGGACTCGACGCGACGACAACCGAAGCAGTCGGACAGCAATGGGTGAAAATCGCTACGAACAGTTTTAATCTCGGCGGTTTGATCGGAACGCTTCTGACTATTCCCACCGCGAAATTTTTGGGCAGAAAGAAAATGTTTTTTATTTATTTTCTGCTGTCGGCAGTTTCGATTATGGTGGCATTCAAGTTGAATCTCGAACCGTATTGGCGGCTTTATATGTATTTCCCGATTGGCTTGACCGTCTTCGGCGTGTTCGGCAGTTTCACGTATTATTTGCCCGAACTTTTTCCGACCAGATTAAGAGGAACAGGCGCGGGATTTACATATAA